>DATMAP010000143.1:0-11559 GCA_035559835.1 Gaiellaceae bacterium
CGCCGTGTGCAGGGCGAGGGCGAGCTTGAAGAGCACGAGCGCCATCTCCTGGCGCTTGCCGCGGCGCTCGAGCAGCGGGAGGAGCCGGCGGTAGTGCTCGATCGCCTCGTCGAGAGACCAGGCGAGCCGGGCCTCGTCGCCCGCTCGGGTCAGCGAGGCGATCGCCTTCTCCTCGTCCTCCGCTGCGAGCCAGTGGTGGGCGAGCAGTCCGAGCACCTCGGTCTCCGTGCCTTCGTACCGGCGCTCGAGCCACTCCGCCGCGCGACGGTGCAGCTCGCGGCGGCGATCGGGGAGCAGCGTGCGGTAGGCCGACTCTTGGATGAGCGCATGCTTGAAGCGGAACTCGGGCTGTGGCCAGCGGCGCGCGGCCCGCAGCAGGTCGAGGCGCTGCAGCTCGTGCAGCGCCTCGTCGAGACCGTCTCCCTCTGCATCCAGGACCGCCTCGAGCAGCGCGCGGCCGAACCGACGTCCGAGCGCGGAAGCGGCCGTGAGCAGGTCGTGGCAGGCCGGCGGCAGGCGGTCGATGCGCGCGAGCACGACGCGCTCTACCGTCGGCGGCACCTCCACCGGCACCTCGTGGTCGAAGCGCCAGCGCCCATCCTCGCGCACGACCGCGCCGGCGTCGACGAGCGAGCGGATGAGCTCCTCGAGGTAGAAGGGGTTCCCCTCCGCAGCCGTGAGCACGCGCTCCTCGAGCTCGGAGGGCAGCACGCCGGAGCCGACCATCGACTCGAGCAGCGTGCGCTGCGCGTCGCCCGGGAGCGGCTCGAGCGCCACCTCCGTCAGGAGGTGGGGAACCTCGCGCGCCGCGCGCTCGCGCACCGCCCAGGAGGGATGGTCGCGGTCGTCGCGCTGCATCACCACGAGCAGCACGGCGGCGCGCTCTCCGATGGAGAGCAGTCGCTCGACGAGCTGCACCGACGTCGCATCCGCCCAGTGGAGGTCGTCGATCAGGATCGTGAGCGGACCGTCGGCGGCGAGCCGCTCGAGGAGCGCCTCCACGACCTCGAACGTCCGGTACTGCAGCGCCTCCGGAGAGAGGTCGGCGAGCCGCGCCGCCGCCTCCGGCTCGGGCGCGATGCCGAGGAGCGAGCAGAGGTAGGGATAGATCTCGAGCTCGCGGTCGCCGAAGAGCGCCGAGACGGCGCGTCGCAGGCTCACGCGGACGCGTAGCTCCGGGTCGTCGAGCCCGGCTCCGAGCCACTCGCGGAGGAGGTCGCGGAAGGGCCAGTACGGGAGCGACTCGCCGTAGGAGACGCACCTGCCCTCGAGCCACGTCCCCTCGTAGCCCTCGCGTGCCTCGAGGATCAAGCGGCTCTTCCCGATCCCGGCTTCGCCCGTGACGAGGAGCACGCCGCCGTTCCCCTTCGCGACGCCGGCGAGCGCGGCCCGCACGCGGTCGAGCTCGGGTTGGCGCCCGACGAGCGGTGTCTCGACGCCCTCGAGGCCGCGGGGCTTCTCGCCGACCGGCCGGGCGCGCAGCGGCCGGTGCGCGGTGACCGGGAGCTCCTTGCCCTTCAGCTCGAGCACGATCGGCTCGCCCCACTCGAAGAGGGGCTCGGCGAGGCGCCTCGTCGTCTCGTCGACGAGGATCGTCCCCGCGTCGGCTGCGCTCTGGAGACGTGCCGCGGTGTTGACGGTGTCGCCGAAGGCGGCGTACTCGACCCGCCCGCCGCCGCCGATCGCGCCGACGACGACCGGCCCGGTCGTCACGCCGACGCGAACGCTGAAGTCGGGGACTCCCCAGCCGCGCTCGACGTCGTCGCCGTAGCCTCGAACGACCTCCACGATGGCGAGCGCTGCGAGCAGCGCGCGTTCCGCGTCGTCCTCGGACGCGACGGGAGCGCCGAAGAACGCGAGGACGCCGTCGCCCGCGAGATCCTTCACGTACCCGCCGAGCCGCTCCACCTCGGCGACCACGCGGGCGATCGCCTCGCCGACGACGAGCTTGACCTCCGCGTCGTCGAGCCGCTCGCCGAGCGCCGTCGAGCCGACGAGGTCGGCGAACAGCGCCGTGATCGGTCGGCGCTCCTCCCTGATCGCCGGCTCGGCGCCGCTGGTCTCCGTCACGCCGTCATTGTGTCCCTTGCCGGGACGGGTCGCTACCATCGCGCGACGTGCGCACGGTCTGGGTCAGCTTCGACACCATGGGCCGGGAGTGCCTGGAAGCGGCCGCCGGCGCGGGCGCCGAGGTGGTCGGCGTCGTGACCCTGCCCGGCCCGATCGATCCGGACCGCTCGGGCCAGTGCGCGTTCGACGAGGTCGCGGCGCGCCTGGGAGCGCAGCTGATCGAGACCCGGGACGTGAACGCGGCGGAGACGGTCGCGCAGGTGGGCGAGCTCGACCCCGAGCTGATCTTCGTCGTCGGCTGGTCGCAGCTCGTGCGCGAGCCGTTCATCGCCCTCGCCCGCGAGGGGGTGTTCGGGATGCATCCCACGCTGCTCCCCAAGCACCGGGGGCGGGCGCCGATCCCGTGGGCGATCCTCTCCGGCCTCGCGCGGACGGGCGTCACCCTGTTCGAGATCGCCGACTCGACCGCCGATTCCGGCGCGATCGTCGGACAGGTGGTGGTGGAGATCGCGCCGGACGAGACGGCGACGACGCTCTACGAGAAGGTGAGCGCGGCGCACGTCGAGCTGGTGCGCGAGTGCGTCCCGCAGCTCCTCGCCGGGACGGCGCCCCGGATCCCCCAGGACCCGCGGCGGGCGAGCGTGTGGCCGCGGCGGACGCCGGCGGACGGGATCATCGACTGGGAGACGCGGGCGCGCTACCTGTACGACTGGGTGCGGGCACAGACGCGACCCTATCCCGGCGCGTTCACCTGGCTCGGGGAGGAGAAGGTCGTGATCTGGCGCGCGCGGCCGGTGGAGCTCCGCACCGACGCCCCGGCGGGGACGGTCGTCGAGCGCCGTCCCGAGGGTCCGGTCGTCGCCTGTGGGGAGGGCGGTCTCGTGCTCGAGGAGGTCGAGACGACCGCACGCGAGCTGGCGATCGGGGCGAGGCTGGGGTGACGCGCGTCCTGGTCGTCGCCGCGCACCCCGACGACGAGGTGCTCGGCATGGGGGGCACGATCGCGCTGCACGCGGGCAGGGGGGACGCCGTGCGCATCCTCGTCGTCACGGACGGGAGCTCGACCCAGTATCCCGGGGACGCCGAGACGCGCGCGCGCAAGGAGCGGGAGGCGCGGCGCGCAGCCGCCGAGCTCGGGGTCGAGGACTACGTCCACCTCGACCTCCCGGACATGCGCCTCGACACGATCCCGCACGTGGACTTGAACCGTGTCGTGGAGGAGCACGTGCGCGAGCACCAGCCGGCGGTCGTGTACACGGTGCAGCCGGACGTGAACCGTGACCATCGCGCCCTCTTCGACTCGGTGGCGGTCGCTACCCGGCCCCTGCCCGGACAACCGGTCCGGCGCCTGCTCACGTACGCGCCGACCTCGAGCACGGAGTGGACGCCTGCGCCGGTGACGTGGTTCGTCCCCAACTGGTTCGTGGACGTCACGGCGACGATCGAGCAGAAGGTCGCGGCCTTCGCCTGCTACGAGACGGAGCTGCGGCCCTACCCGCACCCGCGCAGCGAGCGCGCGATCCGTGCGGCGGCCTCCTTCTACGGCTCTGCCTGCGGCTGCGAGTACGCCGAGCCATTCGTGCTCGTGCGCAGCCTCGAGTAGCAGGCGCGGTGGCGCGGCTGCCCCAGACGCTGATCGTGCTCGCGCTGCTCGGCGCGACCGCGGCTGCGTTCGCGGTCACCGAGCGGCTCAAGCTCGAGCGCAGCCCGGTCACGGGCACGAGGGTGGACAAGGTCTTCTCGCCGGTCTGCGAGTGCGCCCGCGACGTGGCGGTGATCTCCTTCCGGCTGCGCAAGCCGGCTGCCGTCACGGTGGACGTGCTCGACGCCGACGGGCGCCGGGTGCGCACGCTCGTCCGTGGGCGCAGGGAGCGTCCCGGGCGGGTCTCCTACACCTGGGACGGTCGGGACGACGCGGAGCGCGTGGTTCCGGAGGGACGCTACCGGCCTCGGGTGACGCTGGCCGAGCATGGCCGGACGATCGTGCTGCCCAACCCGATCCGCGTGGACACGACGGCGCCCCGGATCCGGATCGTCCGCGTCTTCCCGCGGGTCTTCTCCCCGGACGGCGACGGGCGCCGCGACCGCGTGACCGTCCGCTACCAGGTGGACGAGCCGGCCCGCGCGATGCTCCTGGTCGATGGACGCCGGCGGGCGCTGGGGAAGCTGCGGCCGGACGGGGGGCGGCTGGTCTGGTTCGGCCGGATCGGGGGCCGGCCCGCCCGACCGGGGCTGTACGAGCTGCGCCTGCGCGCGAGCGACCGGGCCGGCAACCGCTCGCCGCGAACGCGTGCGGTGCTCGTGCGCGTTCGCTACGTGACCCTCGCGCGCGACCGCATCGAGGTTGCCGCCGGCCGGCGCTTCTCGGTCGGCGTCTCCACCGATGCGCGCTCCTACCGCTGGCTCTTCGCCGGCGAGCGGGGCGTGGAGCGGAAGCGGGTGCTCGTCCTGCGCGCTCCGGCCGAGCCGGGGTCGTACTCGCTCTACGCCGTCGTCGGCGGCCGAGCCGCCAAGGCGGAGGTGGCCGTGGTCGTCCCGACGTCGTGATCCCGCCGCTCCTCCTCCTCGGCGTCAGCCGCTCGGGGACGACGCTGCTGCGGGTCGTCCTCGACCGTTCGCCCGGGCTCGCCGTGCCCGACGAGTCCTTCTTCGTCCCGCTGCTCGCGCGCCGCCATCGCGCCCCGGTCGATCCGGCGGCCTTCCTGGACGACCTTCGCCGCCTGCCTGTGCTCGCCGCCTGGGGGCTCTCGCCCGTCGAGGTGGCGCCACGCCTGCGGCCGGGGATGGCGGTCGGAGAAGCGATCGCCGCCATCTACGAGACGTATGCGGAGCGGGCCGGGAAGCCGCGCTGGGGCGACAAGACGCCGATGTACATGCGCCACCTACCGCTGCTCGAGCGTCTCTTCCCGGCCGCGCAGTACGTCCACCTGGTCCGCGACGGCCGCGACGCGGCGGTCTCCTTCCTGCAGCTGCCGCCGGGCACGTACACGCGCACGTGGGCGCACCCCACGAGCGCCGCGGCGTTCGCGTGTCTGTGGCGCACGGAGGTCGAGGCGGCGCGGGCGCTGGGGGGCCGGGTCGGCCGGGAGCGCTACCTGGAGGTGCGCTACGAGGACCTGGTCGACGACCCGGAGGCCGTGGTGCGCCGGATCTGCGCCTTCGCGCGCATCCCCTTCGTTCCGGACATGCTCGAGTACGCCGGCTCCGTGGACGTGAGCGCGAAGCCTCACCAGCAGCGCCTCCGCCAGGCGCCCACGCGGGGTGTCCGCGACTGGCGAACCGAGCTCGACGCGGGCGAGGTCCGCTCCTTCGAGGCCGTCGCGGGCGATCTCCTGGCCGCGCTGGGCTACGAGCTCGCCGAGCCGCCGCCCCGGCCTCCGGGCCTGCGGGCGCGGCTCGCTCTCGTCTCCTACCGCGCCCGGCTCGCAGCCTGGAACGCGGCCGCGGCCGCCCTGCAGCGCTCGCCGCTCTGGCGCCGCCGCCACCCCCGGCTCGCCTAGCCTGCGCGGCCGCGGAAGGCGAGCAGGCGTCCGTTCAGGGAGAAGTAGTAGGTGCGCTCGGTCGCGATTCCGGGCGAGTAGCGGCCCAGGGGCAGGCGCCAGACGATCGTGCCGTCGCTCGCCCGGAGCGCGTACGTCCGTCCCTCGAGCGTGGAGACGAGCACGAGCTCCCCGACCACCACCGGGGCGCCCAAGATCCTGCCCGCGACAGCGGTGCTCCACAGCTCGGCGCCCGTGGCCGCGCGGAAGGCGCGCACGCGGCCGTCGAAGCCGCCCGCGAACACCCTGCCGCGGGCGACCGCAGGCGTCGTGTAGCCGAGCCCGCCCACGCGCGCGGTCCAGACGACGTCGCCGCTCCTGAGGTCGAGCGCGACGACCTTGCCGGAGCGCGCGACGCTGTACAGGCGCTCGCCGTCGGTGGAGGGGCTGGCGTAGAAGCTCTCGTAGCGGAACGCGTCCCGCTTCAGGTACGTCGTCCACAGCTCCCGCCCGGTGCGGCGGTCGAGGCAGACGAAGGAGCCGGCGTAGCTCGTCACGCAGACCCGGTCGCCGGCGACGGAGGGGCTCGCGTTGATGCGGCCGCCGGTGTCGTAGGCCCAGCGCACGCGGCCCGTGTCGGAGCGGACGGCGAAGAGGCGCCCGTCGTGGGAGCCGAAGTAGGCGAGGCCGCCGACCACGACCGGCGAGGACTCCACCTTGCCCGCCGTCCGCACCTGCCAGAGCCGACGGCCGCTGCGGCGGTCGAGCGCGGTCACGGTCCCCGCCTGGGAGCTGACGAGCAGTCTCGGCCCGTCGATCGCCGGGCTGGACGGGGTCGTGCCGCCCACGCGCCTCCGCCAGAGGATGCGACCGGTGGCGGCGTCGACGGCGTAGGTCGTCCCGGCGAAGGTGTTCACGTAGAGCGTGCCCTCGCAGTACACGGGCGGGAACTCGATGTAGCCGCCGAGGCCGCGCCCCCAGAGCGGCCGGCGAGCGGGTGGCCCGAGTCGCGCGTCGGGGCGGGCGAGCGTGCGCTGCGGGTCGCCGCCGAAGGTCGTCCAGCAGACCTTGTCGTCCGTCCGCTCCGGCTTCGGCGCCGGCGGCCGCGGCGCCGGCGTCGCCTCGGAGACGGTCACCCCGCCGAGCTCCGTGTCCAGGGCGCCCTGCGGCGCGTCCGGGGCGAGGAGCCAGAGCGCGCCGGCGAGGCCGGCGGCGGCGGCGACCAGGACAGCCGTCCCGGCGAGGATCCACGCGAAGGGCCTGGGCATGGGGCAAGGGCCGGTCGTGCCGGCCCGCGCTCAGTGTGCCAGCGCGCGCGGCGGTCCCGGCGCCTGCGTGAGCAGGGCTGCTGCGAGCCCGAGGACGCCCCAGGTGAGCGGGTCCTCGAAGAAGCCGGCGTACAGGAGCGAGTGGACGAAGAGCGTGAACAGGACGGCTGCAAGCCCCATCCCGAGCGTGCGCGCCCGCCGCGTCGCGCGCCGGAGGGCCCAGCCGGCGGCGGCGAGCGTCCAGACGTAGACGACGAACCCGAGCGCACCCAGCTCGGCGAGCATCGTCAGGGGGGTCGTATGGGAGGCGTTACGGCTGGGCGAGCCTCGCCCCGACTCCTGCGCGCTCGCCCGCGGCTGGCCGCCCACCCCCACGCCGGCGAGCGGGCGCGCCCGGAAGGCCTCGAGCGTGACCTCGACCAGCCGCGAGCGGCCGCTCGTCACGTCTCGTGCCGAGCGCCCTTCGATCGCGGTCGCGGCGTAGGCTCCGGCGGCGAGGCTGGCGACGAGGGCGCCGGCGAGCAGGAGCGCGCGCAGCCGCCGCCCGGCACCGACCAGCGCGAGCGCGAAGGTGACCGCGAACAGCGCGACGAAGCTCGACTGCGAGTACGAGTAGAAGAGCCCCCAGAAGAGGAAGGCCACGGTGGCGCTCGCGGCCGCCCACTCGACGGTGCGGGCGCGGCGGAGGAGGATCGCGACCAGCAGGCAGGCGATGGGGACGACGAGGTAGCGCCCGTACAGGCTCGGGTCCTTGAAGAGCGAGGTGACGCGGAAGAAGCTCGTGTACGCGTTCGCGACCGCGACGTCGCGGGCGAAGAAGAGGGTCCGCGTGTGCGCCTGCCAGATCCCGATCCCGGCGAAGACGGCGCCCAGGCCGGCGAGCGCGACGAGCAGCGCGCGGGCGAGCCAGGGTGCGAGCGGGGCGCGGGCGACGACCGCCAAGCCGGCGGTGAAGGGGAAGAAGAAGAAGGCGAGCGCGATCCCGCCCGCCCGCTCGTCCCACGTCCACAGGAAGGAGCCGGCCGTCAGCGCGACCAGCGCCGCGAGCGGAAGGCCGAAGAAGAGGGGCGGCGGCGCCGGGCGCGCTCCGCGGAGCATCCGGTAGGCGAGCGCGAGCACCGCGGAGGCGAGGACGAGGTAGACCGGCAGGAGCAGGAACGCCTCCTCGCTGCCGAGCGTGACCGGGACCCGGAAGGGGGCGGCGGCGAGCAGCGCGACCGGGCTCGCGGCCGGGTAGCGGCCGAGCAGGACGGTGCCGAGTGCGATCCCGGCCACGCCGGCGGCGAGGAGGCCGAGGCCCGCCGGCTCGCCGACGAGCAGCCGGAGGTCGTCGCTGCCGACGAGCGTCCAGGCGAGAGCGAAGGAGGCCAGGCCGAGCAGGGCGAAGCCCGCGAGCGGAAGGGCGCGGCCGCGCGGGAGCAGGACGAGCACGGCGCCGAGCGCGCCTGCGAGCGCCGCAGCCTGGGCAACCTCCGAGTGCTCCACCGCCCGGGAACGTTACGCGCAAGCTGCTTGAATAGCCCGGTGATCGAGGCCTGGAAGAAGGCGCTCGTGCTCGCGCCGCACACGGACGACGGAGAGCTCGGCTGCGGGGGGACGATGGCCAGGCTGGTGGAGGCGGGCTGCGAGGTGCGCTACGTCGCCTTCTCCATCGCCACGCGCTCGCTGCCGCCCGGGTTCGAGCCGGACACGCTCGCCCGCGAGGTCCGGGAGGCGACCGCCGAGCTGGGGATCCCCGAGCACAACCTGACCGTCCACGACTTCGACGTCCGCACCTTCCCCGAGCGCCGCCAGGACCTGCTCGAGCTGCTCGTCGCGCTCTGGGAGGAGTGGCGGCCCGACGTCGTCTTCCAGCCCTCGCACCACGACGTCCACCAGGACCACCAGACGGTCGCCCAGGAGGGGCTGCGCGCCTTCAAGCGGACGACGATCCTCGGCTACGAGGTGCCCTGGAACAACTTCGACTTCTCCTACGGGGCCTACATCGCGCTCGAGCGGCGCCACCTGGAGCGGAAGGTCGCCGCGCTCGCGCGCTACGCCTCGCAGCAGCACCGGCGCTACGCCGACCCCGAGTACATCTGGAACCTCGCCCGCGTGCACGGCGTGAACGTGAACCGCGAGTACGCGGAGTGCTTCCAGGTGTACCGCATCGTCGCCTGAGGCCGTCCGGTGGCCTCCCCTCACGCCCGAGCAGGCCGCTCTCCGGGCGCGCCCCTGCGCGACCGGGCCGCCCTCGTCCACCCGCTCGACGACGTCCTCCCGGGCGAGGCGAGCGTGCTGGAGGCGGCCGAGGAGTCGCTCGCCGGGCGTCGCCGCGGCCTGCGCGGCCTGTGGCCGTTCCTCGGCCCCGCCTTCATCGCCTCGGTCGCCTACGTCGATCCCGGCAACTTCGCCACGAACATGGCCGCGGGAGCGGGCTACGGCTACCTGCTGCTCTGGGTCGTGCTGCTCGCGAACCTGATGGCGATGCTGATCCAGGCGATGAGCGCCAAGCTCGGCATCGCCACCGGCAAGAACCTCCCCGAGGTGTGCCGGGAGCGCTTCCCGCTCTCCGTGCGGGTGCCGCTCTGGATCCAGGCCGAGGCGATCGCGATGGCGACCGATCTGGCCGAGTTCGTGGGCGCCGCGATCGGGCTCGACCTGCTCTTCGGAATCGGCCTCTTTCCGGCCGCGCTGCTCACCGGGGCGGCCGCCTTCGGGATCCTCGCCCTGCAGTCGCGGGGGTTCCGGCGGCTGGAGGCGGCGATCGCCGGCCTGATCGGCGTCATCGTGGGCGCGTTCGCGCTCCAGGTGCTGATGGCGGAGCCCGACGGCGGGCAGGTCGTCCGCGGGCTGCTCGTGCCCGGCTTCGCCGGCTCGGAGAGCGTCCTGCTCGCGGTCGGGATCCTGGGCGCGACGGTGATGCCGCACGTGATCTACCTCCACTCGGCGCTGACCCAGCACCGGCTCGTGGGCGCGACCGAGGAGGCGCGGCGGCGCATCTTCCGCTTCGAGGCGGTCGACGTCGTGCTCGCCATGGGCCTCGCCGGCCTGATCAACATCAGCATGCTCGTCATCGCCGCCGCGGCCTTCCACGCGCGCGGCCTGACCGAGGTCGGAGACGACCTCGCTCAGGTCTTCACGCAGCTCGGCCTGCACGTCGGCGGCGGCGCCGACCTCCTCTTCGGGATCGCGCTCGTCGCCTCCGGGCTCTCCTCCTCGAGCGTGGGCACGCTGGCCGGACAGGTGGTCATGCAGGGCTTCATCGACCGGCGCATCCCCCTCTTCCTGCGCCGCCTGGTGACGATGGTGCCCGCGTTCGTCGTCATCGGGGTCGGCCTCGATCCCTCCCGCTCCCTCGTCGTCAGCCAGGTCGTGCTCTCGTTCGGGATCCCCTTCGCGCTCGTCCCGCTGCTCGTCTTCTGCCGCGACCGCTCCCTGATGGGCTCGCTCGTCAACCGCCGCTCGACGACGCTCGTCGCGGCCGCGATCGCGGCCGCGATCATCGCCCTCAACGTCTTCCTCCTCCAGCAGACGCTCGCCGGGTGAGGCCCCGGACGGGGCTCTCGTCGTCGCCCGCGCCGCTCCGGGCCCGACGGCGCCGTCGCGCTCGTCGTGCGCGCGCCCGAGCCGAGGACCTCCCGCGTCGAGGCCGGCTCGGCCTCGAGCGCGCCGGCGCGCGTCGCCTCGGCTGGCACGATCGTGTCGGGAGCCGCATACTCGCATGGAAAGGAGGCCGACATGGCGCACCCGAACCCGCTCACGACGGCGCTCGACGACCACGGCGTTCCCTACGAGCTGCTCGAGCACCCGCGTACCGAACGGGCTGTGGAGGAGGCGGCCGCGCTCGGGCTGAACCCGCTGGACGTCGCGAAGACGATCGTCGTCTCCACCGGGGAGCGCAACGTGCGCGTCGTGCTGCCCGCCTCGGAGCGCATCGACATGCACAAGCTGCGGGAGCTCCTCGACGGGGGCAAGAAGCTCCACCTGCTCAGCGAGGAGGAGCTGGCTGAGGCGTACCCCGAGTTCGAGCTCGGCGCCGTGCCGCCGATCGGCGGACCCGACGACGAGGTGATCATCGACCACCGGGTGGTCGCGCGGCGCGAGGTCGTCTTCGAGGCCGGCCGCCACGACTGCTCGGTGAAGGTGGAGACGAGCGACCTCGTCTCGCTCGCAGGGGGCCGGGTCGCGGACGTCTGCGCCGACTGAGGCACACCGAGCGCAAGACCGCCCGAGCTCCTGAGCGGCGCGCACCCGCTCTCCCTGTGCGCTGAGTCACGCCGCCGGAGGACTGGGCCGACCCGTTGCCGAAGCCGTACCGACGAGCCCTCCGGGGAGGGGGTCGCAGTGCTGGGTCCCGCCGGATGGCGATCCCGGCGCGACGCGCCTCCCCGCCTTGGCAGCCGCCTTCCCGGTAGGTGGCGGCCGATGAGGCAGGCTACGAACCTCGTCTCCCTTCGCCACGAAGGCGACGACTACGCAGGCGGGAACCCGTGGCTGATCTCGACCCTGTGGCTGGGCCTCGCCCAGCGGCAGGCTGGCGACGAGGCGGCCCTCCGCCGCGCGGTCGAGTACGCGCTCGCGCGGCAGACCCCGCTCGGCCTGCTCCCCGAGCAGGTCACGCGGAGCGGAGAGCCGGCGTGGGTCGTCCCGCTCGCCTGGAGTCACGCCATGCTGATCCTGGCCGCCCGCCCGGAGCTCGCGCTCGTGCGCGACGGGCTCGGCTAGCGGGCGAGGCGGAGGCGGGAGCCGATCGCCCGCCG
>DATMAP010000144.1:0-13793 GCA_035559835.1 Gaiellaceae bacterium
AGCGTGCGCAGGCTGCCGCGGCGCGGCTGGAGGCGCCGCTCCGGGCGCGGGTCGACGCCGGGGCGATCCGTGCGACGGAGCTGGGGGAGGAGCTGCGGCGCTTGGGCGCCGCCGAGGTCGGGGCACGCGAGGAGCTGGAGCAGGCGAACGCGCGCAGGACGGAGGTCGAGGTCGAGCTGGCCCGCCTCGAGGCGGAGGCGGACGAGGCCCGCCGGCGGCTGCAGGCGGCGGGGGCCTTCGAGCCGGCGGAGGGCGACGACCGGGCGGAGCTGCTCGCCCGCGCCGAGCGCCTGGAGGCCCGCCGGGTCGCGCTCGGGCAGGTGAACCCGCTGGCGAAGGAGGAGTACGAGGCCGAGAAGGAGCGGCTCGACGACCTGCGGGCGCAGCGCGAAGACTTGGAGCGGAGCCTGGCCGAGCTGGAACGGCTGCGCCGCGAGCTGGCCGAGACGGTGGAGCGGAGGTTCGCGGAGACGTTTGCGGCCGTGTCGCGCCACTTCGCCGAGGTCGCTGCGACGCTCTTCCCCGGCGGCGAGGGGCGGCTGCGGCTCGTCCAGCCCGAGGACGAGGACGGCGAGCCGGGGATCGAGGTCGAGCTGCGTCCGGCGGGCAAGCGGATCACGCGCCTCTCGCTCCTCTCCGGCGGGGAGAAGGCTCTGGGCGCGATCTCGTTCCTGTTCGCCCTCTTCCTCGCCCGGCCCTGCGCCTTCTACCTCCTGGACGAGGTCGAGGCCGCCCTCGACGACGCGAACATCGCCCGCTTCGTCGAGCTCTTGCGGCGGTACGCGGACCGGGCGCAGTTCGTCGTCGTCACGCACCAGAAGCGGACGATGGAGGCCGCCGACGTCCTCTACGGGGTGACCATGGGCCCGGACGGGGTCTCGCAGGTCGTCTCGCGGCGGCTGCCTCGGCCCGAGCACGCGGCCGCGTAAGCTGGCCGCCGGGATGAGCAGGACCTGGGCCGAGCTGCTCGGCGACGAGCCGACGGAGGCGGACGAGCCCGAGCGGGCGGGCCTCTTCGCCCGCCTGCGCGACTCGCTCGCGAAGAGCCGGCGCGCGCTCGCCGCCGAGCTGGCCTCGGCCGCCTTCGACCCGGGCGACGCGGCGGCGTGGGAGCGCCTCGAGGAGGCGCTCGTACGCAGCGACGTGGGCGTGCCCGCCACCGCCGAGCTGGTTCGCCGGCTGGAGGCACGCGGCGACGTGGCGCGGCTCGAGGAGGCGCTCGCCGAGGAGGTGGAGGCGATCTTCGGCGGGCCGCCGACGCTCTCGCTGCGAGGCCGACCGAGCGTGGTGCTCGTGGTCGGGGTGAACGGCACCGGCAAGACGACGACGATCGGGAAGCTCGCCTGGGCGCTGCGCACGCACGGCCGCTCCGTGCTCGTGGGCGCAGCCGACACCTTCCGCGCCGCGGCCGGCGAGCAGCTCGAGATCTGGGCCGAGCGGGCGGGCGCCGACGTCGTGGGCGCGCCTCGCGGCTCCGATCCGGCTGCGGTCGCCTTCGACGCGGTCGAGGCCGGGCGCGCCCGCGGCCGGGACGTGGTCATCGTCGACACGGCCGGCCGCCTGCACACGCAGGCGGGCCTGATGGCGGAGCTGGCCAAGGTGCGGCGCGTGCTCGCGAGCCGCGTCGAGGGCGCTCCGCACGAGACGCTGCTCGTCGTCGATGCGACGACGGGCCAGAACGCGCTCCAGCAGGCGCGGCTGTTCCGGGAGGCCGCCGGCGTGAGCGGTGTCGTCCTGACCAAGCTCGACGGCAGCGCGCGCGGTGGGGTGGCGATCGCGATCGCCTACGAGCTGGGGCTGCCGGTCAAGCTCGTCGGGGTGGGGGAGGGTCTCGACGACCTGCGCCCCTTCGACGCGCACGACTTCGCGCGCGCCCTCGTCCAAGGCTGAGCCTCCCTCGAACGGGGGAGCGACATCCCTCGAACGAGGGTACTCACCCCTCGCTCGAGCTACCGCCGTTGCGTGCCGGCCCTCGCCCGCGTACGCTGTGCGCGACGGTTCCCTGCTGCGACCACTGACAAGGAGGACCCGGGGGATGGCTGTCGCGCTGTTCATGCACTGGCCGGGGGTGACACCCGAGCAGTACGACGCGCTGATGACGAAGCTCGACCTGGACGCGAACCCCGCCGCGGGCAGCGTCCTCCACCTGGCGGCCTTGACCGAGGAGGGCCTCGAGGTGTGCGACGTCTGGCAGACCGAGCAGGCGTTCCGCAGCTTCCTCGAGCAGCGGATGAAGCCGGCCGTGCACGAGCTGGGGATCGCGGGCGAGCCGGAGATCCAGCTCGTCCCCCTGCGCAACCTCTACGCCGGCGATCCGGACATGATCGACCGCATCGGGGCGGTGTCGATCCCCGCCGCGATCGCCGAGTGGGCGCGCTGAGAGGGCCCGGGGCGCCGCCTGCGAGCTCGTTCCTTCGCGCCCGGGCGTGGGTCAGTCGCTGGGCGTGATGACGACGCGGTAGCCCTTCACCCACTGGTTGTGGCCGACGACCTCCGCCTGGATGCGCGAGACCTCGAACCACACGCCCTCGTCGCCCCTGACGGCCGTGAAGCTCGCCGCGTTCGCGATCGCCTCCTCCAGCGTCGGACCCTCGCCGTGCGAGAACCCCTCGTACGCCGGAACGTGGCCCTCGCTCCGCTCCTTCTTCGGCTGCTCCTCCATCGCGTTGCTCCTTCCCGGTCGGGTGGCGGACGTTACCCGCCCGTGCCGGCGGTGACAAGGGCCGTGACCGGGACGTCCTGCAGGCGGGCGCCTTCGCTCTCGAGGCCGGCCAGCCCGGCGCCCGTCAGCGCCCGCTCGAGGCGCGCCCGGAGCGGCTCCAAGAGCGGGCGCTCGAACGCGTCCGGCGGATCGCCGGCGCGCGCTTCGGCCGCCGCGCCGAGCAGTCGCGCGGCGTCCTCGGGGGCACCTGCGGCCTCGGCGGCGACGGCGAGGATGACGAGGCAGCGCGCGCGCGAGCGCGCGTCTTCCAGCTCCGTGTAGAGCCGGAGGCTCTCCCGGGCCCGCGCGCCGGCGCCGGCGGCGTCGCCGGCGAGGGCGTCCAGCTCTGCGAGCATGAACTGGGCGGCCGCCGCGTGCGGGGCCTCCCGAAGCTCGCTCGCGAGCGCGAGCGCCTCCTCGAAGGCGGCCCGGCCCCGGCCGCGCGCGCCCACCTGGAAGGCGGCCATGCCGAAGTTGTAGACCGCGTCCACGACCAGGAGCGGATCGTCGGTTCGGCGGCTCAGCTCGACCGCCTCCTCGTAGCGAGCGAGGGAGCGCTCGTGCTCGCCCTGCACCCAGCCGACGTCGCCGAGCGCCATCAGCGCGAAGGCGAGCGTCCGCTCGTCGCCGAGGGTGCGCGCGAGCTCGAGGGCCTGCCCGGCGGTCGACTCGGCCTGGGCGGCGTCGCCGCGGCGGAGCGCGACGAAGCTGAGGTAGCAGAGGCAGACGACCTCGTCGTAGCCGCGCCCGCAGGCGCGGAAGAGCGCGAGCGCCTCCTCGAGCTGCCGGGCCGCCTCGGACCAGTCGCTCTGGCCCATGGCCATGTGCGCGGCGCTGCGCAGGGCGAGGGCGCGCACGTCCTCCGGGACGTCCGCCGGCTGGGCGCTGGCGAGGTAGCGCTCGATCCGGCCGCGCGCCTCGGTCAGGTGCGCCTGCGCCCGCCAGAAGCGCTCGAGCGCGGCGGTCGCCCGCAGCGCGTCCGCGGCGCGCCCGTTCGCGGCGAGCCAGTCCAGCGCGGCGCGCAGGTTGTCCAGCTCGCGCTCCAGCCGCTCGGCCCACGCCGCCTGTTCCGGCCCCGCGAGCCCCTCCTCGGCGACGAGCGCGAGACCGAGGAAGTGCTCTGCGTGACGCTCTCGGAGCTCCTCGAGCCGACCGCTCGCTCCGAAGCGCTCGAGGGCGTGCTCGCGGACCGTCTCGAGCAGGGAGAGCCGGACCTGGCCGGCAGCCGCCTCGCCCTGCACCAGGCTGCCCAGGACGAGGGCCTCGAGGTCGGCCAGGAACCCCGCGCGGTCCCCGGCGACCGCGCGCGCATCCTCGAGCGTGCAGCCCCCGGCGAAGACCGCGAGCGCTCCGTGCAGCGCCCGCTGGCTCTCGCTGAGGAGGCCGTAGCTCCAGTCGATCGCCGCTCGCAGCGTGCGCTGGCGCTCGGGCAGGTCGACCGGGCCCTCGAGGTCGAGCCCGAGCCCGTCCCCGAGCGCCCGCAGGAGCTGGGAGGCGGAGTGGAAGGTGAGGCGGGCGGCGGCGAGCTCGAGCGCGAGCGGGAGGCAGTCGAGCTTCCGGCAGATCCCGGCGACCGCGGGGAGCGCGCTCTCCGGCAGGTGGACGCCGCGGGCGGCGGCGAGCTCGAAGAAGAGCTCGACCGCGCTCTCCAGCGAGAGGGGAGCCAGCGCCAGCACCCGCTCGGCCGAGAGGCGCAGGGGGGCGCGGCTCGTGGCCAGGACGTCGAGGTCGGGGACGGCCTCGAGCAGCTGCCGGACGTGCTCTGCGGCGCCGCCGAGATGCTCGAGGTTGTCGAGGTAGAGGAGCGTGCCGGTCCCTGCGAGCGCGGCGGCGATGCTCGCCACGAGCGGCCGGTCGGCCGACTCGCGGGCTCCGAGCGTCCGTGCGATCGCGGCCGGGACGAGCCCGGGGTCGGAGACGGAGGCGAGGCCGACGAGCCGGACGGGCCGGGCGGTCGCCAACCTGGAGGCGACCTCGAGTGCGAGCCGGCTCTTGCCGGCGCCTCCTGGCCCCGTGATCGTGACCAGGCGGATCTGCGGCGCCGCGAGCAGGCGCTCGATCTCCGCGACCTGCTCGTCGCGCCCAACGAGCCGGTAGTGCAGCGCCGGCAGGTTCGCTCCCCCGAGGGTGGAGAGGGGAGGAAAGTCCTCCGCGAGGCCAGGGCCGACGAGCTGGAAGAGCGGCTGCGGGTCGGGCAGGTCCTTGAGCCGGTGGTCTCCCAGCGGGCGCAGGGAGAGGTCGGCGAGCCCGGCGCCGGCGAGCAGGTCGCGGGTCGTCCGGGAGAGAACGACCTGCCCGCCGTGGGCGGCCGCGCAGATCCTGGCCGCGAGCACGACGTCCAGCCCGACGTAGCCCTCCTCGTCGAGGTGCGGCTCGCCGGTGTGGATCCCGATGCGGAGGCGGATCGCCTCGTCCGGCGCCCAGGGCTCGGCGGCGAGCGCGCGCTGCAGCTCGGCCGCGGCGGCGACCGCGTCGCGGGCGCGGGCGAAGGCGAGGAAGACGCCGTCTCCGGCCCAGTCAACCTCGTGCCCGCGGTGGCGGGCGGCGACCGCACGGACCAGCTCGCGCGCACGGGCGCGGACTGCCTGGTAGCGCTCCCTGAGGGCGACCAGGAGCCTCGTCGAGCCCTCGATGTCGGCGAAGAGCAGGGTGACCGCCCCGCTGGGCAGGCGTTTGCGCGGATCGGCACCTGTGGGCATGGCCGAGCGAGTGTACGACGGGGCTGCCGGCGTGGCCAGCTGCGGAGTGCTGCGCCGGCCGCTCTACACTGCGAGTCGTGTTCGACACCCTCTCCGAGAGACTCCAGGCAGCGCTCGGCGGTCTGCGCACGGGAGGCCGCCTCGACGAGGAGTCGGTCACGAGGGCGCTGCGCGAGGTCCGCCTCGCCCTGCTCGAGGCGGACGTGCACTTCGGGGTCGCGAAGAGCTTCGTCGCGGCGGTGCGGGAGCGAGCGCTGGGCCAGGAGGTGACGAGGAGCCTCACCCCGGCCCAGGAGGTGGTCAAGATTGTGCACGAGGAGCTGACCGCGCTCCTCGGCTCGGGCGACTCCCGCCTCGTGTTCGGGAAGCCCCCCACCGTCGTCCTGCTCGCCGGGCTGCAGGGGTCGGGGAAGACGACCGCCGCCGCCAAGCTCGCGCTGCTCCTGCGCGGGGAGGGAAAGCGGCCCGGGCTGGTCGCCTGCGACCTGCAACGGCCGGCTGCGAGCGAGCAGCTCGCGCAGCTCGGCCGGCAGCTCCAGGTCCCGGTCTACCGGTGGGACACGGGCGACCCGGTGGCGGCGGCCCGGCACGGGGTCGACGCGGCCCGCCGCGACGGCCTCGACGTCGTCATCCTCGATACGGCCGGCCGCCTGCACGTGGACGAGGAGCTGATGGAGGAGCTGGAGCGGATCCGCGACGCCACCTCGCCCCTGAACGTGCTGCTCGTCCTCGACGCCATGACCGGGCAGGAGGCCGTGAACGTTGCGCTCGCCTTCCAGGAGCGCGTGGCCTTCGACGGCATCCTGCTGACCAAGCTCGACGGCGACGCCCGCGGCGGCGCCGCGCTCTCGGTGCGGGCGGTCACCGGACGGCCGATCAAGCTCGTCTCCGTCGGAGAGAAGCTCGGCGAGCTGGAGTACTTCCACCCCGACCGCATGGCCGCGCGGATCCTCGGCATGGGCGACGTGCTGACGTTGATCGAGAAGGCCGAGGCGGCGATCGAGGAGGACGAGCAGGCAGCGCTCGAGCAGCGGCTGCGGGCGGGCGAGTTCACCTTCGACGACTTCCTGGCGAGCTACCGGATGCTGCGACGGATGGGGCCGCTCCAGGGCGTGCTCAAGCTCGTGCCCGGGCTCGGGCGCCAGCTCTCCGGGCTCGAGGTGGACGAGCGCCAGCTCGCACGCGCGGAGGCGATCGTCCTCTCCATGACCCCGCAGGAGCGGCGGCTGCCGCACCTGCTGACGGCGCCACGGCGCCGCCGGATCGCCGCCGGGAGCGGGACGTCGCTGGACGAGGTGAACCGGCTGATCGCCGCCCGCAAGCAGATGGCGAAGATGATGAAGCAGGTGGGGAAGGGCAAGCTGCCCGCCTTCCCCGGCGCCCCGCCGGGGAGGGCGCGGTAGCCTTCGCCGCTCACCCAGCAAAGGAAGGCACAGGAGATGGCAGTGAAGATCAGGCTGACGCGGGTCGGGTCGAAGAAGAACCCGATCTACCGCGTCGTCGTCGCCGACTCGCGCTCGCCGCGCGACGGCCGCTTCATCGAGATCGTCGGGCGCTACAACCCGCAGACCGACCCCTCCACGATCGAGCTCGACCGGGAGAAGATCGCCGGCTGGCTGGCCAAAGGTGCGCAGCCGACCGAGCCCGTCGCGCGGCTGATCAAGAGGGCCATGCCCGACCTCCCGGTCGGGACCTGAGCGCGGGTTGAGCGAGCCGGGCGCAGGCATGGCCGAGCTGCTCGAGTGGATCGCCCGCCGGCTCGTCGCCGAGCCGGAGGAGGTCCGCGTCGAGACCGAGCGGGGAGAGGGCGCGGTCGTCTTCCGGCTCCGGGTGGCGCCCGGCGACGTAGGCAAGGTGATCGGGCGCCAGGGCCGCATGGCGAGGGCGCTCCGCAGCATCGTCCGAGCCGCGGGCTCGCGGGCGGACGAGCGCTACCTGCTCGAGATTGTCGACTGAGGGGCAGCGTCTCGTTCTCGTCGGGCGCGTCGGCCGTCCGCACGGGACCGACGGCTCGTTCGTCGTCGAGGGCGCGAGCGGCGATCCCGCCCGCTTCGCCGTGGGCGCGACCGTGCTCGCCGGGGGCGAGCCGGCGCGGGTGGTGAGCGTCCGCCGCGTGGGCAAGGGGCGGCTCGCGGTCCGGCTCGACCGTACGGTCGAGCGGGGGACCGAGCTGGCCGTCCCCCGCGACACCCTCCCCCCGCCCGCGGAGGGCTCGTACTACGTCGCCGACCTCGTCGGCTTGGAGGTGGTGGAGGAGGGGCGCGGCCGCGTAGGCGTGGTCTCCGACGTCCTCTCCCTGCCGGCGAACGACGTGCTCGAGCTGGACACGGGGCTGCTCCTGCCCCTCGTCGAGGACTGCGTGCGCGAGGTCGATCTCGAGCGCGGCCGGGTCGTTCTCAATCCAGGCTTCATCGACTGACGGCTACGGTTCTCGGTCGTGCGCCTCGATGTCTTCACGCTCGTCCCCGACGCGTTCGACTGGCTGCGGCGGCGGAGGCCGCTGGCGGCGGTGCTGGGCACCGAGCTGGAGCTGCGCGTCTTCAACTACCGCGACACGACGCCGCTGCGTGCGGGGCAGGTGGACGACGAGCCCTACGGGGGCGGGCCGGGGATGGTGCTGCGGGTGGACGTCGTCGCCGCCGCCTTCGACGCCGTCTACGGGGGCGTGCCCGAGCACCGCGTGCTGGCGCTGACCCCCGGGGGCCGGCAGCTCGACCAGGAGCTGGTCGAGGAGCTGGCGGCCGAGCCCGCGCTCACCCTCCTCTCGGCCCGCTTCGAGGGCTTCGACCAGCGCATCCTCGACCACCTGGCGAGCGACCGCGTCTCGATCGGCCCCTACGTCCTCTCGGGCGGCGAGATCCCCGCCCTGGCGGTCGTCGACGCCGTCTCGCGGCTGCTCCCGGGGGCGCTGAGCGAGGGCTCGGGCGAGGTGGAGAGCTTCTCCGCCGCCCTCGCCGGCGGGATCGAGTACCCGCACTACACGCGTCCGGCCGAGTTCCGCGGGTGGCGGGTTCCCGACGTCCTGCTCTCGGGCGACCACGCCCGCATCGAGGCCTGGCGCCGCGAGCACGTGCGGAGCGTCCGGTGAGCGAGGCCGAGGAGCGCGAGCACCTCGACTGGCCGAGCCGGGGCGACCTGCGGGAGCCGCCTCCGCCCGCGCCGCCGTTCTCCTGGCCCTCGCCGCCGGCCGAGCCCGCTGCCCCGGCGCACGAGTTCCACCACCCGCTCGACCGGGTCACGGGCCGGCTGCCACGGCGCCTGCGCATCGTCGTCGACTGGATCGTGACCATCGTGGGGGCTGTCGCGATCGTGCTCGCGGTCAAGGCCTGGGTCGTCAACCCGTACCGGATCCCCTCCTCCTCGATGGAGCCGACGCTCCACTGCGCCCGCCCCGCGGCAGGCTGCGAGGCGCGCTTCTCGGACCGGGTGCTCGCCAACCGGTTCATCTACCACTTCACCGACCCGAAGCGCGGCGACATCGTCGTCTTCGAGACGCCGCCGCTGGCCAGGGAGCGCTGCGGCGCCGGAGGGACCTTCGTCAAGCGCATCATCGGGCTCCCCGGCGACACGCTGCAGATCCGCGTCATCCGCGGCGCGGCCTACGTCTACGTGAACGGCCGCCGGCTGGAGGAGCCGTACATCGAGCGCGCCCGCCGCGACATCGGCCCGGAGAAGACGTACAAGGTGCCGCCCGGCCGCTACTTCGTCATGGGCGACAACCGCTCCCAGTCCTGCGACTCGCGGGAGTGGGGGGCGGTCCCGCGCGAGAACCTGATCGGCAAGGTCTTCATGACCTACTGGCCGCCCAACCGGATCTCCTTCCGCTAGCATTCCCGCCCGGCCTCCGGCCCCTCCTCTCCGATGAACACGACGATCGAGAGCCTCGAGCAACGGCACTTGCGCACGGACCTGCCGCAGTTCAAGGCCGGGGACACGCTGCGGGTGCACTTCAAGGTGATCGAGGGCAACCGCCAGCGGATCCAGGTCTTCGAGGGGATCTGCATCAAGCGGCAGGGCTCGGGCTTCCGCGAGACCTTCACCGTCCGCAAGCAGTCGTTCGGCGTCGGGGTCGAGCGCACCTTCCCGCTCCACTCGCCCAAGATCGAGAAGCTCGAGGTCGTCGCCGTCGGCGACGTCCGCCGAGCGAAGCTCTACTACTTGCGCAAGAGAGTGGGGAAGAAGGCGCGCGTGCGCGAGCTCCGGCAGGGCTAGCGTCTATCCTCGGCCGCGTGGCGCGCTCGAGCGGCCAGCGGCTCCTCGCCTACGACCGGCGCCTCGGCGTCCGCTTCGTGGCGGGGGCGGACGAGGCGGGGCGGGGCTCGCTCGCAGGCCCGCTCGTCGTCGCCGGCGTCCTGCTCGACTACGCGCTCCTGCGCGGCGCCCGCGTGCGCCCGCTCGCCGCGCTGAACGACTCCAAGCAGGTCGCGCCGGAGGGGCGCGAGCAGCTCTTCCACGCCGTCGCCTCCTGCGCGGCTGCGATCAGCGTGCGGGTCGTCCCGGTGGCCGAGATCGACCGGCTCGGGCTCCATCGCTCCAACCTGGCCGGTCTGCGCGCGGTGCTCGCCGACCTGTGCCCGCCGGCGGAGGCGTGCCTCGTGGACGGCTTCCGGCTGGGCCCGGCTGCCCCCCCGCACCGCGCGCTCGTGGACGGCGACGCCACGAGCGCCGCGATCGCGGCCGCCTCCATCGTCGCCAAGGTCGTCCGCGACCGGCTGATGCGCCGGCTGGACGCCCTCTACCCGCACTACGGGCTCCGCTCGCACGTGGGCTACATCACGCCTCGCCACGCCGAGGCGGTGCGCGCGCACGGTCCCTCCGACCTCCACCGCCGCTCCTTCGACGCCGCCTGCTACGACGCGGCGTGAACCGGGGCGAGCGGCGGGCCCTCCGCCACTACCGGCTGCGCGGCTACCGCCTGCTGGAGGCGAACGCGCGCGCCGGCGCCTACGAGCTCGACCTCGTGCTGCGCCGCGGCCGGCGGCTGCTCGTGGTCGAGGTGAAGGAGAAGAGCGGCCCCGGCTTCGGCGACCCCCTCGAGATGATCGACGCCGAGAAGGCGCGGCGGGTGCATGCGGCCGCCGGAGCCTGGCTCGCCCGGCACCCCGAGCTCGCGGGCCTGCGGCTCGAGGTCGAGGCGGCCGCCGTGCGGGGCCGCCGTGTCGAGCGGGTGCCGCTCGCGTAGTCGCAGGGCCAGCCGGCGGCCGCCGTAGACTCGCGGCTCGTGGGTGGGAGGACACAGGCGGCCCTGTACTCGGAGCTCGACCTCGAGCTCTCCTGGTCGGAGGACGAGCTGCCGCAGGCCGAGCGCACGAAGCACGTCCACGGGCTCCATCCCTACCTCGGCAAGTTCGTGCCCCAGCTCGTGGAGGCGCTGCTGCGCCGCTACGTCCCTGCGGGCGGACGGGTGCTCGACCCCTTCGCCGGGTCGGGGACGACCCTCGTGCAGGCGCTCGAGTCGGGCTACGACGCGGTCGGGGTCGATCTCGCCGCCTTCAACTGCCTGCTCATGCGGGTGAAGACGCAGCGCTACGACCTCTTCCGGCTCGAGTCCGAGCTGCGCGACGCCCACGGGCGCCGAGGCCGCTCACGAGCACGTCCGCAGGGGTACCTGCGCGAGTGGTACGCGCCGCGGGCGGCGGCCGAGCTGCTCCACTTCCGCGCGCTCCTCGAGGAGTACGAGCACGCGGACGTCCTGCGCGTCGTCCTCGCCCGCGCCGCTCGCTCGGCCCGCCTGACCACGCACTTCGACCTCGACTTCCCGCGCGCGCCGCAGCGGGAGCCGTACTGGTGCCACAAGCACCGCCGCATCTGCCGGCCGGTGGCGGAGGCGGACAGGTTCCTCGCCCGCTACCTGCTCGACACGCTCGCGCGCCTGAAGGCCTTCCACGGGCTCCGCGACCGAGCGCGGCGGGCCGAGGTCGTGCACGGCGACTCCCGCGCGGTCGAGCTGCGCGGGCCGTTCGACGCTGTCCTCACCTCTCCGCCCTACCCGGGCCTGATCGACTACCACGCGCAGCATCGCTACGCCTACGAGCTGCTCGGACTCGACGACCGGAGCGAGCGCGAGCTGGGGGCCGCCTCCCGCGGCACGAGCAGGGCGGCGCTCGAGGAGTACGCGGCCGGCGTCGCCGTCGTGCTGCGGCGCTGCGTCGAGGCGCTCGCTCCCGGCGCGCCCGTCCTCGTCGTCGTCAACGACCGCCGCGACCTCTACCCGGGGATCCTGGCGCGCGCCGGGCTCGTCCTCGCCGAGCGCCTCGAGCGGCACGTGAACCGCCGCACCGGGCGCCGGGCCGGCGAGTACTTCGAGTCGGTGCTCGTCGCGCTGCCGGCCTGAGCCGTGAGCCGGAGTCGTGCGGGCGGCGTAAGGGAAGCGTAAGGAGATCGCGTCCGGGGGCGAGGCCGGCCGAGCCGGCGGTTAGCCTGGCCTACGGACACCCAAGCCACAAGGGGGTACGAGATGCGCACGCTACGACGCCGGGCACCCTCGCCGGCGATGATGGTGGCCTGCCTCGCGCTGCTCGTGGCGCTCGGAGGGACGAGCGTCGCAGCCGTGAGCCAGCTTGCCCGCAACAGCGTCGGCACGCTCCAGCTCCAGAACGGAGCGGTCACCGGCGCCAAGATCCGCAACAACGCGATCACCTCCGCCAAGGTCGCGAACCGCTCGCTCCTGCGCGTGGACTTCGCTCCCGGCCAGCTCCCGGCCGGCCCGACGGGGCCGCAGGGCCCGCCCGGCCCCCAGGGCCCACCCGGCCCGGCGGGGCCGGCTGGCGCGAAGGGCGTCATCGGCGACATCACCGTCCGTACCGCCTCCGCGGTCGTGGACGGAGGGACGGCTGAGAACGGCGCCTACAACACCCAGCAGGTCACTCGCATGTGCGAGGGGAACGAGCGCGCGATCTCGGCCGGAACGGGCTGGAGCGACCAGGCTGCGGGCCGGGAGCTGTGGACCGCGGAGATCCGCCCGCTCCTGAACGCGCAGAACCAGGTGACCGGCTACACGGCGCGGGGCGGGAACGACAGCGGCAACTCGAGCACGTTCACGCTCTACGTCTTCTGCTACACGCCCTGAGCGGCTTGTAGCGCTCTCGGCACGGAGGCGTGACCCACCCGTCACGCCTCCGTGCCTACCGTGGTCGGGGTGCTCGCGCGTGCGGTCACCCACGCTCTCGTCGGGCTCGAGCCGCGACGGGTCGAGGTCGAGGCCCACGTCCAACGCGGGATCCCCGGCTTCGCCATCGTCGGGCTCGCCGACCGGGCCTGTCAGGAGGCCAAGCACCGGGTCCGTAGCGGGGTCGTCTCCGCCGCGCTCGACTGGCCCGCCGACCGCCGGCTCACCGTCAACCTCGCCCCGGCCGCGCTGCGCAAGGAGGGCTCCGGCTTCGACCTCCCGATCTCGCTCGCCGTGCTCGCGGCCACGCGCCAGCTCCCGCCCGAGCGGCTGGCCGGGCACGCAGCCGTGGGCGAGCTGGCGCTCGACGGGCGGATCCGCCCGGTGGCGGGGACGCTCGCGGTCGCCGAGGGAGCCCGCGCGGCCGGGCTGCAGCGGGTGGTGTGCGCGGCCGAGTCGGCCTCGGAGGCCGCGCTCGCCGGCGTGGAGCCCGTGCCGGTGCGCGACCTCGGCGAGGCCGTCGCCTACTTCCGCGGGGAGATCGGCCCGCCGCCGTTCGAGCCGCTCGCCGAGGCGCTGCTGGAGCCGAACGGCGTTCCCGACCTCGCCGACGTGCGCGGGCAGGAGCGGGCGCGGCGGGCGCTGGAGATCGCGGCCGCGGGGTCGCACAACCTGCTCCTCGCGGGCCCCCCCGGGACGGGCAAGACCATGCTCGCTCGGCGCCTGCCCGGCATCCTGCCGCCGCTGACGCGGGCGGAGGCGCTCGAGGTCACGCGGATCCACTCCGTCGCGGGGTTGCTTCCCCCGAAGCGCCCGCTTCTCACGGTTCCGCCGTTCCGGGCGCCCCACCACGGCGCCTCGGCCCCCGCCGTCGTGGGCGGCGGCCCCGGCCCGCGGCCGGGGGAGGTCTCGCTCGCGCACCGGGGCGTGCTCCTGCTCGACGAGCTGCCGGAGTTCTCGCGCTCCGTCCTCGAAGCCCTGCGTCAGCCGCTCGAGGACGGGGTCGTCTCGGTCGCACGGGTCGGCGCCCACGCGCTCTTCCCGGCCCGCTTCCAGCTCGTGGGGACGATGAACCTGTGCCCGTGCGGTGCCCGGGGCGATCCTGCGGCCGAGTGCGGCTGCACGCCGCAGCGGATCTCCGCCTACCGGGAGAAGCTCTCGCGCGCGCTGCTCGACCGTTTCGACCTGGTCGTCGCGATGCCGCGCCCGCGCGCGGCCGAGCTGGCGGCCCCGCCCGGCGAGCGCTCGGCGGACGTGCGCGAGCGGGTCCTGGCCGCGCGCGAGC
>DATMAP010000145.1:0-12602 GCA_035559835.1 Gaiellaceae bacterium
GATCCTCGAGCCACAGGAGCGGGAGGTGCTCGAGCGCCCGCGCGAGTCGGAGCGCGTCGGCGGGCGCGTAGCGCCAGTGCAGGTCGAAGGCGACCTCGGCCCGCCCCGCGACGGCGGCGACCGCGGCCTCGGCGAGCGCGACCTGCCGCTCGAGCTGCGCCGCCGAGATCGTCCGCGCGTGCAGGTCCTCGTGCGGGAGCAGCGGCAGGTCGAGGTCGAACTTGAGCGCGGTGAAGCCGCGCTCCGCCATCGCCCGCGCCCGCGCCGCGTAGGCCTCGGGTGTGTACACGCCCTCCACCTCCTCCGGCGCCCAGTGCACCTCGGGCTCGCCCTCGCCGGGCGCCTCCGCCGCCTCCATCCACGGCAGCCGGCGGGAGACGAGGATGGCGCTGTAGCTCGCCAGCGCCTCGCCGGCGTGGCAGTCCGCGTAGATGCGGACGCGATCGCGGAAGCGGCCGCCGAAGAGCCGCCAGAGCGGCACCTCGAGCGCGCGCGCCGCCAGATCCCAGAGCGCCGCCTCGATCCCGGAGATCGCGTGCAGGACCGTGCTCCCGGCCGACGCGTGCGCGGTCGCGAGGTGGAGCCGGCGCACGAGGGGCTCCACCTGCCGCGCGTCCTGGCCCTCGAGCAGCGGCGCCAGCTCCCGGATGGTCTGCGTGAGGCCAGGAGCGCAGAAGGCCTCGCCCCAGCCCGAGATCCCCTCGTCGCTCTCGATCCGGACGATCGTCCAGTCGTAGTTCGCCTCGACGACGGCGCTCGTGACGCGTGCGATCCGCATCAGGCGGCGTGCTCGAGCACGATCCTGCCGACGACGCCGCGGCGGTCGTCCATGAGCGCGAAGGCGTCCTGGAAGCGCTCGAGCGGGAAGCGGTGGGTGACGATCGGCTCGAGCTCGACGAGCCGCTCCCGGAGCAGGCCGACCATGCGCGCCCAGGCGGCGGTCGTGTACCCGACGCTGCCGAGGAGGGAGAGGTCGCGGAGCGCGATGCGGTCGGCCGGGAGGGTCAGCTCGCGGCCCTGGCCGGCGATCCCGAGCGCCACCACCCGGCCGCCCTCGCGCACGAGGCGGGTGGAGAGCTCGAGCGCCGCGACCGCGCCGGCGGTCTCGACCACGACGTCGAGGCCGCCGCCGGTGAGCCTCCGGGTCTCCGCCTCCGGGTCCGCCTCGGCGACGTGTACGACCGCGTCCGCGCCGAGCGCGAGCGCCAGCTCCAGCTCCTCGGCGCGGAGCCCGTACGCGACGATCGCGGAGGGAGAGCGCAGCCGGGCGATCCGGATCGCGAGCGCGCCCATCGCGCCGACCCCGACCACGCCGACCGTCTCCGCCGGCTCGAGGCGTGCCCGCTCCAGCGCCTTCACCACGCACGAGCCCGGCTCGACGAGCGCCGCTGCCTCGAAGGAGACGTGGTCGGGCAGCGGGTGCAGGATGCGCGCGGGGACGACGACGAGCTCGCCCCAGCCGCCGCCGCGCGTGAAGCCGACCGCGTCGTAGCGCTCGCACAGGTGCGTGTCGCCCACCCGGCAGCGGCGGCAGGTGAGGCAGGAGATGTTCCCCTCGCACACGACCCGCTGGCCCGGCTCGAGGCCCGTGACGCCCTCGCCGACCGCGTCCACGACCCCGCTCCACTCGTGCCCGGGGATGACTGGAAAGCGCACCCAGCGCGGGTCGAGAGCGCCCGTGACGATGTCGAGGTCGGTTCGGCAGACCCCGGCGAGGACGCTGCGGACGCGGGCCTCGCCCGGCCCCGGAACGGGGGTCTCGATCTCCCGCAGGGCGACGGCGCCCGGCTGCTCGATGACGATGGCTCGCATTGACGGATGAGGCCTGTGGGCTGCGGTGCCGAGCCTACCGCCCGAGCGAACCGCCCGCCCGCCCGCCTACGCCTTCGTCGTCTCGGAGACGGTGAGGACGCCGTCTGCGACCTCGCCGACGAGCGTGACCTGCTCGCCGATCCGGCTGCGAGCGACCGCCCCACGCACGCGCAGCGACGGCTGGCCGCACTGGGGCGGGTAGGACTCGAGGATGGCCGTGCAGAGGCGCAGCTCGCCACCCTGCTCGAGCAGGTAGCCGGTGACGGCGAGCGGCTCGTCGAGGGTCGAGGCGAGCGCCTCCGCGACGGTGAGGCCTCCTCCGGGGACGGGCAGGGCGGACGAGGAGGGAGCGCCAGCGGTCTCGTTCGGCGAGCCGCCGCCGCACCCGGCCGCGGCGAGGGCGAGCACGAGGGCTCCGGCGAGGGCGGGGAGCGAGGCTCTCATGTCCCCGCTACGCCGCCGGCCCGGGCTCCGTCACGAGCGGCAGCGGCTCGATCGACCCGTCCACGATCCGCCAGGCGGCGAGCTCGCCCGTGCGCAGGGTGTACACGAGGTAGGGGCGGCCTGCCCAGAGGCCGACGTTCTCGACGTCGGTGCGCGAGGGGCGCGGGGGCGCCGAGAGGTGAGTGTGGAACACGGCCAGCTCGTAGCCTTCGTCCTCGAGGAACCAGGCCTCCGGGTCGACGTCCAGCTCGAAGCGGTACGGCGAGGCGGCAGCGTTGCGGCCGGGGACGTACCGCTCGGCCACGCCGTCCTTGAGGACGACGAGGCCGCAGGCCTCGTTCGGCGCTTCCGCGCGGGCGTGCTCCTCCAGCTCCCGCACGACCGCGGCCGGGATCACCACCAGACCGAGCGCCCCATCTCCCGTTCGACGTCGTCCGTCTCCCAGAACCCTGCGGAGAGGTACTTCCAGCCGCCGTCGGCGAGGATGCAGACGACGGCGCCCTCGTCCAGCTCGGCGGCCAGCCGCAGGGCGGCGTGGACGACCCCGCCCGAGGAGACGCCTCCGAAGATCCCCTCCCGCTCGAGCAGGAGCCGGACGCCCGCTACCGACTCCGCGTTCGTGACGAGCAGCTTGCGGTCGAGCTTGGCGACGTCGAGGATGGGCGGCACGTAGCCGTCCGCGAGCGAGCGCAGCCCCATCACCTCGTCCCCGGGCATCGGCTCGGCGGCGGCGACGACGAGGTCCGGGAACGACTCGCGCAGCCGGGCGCCCGCGCCCATCAGCGTTCCGCCGGTGCCGAGCCCGGCGACGAGGACGTCCACGCGGTCGAGGGCGGTCGCGATCTCGGCGCCCGTCCCCTCGTAGTGCGCGCGCGGGTTGGCCTCGTTCCCGTACTGGAAGGGCATGTAGAAGGACGGATCGTGTGCCGCCAGCTCGAGGGCGAGCCGGACGGCGCCGTTCGAGCCCTCCTCGGCGGGCGACTCGACGATCTCGGCGCCGTACAGCCGGAGCAGGCGGCGCCGCTCCTCCGTGACGTTCGCCGGGAGCACGCAGGTCAGCGGGTAGCCGCGGAGCCTGGCGACGAGCGCGAGGGCGATGCCCGTGTTCCCGCTCGTCGGCTCGAGCAGCCGCCGGCCCGGCTCGAGCTCGCCGGAGGCCTCGGCGGCGTCGATCATCGCCTTGGCGACGCGGTCCTTGATCGACCCGGTCGGGTTCTGGCCCTCGAGCTTCGCGTACAGGCGCACGGACGGCTTCGGGGAGAGGCGGCGCAGCTCGACGAGCGGGGTCGAGCCGATCAGGTCGAGGACAGACGGCGCGATCCGCGGCGCCGCGACCGGGTCAGGCCTCATGGCGTCCGACCCCGGGCGAGCCCCCCGCCATGGCGGGCAGGAGGATGAGCGTGGAGCCGTCGCGGACGGGCGTATCCAGCCCCTCGAGCGTGCGCACGTCCTCGCCGCCGAGGTAGACGTTGACGAACTCGCCGAGGTCGCCGTCCCGGTAGAGCTGTGCGCGCAGGGCCGGGTAGCGCCCGACCAGATCCTCGATCACCTCGCCTACGGTCTCTCCGTGCGCCTCCACCTCGCGGGCGCCGCCGACCTCGGCTCGCAGCATGGGGGGGATGCGGACGCGCGTCATCGCTCGGTCGCCACGGGTCCGGCGCAGAACTCGACGTAGTCGACGTACTCGGTGATCGTGGGACTGTCGCCGCAGACCGGGCAGGTTGGGTCGCGGCGGACCGTGACCTCGTCGAGGGTGGTCGCGAGGGCGTCGAAGAGGAGGAGCCGACCGGTCAGCGCCTCGCCGCGCTCGAGGATCAGCTTCAGGGCCTCGTTGGCCTGGAGCGAGCCGATGATCCCGGGCAGGACGCCGAGCACGCCACCCTCGGCGCAGCTCGGGGCCAGCTCGGGCGGCGGCGGCTGGGGGAAGAGGCAGCGGTAGCACGGGCCGCCGCGGGCGGGGTCGAAGACCGTGACCTGTCCCTCGAAGCGGTAGATAGAGCCGTGCACGACGGGGATGCCGTGCCACACGGAGGCGTCGTTCACGAGGTAGCGGGTGGGGAAGTTGTCCGCCCCGTCCACGATCACGTCCCAGCCCTCGGCCAGGATCCGCTCCACGTTCTCCGAGGTCAGCCGCTCCTGGAAGGGCACCACCCGCACGTCCGGGTTGAGCGCCTCCAGCGTGCGCTTCGCGGAGGCCACCTTGGGCTCGCCGAGCGACTCCGTCGAGTGCACGATCTGGCGCTGCAGGTTGGACTCGTCGACGATGTCCCCGTCGACGATCCCGAGCGTGCCGACGCCCGCCGCCGCCAGGTAGAGCGAGGCCGGCGAGCCGAGCCCGCCTGCTCCCACGAGCAGGACACGCGCGTCGAGGAGGCGCTGCTGGCCCTCCTCCCCGACCTCCGGGATGAGGAGGTGGCGGCTGTAGCGGGCGCGCTGCTCCGGCGAGAGGACGCGTGGGATCGTCACCTCGAAGCCGTTGCGCTTCCAGTCGACGATCCCGCCGGCCAGGTTCACGACGTCGGTGTAGCCCATCTCGCTCAGCACCTTCGTCGCGAAGGCGGAGCGCGCGCCGCTCGCGCAGTAGACGACGAGCGGGCGGGCCTTGTCGGGGACGAGGCCCTCGATGCGCGACTCGAGCCGGCCGCGCGGAACGTAGATGGCGCCGGGGATGTGTCCCTCCTCCCACTCGTCGGGCTCACGGACGTCGACGAAGAGCGGGGGATCGGGCGACTCGAGGCGCTCGCGTGCCTCGATCGCGGAGATCTCCTCGATCTCCTCCCTGATCCGCGCCAGGAGCTCCCGGTAGCTCGCCATTACTTTCCGAACTATAGCGGGGCGCCGAGGCCGGGTGCCTCGCAGCGCGGGAGACCGCCCTCGAGACCGGCCCAAGACCGGTGTCAGACACCGCCCGCGACTGCCCGGGCGGTGTCTGTGTCGCTCCACCGGCCGAGTGGACCTGTCCTCGCTCCCGGATACGGCGTCCGGAGACGATTTCAGCGCCCTCGCGCCTGTGGATCGATTGGCACGAACTCGGCACAGGTAGCCCTTGACAGAATCGGTGTCTGACACCGGTGGTCGACACCGGTGGTCACCGATCTCGCTCGGGGGGCCTCGCGGCTATCGTCGCGACCGTGAGCGCCCGCCGCCGCGTCGCCCTCCTCGCCGCGCTCGCCGCTGCCGCCGCCGCCGCGATCGCCGTGCTCGCCGTGCTCTCGTCGGGAGGGACTCCAGGAGGGACGGTCGCCGAGTCGGCACCTCGTCCGGGGCGGCCGCCGCTCTCGCTCGCGCTCGGCTTCCGCAACGACGCCGAGGCGCGCGCGCTGCGCCGCGCTGCCACGCTCTACCGTCGGGGCGAGACCGCCGCCGCGGCAGCGGTCTTCGTCGCCCACGGCTCGCTGGAGGCCAGGGTCGGAGCGGCTCTCGCTACCTGGCCCGACCGCTCGCTCGACCGTCTCGAGCAGCTCGCCAAGCTCTACCCCGAGAGCGCGGTCGTCCAGCTCCACTTGGGCCTCGCCCGGCTGTGGGCGAACCGGGGCGACCCCGTAGCCGCCTGGCGCGCCGCGGTCGAGGCCGAGCCGGACACGCCCTACGCCGTCCTCGCCGGCAACCTCCTCCACCCGAACCTGCCCCGCGGGCTCCCCGCCTTCATCCCCTCCTTCTCCGCTCCGGCAGCGCTGACGAGGCTCGCGCCTGCGCGCCAGCTCGAAGCGCTGCGCCGCCGGGCCGAACGGGGCGGAGTCCGCGACCTCCTGCTCTACGGCGTCGGGCTCCAGCGGGTGGGCCGGCCTGTGTCGGCGGCGCGCGTCTTCGCGCGGGCGGCGAGGCTCGCGCCCGACGATGCCGAGGCGCAGGTGGCGGCGGCCGTCGGCATCTTCGACAAGGACGCGCCCGAGAAGGCCTTCGGCCGGCTCGGCCCGCTCACGCGGAGGTTCCCGGAGGAGCCGACTGTCCGCTTCCACCTCGGCGTGCTCCTCCTCTGGACCGGCCGCATCGAGGCCGCGGAGCGCCAGCTCCGCCTCGCCGCGCGGCAGCGACCCGGCTCCCCGCTCGCCCGCGAGGCCGCCCGCTACCTGGAGACGATCCGCCGCGCGCGCGGATGAGCGCCCGCCGCAGCGCAGGTTTTGACGCCCGCCGCCGCCGTGACTACCGTGTGAAGGCCGACGAACGAAGGGGGCGGTCTGGCCGGAGGCGAAGTGGAGGGCAGGACCACTCGGGTGCCGATCGAGGACGTCCTCGCGACGGACGAAGCCCAGCGCCTGCTCGCCAGCGGGCTCCAGGCGGGCCGCCTCGACGCGGACGAGATCGCGCTCGCCCTCGACGAGCTGGAGCTCGAGCCGGCGCAGCTCGACGAGTTCTACGCCGCGCTGGACGAGGCCCAGATCTCCGTCGTGCACGCGGGCGACCAGGTCGAGCCCGACGCCGAGCTCGACACCGACCCAGAGATCACGACCGACGCGCTCCAGCTCTTCCTCAAGGACATCGGCCGGGTGCCCCTGCTCACCGCCGCGCAGGAGGTGGAGCTGGCCAAGCGCATCGAGCGCGGCGATCATGCGGCCAAGCAGGCGATGGTGGAGGCGAACCTCCGCCTCGTCGTCTCCATCGCCAAGCGCTACCGCAACCAGGGCCTTCCCTTCCTCGACCTGATCCAGGAGGGCACGATCGGGCTCGTTCGGGCGGCGGAGAAGTTCGACCACCGCAAGGGGTTCAAGTTCTCGACCTACGCCACTTGGTGGATCCGGCAGGCGGTCGCGCGCGCGATCGCCGACAAGGGGCGGACGATCCGCATGCCCGTGCACGTCGTGGAGAAGCTGAACCGGATCATGCGCGCGGAGCGCAAGCTGCGCGCGGAGCTGGGCCGCGAGCCGACGACGGAGGAGATCGCTCGCGACCTCGACCTCTCGACGGACGAGGTCGAGCACATCCGCCGCAGCGCGCAGACCCCGGTCTCGCTGGAGAAGCCCGTCGGCGACGACGACGAGTCGGAGTTCGGCCACTTCCTCGCCGACGACTCGACCCCGCTGCCGGACGAGCTCGCGGAGACGACGCTCCAGCGGGAGGCGCTCCGCAACATCCTCTCCGCCCTCTCCGAGCGCGAGCGGAAGGTGCTCGAGCTCCGCTACGGGCTCGACGGCCAGCAGCCGCGCACCCTCGACGAGGTCGGCCGTGCCTTCAACGTCACCCGCGAGCGCATCCGCCAGATCGAGCACCAAGGCCTGAAGAAGCTGCGCGCGCTCGCCGACGCCCAGCGCGTCCGCGACGTGGCCTAGTGCTCCACCGCCCCGAGGCCTTCGAACGGCTGACGGCCGAGCCGTGGGGCGAGGAGCGCATCCGCGCCGGGATCCGCGAGATCGTCGCAGACGCCGATGCGGCCCTGCGCGGGCCGAAGCTCCTCTGGCGGGCCGACGACCGGGACCGCTGGCACTCGACGAGCCCGCTGAAGAACCTCTACGTCGGCGGCGCCGGCGTGCTCTTCGCGCTCGACGAGCTCCGCCGGCGCGGGCACGCGGAGAGCCGCCTCGACCTCGCCGAGCTCGCGCTCGCGACCCTCGAGCGCTTCCGCGAGCGCCCCGACTTCATGCGTGGGGAGAAGCTGCCCGAGCCGCGAGAAGCCTCGCTCCTCTGCGGGGAGGCGGGGATCCTGCTCGTCGCCTGGCGCCTCGCCCCGAGCGGTGCCCTCGCCGATCGCCTGCACGCGCTCGTGCGCGCGAACGTCGCGAACGAGGCCGAGGAGGTCATGTGGGGCACGCCCGGGACGCTCCGCGCTGCCCGGCTCATGCTCGAGTGGACGGGAGACGAGCGCTGGCGCGAGGCGTGCCGGGAGAGCGCCGAGGCGCTCTGGGTGCGCCGCGACGGCGACGGCCTCTGGACGCAGCGTCTGTACGGGCAGGAGCTCCGCAGCCTGACGCCGCCGCACGGGCTCGTCGGGATCGTCCAGGTGCTTCGGCCGGAGCTCGACGCCGGGCGGCGCCGGCGGCTGGAGCGCGAGACGGCGGCCGTGCTCGCGCGCGGCGTTCGTCGAGGCCAGGCTCGCCAACTGGCCGCCGCGCGAGCGCCCGACCCTGCCCGGCCCCGACGGCCAGATCCGCCTGCAGTGGTGCGCCGGGGCACCGGGGATCGTGATCGCCGCCGCCGACTACCTCGACGAGGAGCTCCTCGTCGCCGGTGCCGAGCTGACGTGGCGCGCGGGCCCGCACGGGCTCGAGAAGGGGCCCTCGATCTGCCACGGGACGGCCGGCAACGGCTACGCGCTCCTGAACACGTTCGCCTGCACGGGCGACGAGCGCTGGCTGGAGCGGGCGCGCCGGTTCGCGGTGCACGCCCTCGACCAGGTGCGCCGCCTGCGCGCAGGGCGAGGCCGCGGCCGCTACTCGCTGTGGACGGGCGACCTCGGCGTCGCCCTCTACCTCGCCGACTGCCTCGACGCGCGGGCGGCCTACCCGCTGCTAGACGCCTAGCTCGGCGAGCTGGCCGCCGATGATCTCCCGGTCGTCCGGGTCTGCCACCGACTCGAGCTCGACGCGGGCAAGCGCCGCGTAGCGCTCGGCCTCGGCACGGTTCCCGGCGGCCAGCTCGGCGCGGGCGAGGACCTCGAGGGCCGACGCCAGGTCCCAGTCCTCGAAGCCCTCGCCGCCCGCCCGCACGAGCTCGAGTGCACGGCGTGCGTGGTGGAGCGCCGCCTCCGGACGCCCGAGGGCCGCGTACACCCGCGCGCACTGGCTCTCGCCGCGGGCCAGGTGCGCGGGCGTGCCGACCACGCCCCAGTGGTACCGCGAGGCGTGGACGGCGTGGACGAGCTCGTCCTCGGCCTCCACAGTGCGCGCCTCCTGCACGAGGAGTGCCCAGCTCCGGTTGAAGAGGTCGACGGCGAGGCGTCGATGCGTGTCGGCGTCGGCCACCGTGCGCCGAAGCCTACTCAGGCGACTAGACTCGACGCCCGATGTCGCCTCACGAAGCGCTCCGCACCAGGCTCGCCGAGCTGATCGCGATCCCGTCGGTGAGCGCCGACCCGGCGCACGCGCGCGACGTCGAGGCCGCGGCGGCGTGGGTGGCGGCGCAGATCCGCGGCGCGGGCGGGACGGCCGACGTCGTCCCCTGGAACGGCGGCCGCCCGCTCGTCGTCGGCGAGGTCCCGGCCTCGGTGCGGCCGGAGTCGGCACCGACCGTCCTCTGCTACGCCCACTTCGACGTCCAGCCGCCCGACCCGCTCGAGCTGTGGGAGTCGCCGCCCTTCGAGCTCGTCGAGCGAGACGGCTGGCTGTACGCGCGCGGCGTCGCCGACGACAAGGCGCACCTCGTCATGCTGGTCGAGGCGGCCCGCGAGCTGGCCGCGGCGGGCAAGCTGCCGGTCAACGTCCGCTTCGCCTTCGACTCCGAGGAGGAGGTCGGGGGGCAGTCGGTGGTCGAGTGGGTGGCAGGCGACGTGCGGGGGGCGGACGCGGCGCTCGTTCTCGACGGAGACCTGGCCGAGCCTGGGGTGCCGACCTTCTACACGGCGCTGCGCGGCCTCTGCTACTTCCACGTCCGCGTGCGCACCGGCGAGCGCGACCTGCACTCGGGTCTCTTCGGCGGCGCGGCGCTGAACGCGATGCACGCGCTCCTGCAGGCGCTCTCGGCCGTGCTCCCGCGTGAGGGGCGCCTGCCCGAGCCGCTCCGGGCGGGCATCGTGCCGCCCGGCCCGGAGGAGGTCGCGAGCTGGAGCGCGCTCACCCCGGGCGCGGAGATGCTCGCCGGGGTCGGGGCCCGCCCCGCGGACGCCCGGGCTGCGGAGGAGTTCTACCTCCGCACCTGGGCAGAGCCCTCGGTGGACGTGCACGGCCTCGGCGGCGGCTCCCCCGACCTCGTCAAGACGGTGCTCCCGGTCGAGGCTCGCGCCAACGTCTCCGTCCGCATCGTGCCGGGGCAGAGCGTCGGCGAGATCAGCGCGGCCTTCGAGCGCCTGCTGCGGGAGGCGGCGCCGGAGGGCGCCGAGCTCGAGGTCGAGCTGCACTCGCACGGCGAGCCGGCGCTCGTCTCCCCTGACGAGCCCGCGGTGGCCGCGGCGCGCGCGGCCTTCGAGCGCGTGCTCGGGCGGGAGTCGCTGCTCGTCCGGGTCGGCGGCTCCATCCCGGTCGCGCAAGCGCTCGTCGCCCGGGGCATCCCGGCGATCGTGACCGGCCTCGCGACGCGGGACGCGAACGCCCACTCCCCGAACGAGCGCTTCCCGGCCGAGTACCTCGCGCTCGGCGTCGAGGCCGTGCAGGAGACGTACCGCCGCCTCGGAGAGCTTGGCTAGCGCCCCCTTCGCCGGCCCGCTCGCCGCCGAGCTCGCCGAGGACGTGCTCGAGCGCTTTCTCCGCTACGTCCGGATCGACACCCAGGCCGCCTACCGGGTGGCGCGGCGGCCGAGCACGGAGAAGCAGCTCGACCTCTCCCGCCTGCTCATCGAGGAGCTCCGCGCGCTCGGCCTCGCCGACGCGCGCCTGACCGAGAGCGCCGCGGTGTTCGCGAGCCTGGCCGGGGTCGAGGGCGCGCCCGCGGTCGGGCTGATCGCCCACGTGGACACGACCCCGGACGTCACCGGGGCCGGGGTGAGCCCGATCGTGCACCGCGCCTGGGACGGGACGCCGATCGAGCTCCCGGGTGACCCGAGGCAGGTGCTCGATCCCGCGCATCTCCCAGAGCTGGCCGCGCGCGTCGGCCACGACCTGATCACGAGCGACGGCACCACCCTGCTGGGCGCCGACGACAAGGCCGGGATCGCCGAGATCATGGCCGCGGTCGCGTACCTCGTCACCCATCCGGAGCGTCCGCGGGCACCCGTCCGGATCGCCTTCACGGTCGACGAGGAGGTCGGGCGCGGCGCCGAGGGGTTCGACCTCGCCGCCTTCGGCGCCGACGTCGCCTACACCCTCGACGGCTCCGGCGCTGGCGAGGTCGAGATCGAGACGTTCTCCGCGAAGTCGATCCGCGTCACCGTCCGCGGTCTCTCCGTGCACCCGGGGACGGCCAAGGGCAAGCTCGTCAACGCCGTCAAGCTCGCCGCCGAGCTGGTCGGGTCGCTGCCGAAGGACCGGCTCTCGCCGGAGACGACGGAGGGCCGGGAGGGCTACATCCACCCGCACCGGATCTCCGGGAACGCCGAGGAGGCGGTGGTCGACCTGATCGTCCGCGACCACGACGACGAGCAGCTCGAGGGGCACGTCGCGCTCGTGCAGAGCCTCGTCGAGCGCGTCGCGAGGTCGGAGCCGCGGGCCTACCTGGAGGTCGAGGTGCGCGACTCCTACCGCAACATGCGGCCCTACATCGAGCGGAACCCTCGCGTGGTCGAGGCCGCGCTGGAGGCGATCCGGCGCGCCGGCTTGGAGCCGCGGCTCGCGATCACGCGCGGCGGCACGGACGGCGCCGTCCTCTCCGCGCAGGGGCTGCCCACGCCGAACCTCTTCACCGGCGGACAGGAGTACCACTCCGTGCGGGAGTGGGCGAGCCTGCAGGACATGGCCGCGGCGGCGGCGACGATCGTCGAGCTCGTCGGCGTCTGGGCCGAGCCGGCCCCCTGACGCAGTGGCGCGGACCGTCGTCGTCACGGGCGCCTCCTCCGGGATCGGGGAGGCCTGTGCGCTCCGGCTCGCGGCGGCGGGCTGGCACGTCTACGGCGGTGTGCGGACGGCGGCGGCGGCAGACGCCCTGCGCGCGCGGGGGATCGAGCCCCTGGAGCTGGACGTGACGAGGCAGGAGCAGGTGGCGGCCGCGGCCGAGGCGGTCGGGCCTCGGCTCGACGGCCTCGTCGCGAATGCCGGCATCGCGATCGCCGCACCCCTCGAGCTCGTCCCGCTCGAGGAGCTGCGCCGTCAGCTCGAGGTGAACGTCGTCGGCCAGGTCGCCTCCGTCCAGGCCTTCTTGCCGGCGCTGCGGCGGGCGGGCGGGCGCATCGTGCTCATGGGCTCGATCGGCGGGCGGAGCGCGCTTCCCTTCCTCGGGCCCTACGCGGCCTCGAAGCACGCGCTCGAGGCGGTCGCCGACTCCCTCCGCGTCGAGCTGCGGCCGTGGGGGATCGAGGTCTCAATCGTCGAGCCCGCGAGCATCGCGACCGCGATCTGGGAGAAGGGGGCGGCGCATGCGGCTGAGCTGGGCGCAGCGGTGCCTCCCGAGCGGGCCGGCCTGTACGCGGAGCAGGTGGCGCGCTTCCGCCAGGTTGCGCTCTCGCGCGGGCCGGGGGCGGATCCCGACGAGGTCGCGAGGGCGGTCGAGCACGCCCTCACCGCGGCCCGGCCGAGGGCGCGCTACGTCGTGGGCCGGGACGCGCGGCTGCGGGCCTGGATCGAGCGCCTCCCCACGCGCCTGCGAGACCGCCTGCTGGCACGGGCGCT
>DATMAP010000146.1:0-17332 GCA_035559835.1 Gaiellaceae bacterium
AGTGCCCGCGCGGCGCCGGCCGAGAGTGCCCGCGCGGCACCGACCGAGAGTGCCCGCGCGGCGCCGGCCGAGAGTGCCCGCGCGAGGGCAGCGACCGGGACGGCGCGGGCGGAGCGAGCGGAGCGCCTCATGCCAAGTGACAGATTGTCACTTGGCCCCTCAGACCTCGATCAGCAGGGCGTCGCCCTGCCCGCCGCCGGAGCAGATGGCGGCGAGGCCGAGTCCGCCGCCCTCGCGGCGCAGCTCGTGCACGAGCGTGGCCACGATCCGGCCGCCCGAGGCTCCGATCGGGTGCCCGAGCGCGACCGCCCCGCCGTTGACGTTCACGATCTCCTCGTCCGCGCCCAGCATCCGGGTCGAGTTCTTCGCCACCGAGGCGAAGGCCTCGTTGATCTCGACCCGCCTCACGTCGGCCATCGTCTTCCCGGCCCGTGCGAGCGCCTGCTCGGCGGCGCGAGCCGGGGTGCGGGCGAGGTAGGCGAAGTCGTCGGCGACGTACCCCTGCGCGAGGATCGTCCCGAGCGGCTCCAGGCCGCGCCGGCGCGCGAACTCCTCGGAGCAGACGACGACGCAGGAGGCGCCGTCGTTCACGCCCGGCGCGTTGCCCGCGGTCGTCGTCCCCTCCGGGTCGAAGACGGGCGGCAGCGCCGCGAGCTTCTCGAGCGTCGTGTCGCGGCGGATGCTCTCGTCGGCGGCGACGTCCCCGACCGGAACGAGCTCGTCGTCGAAGCGGCCGGCGTCCTGGGCGGCAGCCGCGCGCTGGTGGGAGCGGTAGGCCCAGGCGTCCTGCTCCTCGCGCGAGATGCCCAGCTCGCGTGCGACCCGCGAGGCCTGCTGCACCATGTGCAGCCCGTCGAAGGTGGAGGTGAGCCCGTCGAAGACCATGTGGTCGAGGACCTCCCCGTGCCCCAGGCGGTAGCCGAAGCGGGCCTTGGGCAGGAGGTAGGGCGCGTTCGACATCGACTCCATCCCACCGGCGACGACGACCTCGTGGCCGCCCGCGCGGATCATCAGATCGGCCAGCTCGACGGCTCGCACCGACGACGCGCACACCTTGTTGATCGTGTCCGCGGGAACCTCCTTCGGGATCCCAGCCGCGACCGCCGCCTGCCGGGCGGGGGCCTGGCCGGCGCCCGCCTGCAAGACCTGGCCCATGAGCACGTACTCGACCTCGCCCGGCTCGAGACCTGCGCGCTCGAGGGCGGCGCGGATCGCGATCGCGCCGAGCTCGGTGGCCGGGTAGGCGGCGAGCCCACCCCCGAGGCGGCCGAAGGGCGTGCGCACGGCCGAGACGATGACCGACCTGGACACCGCCGACCAGCCTAGCGGCTCGGCCCTGGTCGCCTGCCCGCCTTCGGGCCCGCCGGAGGACGCGCTAGCATGGCGGCGCCGTGGCCGTCGCGGCCTCCCACACGCCCTTCCTCGTCCTCGACGAGCGTGACGTCATCGTCGAGGTGGGGCCTCCTGCGCAGGCTCAGTTCGAGCACCTGCTCGGCTGCTGCGTGTGGGAGAGCTTCCCCGGCTCGCGGGAGCTCTTCCGCCCGCACTACGAGCGGGCGCGGCGGACGGGCCAGCCGGTCGAGTTCGTCCAGTTCTTCGCCGGCCACGTCGCCCGCGTGCGCGCGGTCCCCGCCGCCGGTGGACGCCTCGAGCTCTCCTGGGAGAGCATCGCCGTGCTCGACGTGCTGACGCTCGAGGGCCTACGCTCCTCGCTCGATGCCGCGCTCGCCATCCTCGAGCGCCGGTGCCGCCGTAACTCGCTCCGCGTCCTCGAGGGCAGCCGGTGAGGGAGGAAGGCTCGTACGTGCTCGACGCGGACGACCGTGTGGTAGGGGTCCGCGGCGGGCTCGAGGAGCGCCTCGGCTGCTTCCTCGCCCGCTCCTTCTGGGAGGCCAGCCCCGCGGCCGAGGAGCTCTTCCGGCCGCACTTCGAGGAGGCTCGGCGGACCCAGCGCGAGGTCGAGTTCACGGCCTACTACGCCGGGACGCTCGCCCGGCGCCGCGTCGTCCCCTCCGGCGAGACCCTGACCGTGTACGTGACGCCGCTGCTCGAGCTGGACGTCAGGACGCTGACGACGCTTGCCGAGAGCCTGCAGCGGATCGAGGCCGCGCTAGCCGCTCCAGCGCCAGCGCGACCCGCTCCACCAGCGCGCGCGTCGCTGCAAGCTCCTCCCTGAGCGCCTGCAGCTCGAGCGCGTGCGCGTCGTTCGGGCCCCCCACGCCCACGAGGTCGCTGACCGTCGTCTCGGTCAGCTCGGCGATGCGACGCAGGCGGGGAAGCGACGGGGAGGTGACGCTGCGCTCCCAGCGGGACACGGTGATCGGCTCGACGCCGAGCGCGGCGGCGAGCCGCGCCTGCGTCAGCCCGGCGCCGCGCCGGGCAGCGCGGATTCGCCCGCCTATTCCCTCGCTCTCCGCGGTCACGCCGGCGCGTTCTACCACACTCCGGCCGCGCGTGCGGCGCCCGGCGGGCGGTGGCCGAGCAACCGGCAGCGACGCGTCACGCCTCGTCGGGGCCGACCCGCACGAGCATCTTGCCGACGTTCTCCCCGCGCAGGAGGCCGAGGAACGCCCGCGGCGCGTTCTCGATCCCCTCGATCACCGTCTCCCGGTAGCGGAGGCGCCCCTCCCGCACCCACCCGCAGGCCTGCGCGTAGAACTCCGGGAAGCGGTCGTAGTGGTCGCTGATGATGTAGCCCTGCATCCGCAGCCGCTTGGTCACGATCATGAACATGTTGCGCGGGCCGGGCGGCGGCTCGAGCTCGTTGTAGCGCGAGATGGAGCCGCAGGCGACGATCCGCCCGTGGTTGCGCAGCGCGCCGATCGCCGCCTCCAGGTGGTCGCCGCCGACGTTGTCGAAGTAGACGTCGAGACCGTCCGGCGCCAGCTCGGCGAGCGCTGCCCGCGGCGACCGCTCGCGGTAGTCGAAGGCGCCGTCCAGCCCCAGCTCGCGGAGCCAGGCGACCTTGGCCGCGGAGCCCGCGCTCCCGATCACCCGGCAGCCGGCGATCTTCGCCATCTGCGCAGCCGCGCTGCCGACCGCGCCCGCCGCCCCGGAGACGAAGACGGTCTCCCCGGGCTCGGGCCGGCCGATCTGGAAGATCCCCCACCAGGCCGTGAACCCGGGCATCCCGAGCACGCCCAGCGCGGTCGAGACGGGCGCGACCGCGGGATCGATCTTGCGCACGCCCGAGCCGTCCGAGAGCGCCCACTCCCGCCAGCCGAGCCCGTGCAGCACCCACTCGCCCTCCGCGAAGGCGGGATGGCGCGAGACTGCCACGCGGCCCACCGCGCCCCCGGTCATCGCCTCCCCGAGCGTGAAGGGAGCGACGTAGGAGCGCACGTCGTTCATGCGCGGCCGCATGTACGGATCGACCGAGAAGTACGCGTTGCGCACGAGCAGCTGGCCCTCCCCCGGCTCGGGGATCGGGGTCTCGGCGAGCTCGAACAGGCTCTCGTCGGGGAACCCGCGCGGCCGGGCCACCAGCCTGATCTCCCGGGATACGCCCTCCATGCGACGATGATACGGCGATGGAATCGCTGAAGGGATACCTGCTCGTCGCGGGCCCCCGCCTGCTCGACCCGAACTTCCGGCGGACGGTCGTCCTCGTCGGCGAGCACTCCGAGGAGGGTGCGCTGGGCGTGGTCCTGAACCGCCCCTCCGAGACGACCGTGGACGAGGCCGTTCCGGAGCTGACACCGCTCGTGGACGGCTTCGAGCCCGTCCACGTGGGGGGACCCGTGCAGCCCTCGGCGATCGTCGTCCTCGCGGACTTCGTCGAGCCCGAGCGGGCCGCCGTGCTCGTCCTCGACTCGATCGGATTCCTGCCGGCCGAGGCCGACCCGGACGAGCTGGGCGAGCTGCGCCGCGCGCGCGTCTTCGCCGGCTACGCCGGCTGGGGGCCGGGCCAGCTCGACGGCGAGCTCGAGGAAGGCTCCTGGATCGTCGAGCCCGCCCGGCCCGAAGACGTCTTCACGCCCGAGCCCGAGGAGCTGTGGAGCACCGTCCTCCGGCGCAAGGGCGGGCCTTTCGGCGTGCTCGCCCTGATGCCGCCGGATCCTTCCCTGAACTGATCGTCGCGGATTTCTACGGATCGGGGTTGCGGAGAGCCGCCCTCCCCACCCGCCCGCAGCCTCCCTACGCTGCCCGGCGATGGCCGCTCTCTCGCGCCGCGAGCTCCTCAGGCGGGCCCTCGTGCTGGGCTCCGGCGCCGGCCTCGCCGAGCTGTTCGGGCCGGCGCAGTTCCTCTCCGCCGCCGGTGCGCAGCCGGGCCCGCGGGCGGTGCGGATCGCGAACCCGCTGACCGAGATCCCCGACCGAAGCTGGGAGCAGATCTACCGCGACCAGTTCGCCGAGGACGACTCCTTCGTCTTCACCTGCGCGCCCAACGACACGCACAACTGCCTCCTGCGGGCGCACCTGAAGAACGGAGTGATCGTTCGCATCAGCCCCACCTACGGGTACGGGAAGGCGAAGGACCTGGAAGGGAACCAGGCCTCGCACCGCTGGGATCCCCGCATCTGCCAGAAGGGCCTCATCCTCGGGCGCCGCATCTACGGCGACCGGCGGGTGAAGGCGCCGATGATCCGCAAGGGGTTCAAGGAGTGGGCGGACGCCGGCTTCCCCCGGCACGAGGACGGCACCCCGCGCATGGACACGACGAAGCGCGGCTACGACGAGTGGCTGCGCATCTCCTGGGAGGAGGCGCTCGAGATCGCCGCTCGGACGATCGAGGACGTCGCCGCCACCTACACGGGCGAGGAGGGCGCGCGGAAGCTGCTCGAGCAGGGCTACGAGCCGGCGATGGTCGAGGCGATGCACGGCGCCGGCGTGCAGGCGATCAAGATGCGCGGCGGCATGCCCCTCCTCGGGGTGGGGCGCGTGTTCGGCTTCTACCGCTTCGCCAACATGCTCGCCCTCCTCGACCGCAAGCTGCGCCCGGAGGCGCCGCAGGAGGAGATCGTCGGCAGCCGCGCCTTCGACAACTACGCCTGGCACACCGACCTGCCGCCCGGCCACCCGATGGTGACCGGCTCGCAGACGGTGGACTTCGACCTCTTCGCCGCCGAGCACACGAAGCTGCTCGTGCTGATCGGGATGAACTGGATCTGCACGAAGATGCCGGACGGCCACTGGCTCGGCGACGCCCGCCTGAAGGGCACGCGCGTGATCGTGATCAGCGCGGACTACATGCCGACCGCCAACAAGGCGGACGAGATCGTCATCATCCGGCCGGGCACCGACACCGCCCTCTTCCTCGGGGTCGCGCGGGAGCTGATCTCGAAGGGGCTCTACGACCGGGAGGCCGTCATCCAGCGCACCGACCTCCCGCTGCTCGTCCGCGTGGACACGGGCGAGCGGCTGAGCGCAGCCGAGGTCTTCCCCGGCTACCGCCCGGCCCGGCTCTCCAACTACGTCACGCTGAAGCCGGAGGCGGAGCTGAAGGCCTCGCCGCCTCCTCCCCCCTTCACGGTCGGCACGCAGGTCGTCCCCAGCGAGCTGCGCGAGGAGTGGGGCGACTTCGTCTACTGGGACCGGCGCCTCGACCGCCCGGTCGCGGTCAGCCGCGATCAGGTCGGGAGGCGCTTCACGGGCGACCCGGCCCTGCGCGGATCCTTCGAGGTCACGCTCGTGGACGGCTCCCGGGTCACCGTCCGCCCCGCCTTCGACCTGCTCGCCGAGTACCTGGACGAGAGCTTCGACCTGCAGACGACGGCGGAGGTCTGCAACGTCGACCCGCGGGCGATCCGCAGCCTGGCACGCCAGCTCGCCGCCAACAAGCGGAACGCGCTGCTCGCGGCCGGGATGGGGCCGAACCACTACTTCAACGCCGACCTCTTCGGGCGCGTCCACTTCCTGGTCGCCGCGCTGACCGACAACGTCGGCCACCTCTCCGGCAACGTCGGCAGCTACGCCGGCAACTACCGCGGCTCGCTCTTCCAGGCCATGGGCCAGTGGATCGCCGAGGACCCCTTCGACCAGGAGCCCGACCTGACCAAGCCCGCGCGAGTGAAGCGCTACTACAAGGCCGAGTCGGCGCACTACTGGAACTACGGCGACCGGCCCCTGCGCTCCCCGGCCGAGATCATCACCGGCAAGACCCACATGCCGGCGCCGACGAAGCTGATCTGGTTCGGCAACTCGAACTCGCTGCTCGGGAACGCCAAGTGGGCCTTCGACCTCGTCAAGAACACCCTCCCCAGGCAGGAGGCCATCTTCTGCAACGAGTGGCACTGGACGAGCTCGTGCGAGTACTCGGACCTCGTCTTCCCGGCCGACTCGTGGGCGGAGTTCAAGCTCCCCGACCTGACCGCGAGCTGCACGAACCCCTTCCTGCTCGCCTTCCCGCGCACGCCGCTCGAGCGCATCCACGACACGCGCTCGGACTACGAGATCCTCGCCGGCGTGGCGGCGAAGCTGGCCGAGCGCACCGGCGAGCCGCGCATGCGCTCCTACTGGAAGGGCATCCTCGAGGGCGACCCGACCCCCTACCTGCAGCGCGTCCTCTCCGGCTCGAACGCGACCCGCGGCGTCGTCTTCGACGAGCTGCACGCAAGCTGCCAGCACGGCGTGCCCTTCCTCATGAACACGCGTACCTACCCGCGGCACGCCGGCTGGGAGCAGCGCCAGGAGGACAAGCCCTGGTACACGCCCACGGGCCGGCTCGAGTTCTACCGGCCCGAGCCCGAGTGGCGGGCGGCAGGCGAGTCGCTGCCCGTCTGGCGGGAGCCCGTGGACGCGACCTTCTACGAGCCGAACGCGATCCTCGCGAACAGGGAGCACCCCGCGATCGCGCCGCGCCGGCCCGAGGACTACGGCGTCCCCGAGTCGCAGCTCGACGTGGAGACCCGCCAGTACCGCAACGTCGTCCGCACCTGGCAGGAGCTCAAGCTCTCCAAGCACCCGCTGACCGAGCGCGACCCCGCCTACCGCTTCGTCTTCCAGACCCCCAAGTACCGCTGGGGCGCGCACTCGACCGCGGTCGACTCGGACTGGATCGCGATGCTGTTCGGGCCCTTCGGCGACCCCTATCGGCGCGACCCGCGCGCGCCGTGGACGGGCGAGGCCTACGTCGAGATCAACCCGCGCGACGCGAAGGAGCTGGGCGTCGCGGACGGCGACTACGTCTGGCTCGACGCCGACCCCCAGGACCGGCCCTACCGCGGCGCCTCCCCCGAGGACAAGTACTTCGAGGTGGCGCGGGTGATGCTCCGCGTGCGCGTCTACTCGGGCATGCCGCGCGGGGTGCTGCGGACGTGGTTCAACATGTACGCGGCGACGCCGGGCACCGTGCAGGCGCAGAAGGACGTCCCGGGCGGGCCTGCCCGCAACCCGGCCACGGGCTACGTCGCGCTCTTCCGCCACGGCAGCCACCAGTCCGGCACGCGCTCCTACCTGCGCCCGACGCAGATGACCGACTCGCTGAACCGCAAGACGTACTTCGGGCACACGATCGGGAAGGGCTTCGAGGCCGACGTGCACTCGCCCTCGGGCGCGCCCAAGGAGAGCTTCGTCAAGGTCGAGAAGGCCGAGGACGGCGGCCTCGGCGGCCAGGGCGAGTGGCGGCCGGCTGCGCTCGGCCTGCGCCCGGACAACCCCTCCGAGGCGATGCGGGCCTACCTCGCGGGGACGTTCGTGAAGCGGAAGCGGAAGGGGCGCTGAGCGATGGCGAAGGTGCGCAACTGGCAGCTCGGGCGGGAGATGGAGTACCCGTACGAGGCTCCGCGGCCCAAGCGGCAGTTCACGATGATCATGGACACGAACAAGTGCATCGCCTGCCAGAGCTGCACGATCGCCTGCAAGAGCACCTGGACGTGGGGCAAGGGGCAGGAGTTCATGCTCTGGAACAACATCGAGACGAAGCCCTTCGGCTTCTACCCCACGGGCTGGGACGTCAACATCCTCGCGCTTCTCGGCGAGCAGTCCTGGGACGGGGACGTCTACGAAGGGCAGACGATCTTCGAGGCGGCGCCCCCGGGCGAGCGCGTCCTCGGCTGGACGCCGGCCGAGGAGGACTGGTCGCACCCGAACCTCGGCGAGGACGAGCCGACCGGGAACGCGGAGGAGACGACCTACGTCCCGGACGCGCCCCATTCGCTGATGTGGATGTACTACCTGCAGCGCATCTGCAACCACTGCACGTACCCGGCCTGCGTCGCCGCCTGCCCGCGCGAGGCGATCTACAAGCGGCCCGAGGACGGGATCGTCCTCGTCGACCAGACCCGCTGCCGCGGCTACCAGGAGTGCCTGACCGCCTGCCCCTACAAGAAGACGATGTTCAACCTGGAGACCCGCGTCTCCGAGAAGTGCATCGGCTGCTACCCGAAGGTCGAGCAGGGCCTGCAGACCCAGTGCACGACCGCCTGCATCGGCCGCCTGCGCCTGACCAACTTCCTCTCGCCGCCGGACGAGGCCGATCCGCGCAAGCCGGCGGACTTCCTCGTCCACATCCGCAAGATCGCCCTCCCCCTCTACCCGCAGCTCGGGCTGGAGCCGAACGTCTACTACATCCCCCCCGTCCACGTCCCCACCGAGTACCTGACCCAGATGTTCGGTCCGGGCGTCGAGGAGGCGGTGGAGATGTACCGGAACGCGAAGGACGACCCCGAGCTGCTCGGCCTGCTCATGCTCTTCGGGGCGACCGAACGGATCATGGACACCTGGGACGTGCGTGACGGCATCGCCCGGGCCTACGACGAGCGCGGCGAGGAGATCGTCGCCGTCCCGCTCCGGGAGCCGACCTTCGTCCGCTCGTTCGAGTTCGCGACGCAGGTCGAGGGCAAGCCCGTGACCGGCTACCGGCACAACACGTGATGGCCGGCGGCAAGATCACCCGCAGGGACGCGCTCGTGTACGGAGGCGCCGCCGCCGGCGGGCTCGTCGCGGGCGGCGCCGCCGTCGCGGGCCTGGCGGCGGCCGTCGACCGGCGCAAGCTCGCGCCCGTCGTCGAGGGGGCTCCCATCGTCGCGGCGCACGTGCGCGGCGAGCTGCCGGTGGACGACCCGGACGCCGGGGCGTGGCGCCGGCCGCGCCGGATCCGCGTCCCCCTCGTCGCGCAGCAGATCGTCCAGCCGCACCTGGAGCGGACGGGAGTCACGGAGCTGCACGCGCGGGCGCTGCACACGGGCGACGAGCTGGCCTTCTTGCTCGAGTGGGAGGACGGCGAGGTGGACGACCTGGACGGGATCCACCGCTACCACGACGCCGTCGCCGTCCAGCTCGCGACCCGCCGCGGGCCCGTCCCGCCCCTGACCATGGGCGGCCCGGGCGCCCCCGTCCACCTCCTGCAGTGGCGGGCCACCTGGCAGCGCGACATCGACTCCGGCGGGAAGACGGGCGTCGACCAGATCTACCCCGCCGTCGTGCACGACGTCATGCCCGACGACGTGCTCCCGCCCGAGACCGCGCAGCTCTACTGGGTAGGGCGCGAGGCGGGCAACCCGCTCTCGCGCTCGCTCCGCTCGACCCCGATCGAGGAGATCGTGGCCGAAGGCTTCGGGACGGTCACCCACCTCCCCAACCAGACCGCGCGCGGGTTCGGCGTGCACGAGGGCGGGCGCTGGCGCGTCATCCTGGCGCTGCCCACGGCTCGCGCGGGGGTGGGGGAAGCGCTCGCCCCCGGCACCTCCTGGCCGGTCGCGTTCGCCGTCTGGCTCGGCTCCCAGGACAACCGCGGCGGGCGCAAGCACATCGCCAACTGGCACACGCTCGCCATCGAGGGCCCACGATGACGACCCTCGCCCCGCCCGCCACCGCCCGCAGCGCCCTCTTCCGCCTGCTCGCGCTCGGCTTCGCGCCGCCCTCGGCGGAGACGCTCGCGGAGATCGAGGGGCTCGCAGACGCGCTCGCCGGGCTCCCCGGGGTGCCCGCCGAGGTGGAGGACGTCCGCCGCTCCGCGCGCGCGACGGGTGTCGAAAGCCTCGCCGGGGCCTACCAGTGGCTCTTCGGTGGCTCCGTCCGGGTCGCGCCCTACGAGGGGAGCTACGAGCGCGATCCCATCCGCCAGGGCCGGCAGCTCGCCGACGTGGCCGGCTTCTACCGCGCCTTCGGGGCCGAGGCGCACGGTCCCGCAGCCGAGCGGGCCGACCACGCCGGCTGCGAGCTCGAGTTCCTCTCCTTCCTCGAGCTGCGCGCGCTCGCCGCGGCCGAAGCAGGCGACGAGGCCGGCGCGGCGCTCGTGGAGGAGATCGCGGGGACGTTCCTCTACGACCACGCAGGCCGCTGGCTCCCGACCTTCTTCGCGCAGGTGCGGGACGCGGGGGCCGGTGGCGCACCCTTCTACCGGGCGCTGGCCGCGCTCGGCGAGCGCGTGCTCGCCGAGGAGCTCGCGCGCCGCGGCCTCGAGGTGACCCCGGTTCCCGCCGCGCGGAGGCGGCTCGCCGTCGAGGGCGACGCCTTCGAGTGTGGGCCGGGGCAGGCGTGGCCGTAGCGGGTGCGGGCGCTGCCCTCGATACCGGCGGCGGGGCGCGCGCAACGGGGAAGCAGCACGTTCCCTTGTGACAGAGTGTCACTTGGGATGGTGGCACCATCTCGCCAGCGCACTAGCGGGAGTCGATCGGCGCACTTGTGACAAAGTGTCACTTGGGATCGTGACACCCACCAGCCGCCCCGAGCGAGGAGGTTCCAGAAGGCGATGAGGATCGCGTACGTCGTCGACGTCCACGGCCGCTTCGACGCGGTCGAGGCCATGCTCGCAGAGCTCGGGCCGGTGGACGTCCTCGTCGTCGGAGGCGACCTGACCAACGCGGGCAGGCCCGAGGACGCGGGGCGCGCGGTCTCCTCCTGGCGCGAGCTCGCGCCGGTGCTCCTGGCGGTGGCCGGGAACATGGACTCCCCCGCGATCGACGCGCGCCTCGCCGAGCTCGGGGTCTCGCTCGACGGGCGTGGCGTCACGCTCGGCGAGGTGGGCCTGCACGGCGTCTCCGCGTCGGCCTTCACCCCCCTGCACACCCCCTACGAGCTCCCCGACGAGGAGCTCGGCCGGCGGGCGCAGGCCGGGCACGCGGAGGTCGCCGGCTGCCGCGTCCGCATCTTCTGCCCCCACTCCCCGCCCTACGGGACGGCCTGCGACCGCCTCCGCTCCGGCGAGCACGTGGGCAGCCCCGCGCTGCGCGCGTTCGTGGCGGAAGCGCAGCCGGACCTCGTCCTCTGCGGCCACATCCACGAGTCGCGCGGCGAGGACGCGATCGGGCGCAGCCGGATCGTCAACCCGGGGCCCGCCCTCGCCGGGCACTACGCGCTCGTCGAGGTCGGCGAGCGAGTCGACGTCACGCTCGGCCGAGCAGCTCTTCCAGCCGCTCCCTGAGCCGGCGCACGTCCGTGCGCCGGCCCGTGAAGAGCTCGCAGCCGTACAGCGTGTGGTAGCCGGCCCGCCGCACGACGTCGGCCATGAACGCATCGCAGGTGACGAAGCGGCAGCGCGGCAGCGCCAGCGCGAGCGCGGCGAGGTCGACGCGGTCGCTCGCCCGCTGGCGCCGCTCCGGGAACCGCCGCTCGAGGAGCGCCGCCAGGCGCCGCTCGAGCGCGTGCTCGCGAGACCGCCGCTCGCTCTCGGGCAGGACGACGCCGCACGAGAGCTCCTCGAGCAGCGGCAGGATGGGCAGGTCGGGCCGGGCCGCCGACTCGAGCCGGTGCGCCTCCGCCATGGGCACGGCCACGGCCTCGGCCGCGATCGCCGCTCGCAGCACGGGCTCGAGCTCGCGGAACGCGGGCTTTCCCTTCACGATGCCGCTCAGGTAGTTCTGGTCGAGGTAGAGGAGCACCGGTTCCGCCACGGGCCGAAGTCTGGGCTGAGCCCGGTGGACGTGACCCGATCTGCCGCGACAGCGAGGTCGAGGAGGGACACGATGGCGACGAGGGAGGAGCGGCTCGACACGCTCGCCGCGAGCCTCACGGGCAGGCTGCTGCGGCCCGGCGACGACGGCTACGACGAGGCACGGCGCGTCCACAACGGGCTCGTGGACAAGCGTCCGGCGTTGATCGCCCGCTGCCGGGGCACGGCCGACGTCGCCGACGCCGTGCGCCTCGCCCGCGAGGAGGGGCTCGAGGTCTCCGTGCGGGGAGGCGGACACAACGTCGCCGGGCGCGCGGTCGTCGAGGGCGGGCTCATGATCGACCTGGCCGAGATGAAGGGCATCCACGTCGATCCGGACGCGCGCACGGCGCGCGCGCAGGGCGGCTGTACCTGGGCGGAGCTCAACCGGGAGGCAGCGTTGCACGGCCTCGCCGTGACCGGGGGCGCGATCTCGTCCACTGGCATCGCCGGCTTCACGCTCGGAGGCGGCCTCGGCTGGCTCATGGGCGTGTACGGCCTCGCCGCGGACAACCTGCTCTCGGCCGAGGTCGTGACCGCCACGGGCGACGTCCTGAACGTCGGCCCCGGCTCGCATCCGGATCTCTTCTGGGCGCTGCGCGGCGGGGGTGGCAACTTCGGCGTCGTCACCTCCTTCGAGTACCGGCTCCACCCCGTGTCCTGGGTCGTGGGCGGGCTCGTCGCCCACCCCTTCGAGGCGGCCCGGGACGTGCTCCGCTTCTACCGCGACTTCACGGCCTCGGCCCCGGACGAGCTCACCGCCTTCTCCGGGCTCGTGCACGCGCCCGACGGGTCGGGGGCCAAGCTCGCCGCCATCGTCGTCTGCCACGCGGGCCCGGAGGAGCAGGCCGAGCGCGACCTCGCGCCGCTGCGCGCATTCGGCGAGCCGGCGCTGGTCGAGATCGGGCCGCTGCCGTACCCGGTGATGAACACGCTGCTCGACGCCGCGTACCCGCGGGGCGCCCTCAACTACTGGAAGTCGAGCTTCCTGGGAGAGCTCCGCGACGACTTCGTCGAGACGGCCGTGCGCCGGTTCGAGACGACGCCCTCGCCCATGAACGCGATCTTGCTCGAGCACTTCCACGGCGCGGTGACGCGCGCCTCGCCGACGGAGACTGCGGTGCAGCACCGGGCTCCGGGCTACAACATGCTCATCACCTCGGTCTGGCTCGACCCCGGCGCCACGGACGAGAACGTGGCGTGGACGCGCGAGACCTACGAGGCGTTCCGCCCCTTCTTCGCCGAGCGGCGCTGGCTCAACTACCTCGACGACGACGATGCCGCCGACGCCGTGCGAGCCGCCTACGGCCCGAACTACGCCCGCCTCCTCGAGGTCAAGCGCCGCTACGACCCCGACAACGTCTTCCACCTGAACCACAACATCGATCCCGCGGGATAGGCTCGGGCCGGCGTGGCCGGCACCGGGACAGCCCTCTCGACGCTCCCCCGAGCCGCGCTCCTGCGCGCCGCCGACAGCCCCACGCTGCGCCGGCTCGTCCAGCGCCACGGGCTGCGGCTCGGCGCCGCCCGCTTCGTCGCCGGGGAGACCCTCGACGAATGCGTGACCGTGCTCCGGCGCCTGAACGAGGCCGGTCTGTACGCGAACACGACCCTGCTCGGGGAGGCGATCCCGGATGCGGCCGGCGCGGCCGCCGTCGTCGAGGCCTACGAGCGCATCCTCGACCGCTTGGCGGCGGAGGAGCTGCGTGCGAACGTCGCGCTCAAGCTCACGCACCTCGGCCTCTCCTTCGACGCCGAGACGGCGTACGCGAACGTCGAGCGCCTGGTGGCGCGGGCGGGCGGGCTCGGCATCTTCGTCCGCATCGACATGGAGCAGTCCGAGCACGTGGAGGCGACGCTCCGCAGCTACGAGCGGCTGCGCGCGGCCGGGCACGACAACGTGGGGGTCGCGCTCCAGGCCTACCTGTACCGCACTCCGGGCGACCTCGAGCGCCTCCTCCCCCTACGGCCGAACGTGCGCGTCGTCAAGGGCGCCTACCTCGAGCCGCCGAGCGTCGCATACCCGCGCAAGGCCGACGTGGACGCGGCCTACGTCGAGCTCGTCGAGCGCGGCCTGCGCGGCGGCGCCTACGTCGCCGTGGCCACGCACGACGAGCGGATCATCGCGCACGTCCTCCGCTTCGCCCGGCGGGAGGGGATCGGCCGCGACCGCTTCGAGCTCCAGCTCCTGTACGGCGTCCGCCCGGCGCTGCAGCGGAAGCTGGCGGGGATGGGCTACAAGGTGCTCGTGGCGACGCCGTTCGGGCCGGACTGGTACCCGTACCTCATGCGGCGGCTGGCAGAGCGGCCCGCGAACGTCCTCTTCCTCCTGCGCAACCTGCTCCGGCGATGACCCTGCCCGGGCGGGCGGAGGTCGTCGTCGTGGGCGGCGGCGTGATCGGGACGAGCGTCGCCTTCCACCTCGCCGAGGCGGGCGTCGACGTCTGCCTGCTCGAGCGGGCCGAGCTCGCCTCCGGCTCCACGAGCCGCGCCGCCGGAGGTGTGCGCGCCCAGTTCTCCGACCCGCTCAACGTCGCCCTCGGCCTGCGCAGCCTGGAGGCCTTCGCCCGCTTCGGCGAGCGACCGGGCGCGGAGATCGACCTGCGGCAGGTCGGCTACCTCTTCCTGCTCGACCGGCCGGAGGACGTCGCCGCCTTCGAGGAGGCCGTGGCCGTGCAGAACGCGCTCGGCGTCCCCAGCCGCTTCGTGACGCCCGCGGAGGCACGCGAGCTCTGCCCGCTCGCCGGGCTCGAGGGCGTCCTCGCGGCCACCTTCTCCCCGCTCGACGGGCACGCGAGCCCGGAGGCGGTCGTGCAGGGGTACGCGGCCGGGGCGCGGGCGCATGGGGCGACGGTCGTGACCGGCTGCGCGGTGACCGGGATCGAGGTCGAGAGGGGCGAGATCCGGGCGGTGCGGACGGAGGCGGGGTCGATCGCGACGGGCACGGTCGTCTGCGCGGCGGGCGTCTGGTCGCCGGAGGTCGGACGCCTCGCCGGCGTCGAGCTCCCGGTCGTGCCGGTCGCCCGCGAGGTCGGCTTCACCGGCCCGGTCGCCGGGCTGCCGGAGCGGATCCCGCTCACCATCGACTTCACGACCGGCCTCTACTTCCACCGCGAGGGCCCGGGGCTCCTCTTCGGCATGGCCGACCCCGAGCAGCCGCCCGGCTTCGACGTCCCCACCGACCCGGCCTGGCTCGAGCGCGTGCTCGCCGTCGCCGAGCGCCGGCTGCCGGCGCTCGCGGAGATGCCGCTCGCGGGCGGGTGGACGGGCTACTACGAGGTCACGCCCGACGCGAACGCGCTTGTCGGCGAGGCCGCGGCCGTCTCCCGCTTCCTCTACGCCACGGGCTTCTCGGGCCACGGCTTCCTGCAGGGGCCGGCGGTGGGCGAGGTCGTCCGCGACCTCGTGCTCGAGCGGGAGCCGTTCGTCGACGTCTCCCCGCTCTCCGCCGAGCGCTTCGCCCGCGGCGAGCCCCGGCCCGAGCGCCACGTGATCTAACCGGTGTCAGACACCGAATCTGTCAAGGGGAAAGTGTGTCAAGTTCGTGCCAATCGTTCCCCAGGCCGTCAGGCGTCCGCCGCTCCTAGGTTGCGCGAGACGACCTCCATCGTCTGGCCGAGCTCTGCGCTGGGGCTGAACTCGACCACCTCCGAGCCCGCGTAGAGGAAGGGCAGATGCCCAGGCGGCGCGTAGTAGGCCTCGCCGGCCTCGTACGTCTCCTCGTGCCCGTCGGCGAAGGTGAACCTCACCTTCCCCTTCAGCACGTAGCCCAGGTGCGGGCACTGGCAGCGGTCGCCGGGCAGCCCCGCGAAGAGCGGGGCGAGGTCGGCGTCCGCCGTGTACCGCTCGAAGCCGACCGTGTAGGGCCCGAAGTCCTGGAAGTGCCCCTCGTAGCCGTCGAGCTCGATGTGCTCCGAGGCGGTCTCTCTCGACGCTTTCGGCATGGCTCCTCCTCCTCTCGTCCACTGACTCTCAGGCCGGGGCGGGGCGTGTCCGGAGCGGTTCCTCGGCGTCCCGGTCCGAGCTCCTGAGGACGCGCAGCCCGATGGGGATCAGTCCGATCGCGAACGCCGCCTGGGCGGCCACGGCGATCCACTTCGGTGCTCCGGAGAGCTCGGCGACGAAGCCGACCGGCTGCGCGCTCGCCACGAGCACCGCCGCCCACACCGGCGCAGTCCGGGCGAGGTACAGACCGATCCCGATCAGGAGCCAAGCGAGCGGGAAGAGGAGCGCCGCCGCGTACAGGAGCATCAGCGCGGCGCTCTCGTTCAGCCGCTCGACGAGCGCGACCATCTCCTCGCGGGCCGCCTCGGGCTGCGCCATCTGCCAGAGGACGACCTCCATGCCGACGAGCGCGGTGAGCGCGACGAGCCCCGGGACGAAGAGGACGAGACCCAGGCTGCCCACCCGCGGGCGCTTCGGGCGCACGAGGCGGACGACGCCGACGTACGCCGGAACGACGAGCACGAGGGCCGTGAGGACGAGCACGTGCGAGCCGAGCCAGCGCCCGGGATCGGCAGCGACACGCGAGAGGAGAGCTGTCGCCTCCGTCTCGACCTGGGCGTGCAGCACCTCGGCGAGCACGATCACGAGCGGCGCGAGAACCATCGCCGCGCCCGCGACGAGCCGGTCGAAGCGGGTGGTGTCGGAATGCGTCATCGCCGCCACCCCTCAGCTCGCGCCCGCCGGCGCGCCGACCGGCGCCTCCTCGGTGAGCTGCCGCATGAGCCCGGCGACGTTGGCGAGGCACCAGTAACCGACGAACTTGCCGTCCGCGATCCGGAACACCTCCGCCGACTCGGCCGCGATGTGGCGGCCGGTGGGCGGGATCCCCTTGTACTCCCCGTCGTGGGTACCCGTCATCGTGGAGCGGCAGAAGACCCGGTCGCCCTCGGCGACGAGCTCGTCGACCGAGGCGTGCAGGTCGGGGAAGGCCTGGAAGTACGAGAAGCATCCACCGCGGACGCCCTCGACCACCCGCTCGTCGGCGAAGTACTCGCCGACCGCGTCCAGGTTGCGGCCGTTGAGCACCTCCGCGTAGTAGCGCCGGACGAGCTCCTTGTTCTCCTCGGACACGATCCACCTCCTTGCCGTAGGACGTCCGGAGGATGCGCCGCCGGCGCGCTCCCCGGTAGGGGGATCTCCCCTATTCCGGCCCCAGGTTTTCCGGCCCCAGGTTGCGCACCGCCCAGGCCGCCGCCTCGGCCCGCGTGCGGAGCCCGAGCTTCCCCAGGATGCGGCTCACGTGGTGCTCCGCCGTCTTGGGGCTGATGAAGAGGCGGCCCGCGAGCTCCCGGTTCGAGAGCCCCTCGGCGAGCAGGCGCAGCACCTCCGTCTCCCGGCGGCTGAGGAGACCGGCGCCCTTCGGCCCGGCCCGCCCCTTCGCGCCCAGCGAGCGGAGCAGCGCCGCCGCGAGGTCCGCCTCCCGCGTCGCCCCGAGCGCCTCGAGCTCCGTCCGGGCGCGCCGAGCGGCGTCCACCGCGAGCGGCGGAGACTCGCCCGCGAGGGCGCGCGCGAGCT
>DATMAP010000147.1:0-14762 GCA_035559835.1 Gaiellaceae bacterium
GTCGCGCGCGGGCGCCGCCGGCTCGAACGCGAGCCCGGGCGCAGGCGCGGCGCGCTCCGCCGCTTCCCCTCGCTCGAGCGCGCGCACCGCCTCCTCGGCGCGCGCCTCGATCGCCGCCCGCTCCTCGTCGCTCGTAACGGGCAGCCAGCGTGTGAGCGCGAGGGCGACGAGCGCGCCCAGGAGGTAGGTGCCACCGGCGCCGATCCACACCCAGCGGGCGCCGTAGACGTCGGTGAGCGCGCCCGCCGCGGCCATGGCCAGCCCGAGCACGGCGTAGTTCGTGCTCATGATCGTCGCCAGCGCGCGCCCGCGGAAGCGGTCGGGGGCGCCCCGCTGGACGAGGAGCTGGTTGCAGATGATCGCGGCGCCGTTGCCGGCCGCGCCCGCGACCACGAAGGGTACGACCGCCCAGATCGTGTCCATCAGCGCGGCGCCGCCCCAGCCGAGCCCCATCAGCGCGAGCGAGCCCGCGTAGTGGCGGCGGAGCCCGACCCGGCCGAGCGAGGGTGCGGCCAGGTAGCTGCCGAGGGCGAGCCCCACCCCGCTCGCGGCGACGATCGCGCCGAAGCCGAGGTCGCCCGCGCCGAGGGTGTCCTTGGCGAAGACGACCTCCGCCACGTTGACCGCCGCGCTCCCGATCAGGACGACGTTCCAGACGACGAGCACCGTGCGCAGCGGAGCGGCCGTGAGGACGAGGCGGATGCCGTCGGCGACGTCCCGCCAGTGCCCGCGGGTGAGCGACTCCTCGGAGCGCAGGTCTCGCTCGGGGATACGCGCGATCAGCGCCGCCGAGACGAGGAAGGTGACCGCGTTGACGGCGTAGGGGACGTCGGGGCTCCACGCCGTCAGCATCAGCCCGCCGACCACGGGGCCGATCATCCAGGCGACCGTCTCGATCGTCTGCAGCAGGGAGTTGGCGTTGGTCAGCTCCTCCTCGGGGACGAGGTTCGGGAGCCCCGCGAAGACCGCAGGCCGGAAGAAGCCGGTCGCCACCCCGGTCACCCCGGCCACGGCGACGATCGCGGCCGGGCCGTCGACGAAGGGCAGCACGCCGAAGGCGCCGAAGCGGACGAGGTCGGAGGCGATCATCAGCCGCCGCCGGGAGAGACGGTCGACGAGCGGCCCGAGCAGGAGGCCGATGGCGACGATGGGCAGGAAGTCCGCGATCAGGAGCGCCGCCACCCAGAGCCCCGACCGGGTCTGGTCGTAGACGTGGACGGTCAGCGCGATCGCGGCCAGGTACGTGCCGAAGGCCGAGCCCGCGGTGGCCAGGAACAGGAGCCCGAACGCCCGCGAGCGCCTGAGGAGACCGAGACGGCTGTGTCGCTCCACGGCTCGCGCTGACGCTAGCACCTGGCCCGGAAGCTCTCTACGGTCCGTTTCGGGCCTGTCCCTGCCGGCCATGGCGGCGAGGTTCGCCGCCTCCGCGCCCGCGCCTGCCGGAGCGGGCTACGGGTCGTAGGCCAGGTTCGGGCGCAGCCACCGCTCGGCCTCGGCGAGCGTCACCCCCGCGCGCTGCGCGTAGTCCGCGACCTGGTCGCGTCCGATGCGCCCGACGGAGAAGTAGCGCGCCTGCGGGTGCCCGAGGTAGAGCCCGCTCACGCTCGCCGGCGGCAGCGCCGCGCACGACTCGGTCAAAGCGAGGCCCGCCCGCTCCGCCTCGAGCAGGGCGAAAAGGGTTCGCTTTTGGGAGTGGTCGGGGCAGGCGGGATAGCCGAACGCCGGCCGGATCCCACGGAAGCGCTCGGCGATCAGCTCCTCGCGGGCCAGCTGCTCACCGGGCGCGTACCACTCGCGCCGGGCCCGCTCGTGCAGCCACTCCGCGAACGCCTCCGCGAGCCGGTCGGCCAGCGCCCGGACCATGATCGCCCGGTAGTCGTCCAGGCCGGCGGCCAGCCGGTCCGCGAGCGCCTCGGCGCCGTGGATCGCGACCGCGAAGGCGCCCACGTGGTCAACCAGCCCCGTCTCGGCCGGTGCGACGAAGTCGGCGAGGGAGCGGTTCGGGCGCGAGTCGCCGTGGTCGGCCTGCTGCCGGAGCATGGGGAAGCGGACGCCCCCCTCGAGCACGACGTCGTCCCCCTCGGCGCAGGCAGGCCAGAAGCCGTACACGCCCCGTGCCTGCAGGGACCCCTCGGCGACGATCTCGTCGAGCAGCTCCCCGGCGGCGGCGAAGAGGTCACGCGCCGCGGCGCCCCGCTCCGGGTCGTCCAGGATCGCCGGGTAGCGCCCCTTCAGCTCCCAGGCGTGGAAGAAGAAGGTCCAGTCGATGTACTCGCGCAGCACCGCCAGCTCGGGCTCGACCACGCGCGCGCCAGTGAACGCCGGCTGGGCGAGGTCGTCCTCGTGCCAGGCGATCGGCGTGCGGTTGGCGCGCGCCTTCGCGAGCGGGAGCAGCGGCTTGCGCCCGCGCTCCTCGTGAAGCGCGCGCAGACGCTCCTGCTCGGCCCGGTTGGCCGCGTCCAGGCGCGCGCGGCGGTCGCCGTCGAGGAGGTCGCCGACGACCTCCACCACCCGGGAGGCGTCGAGGACGTGCACCGTCGGGGCGCTGTACTCGGGCGCGATGCGGACCGCGGTGTGCTGCCGCGACGTGGTCGCGCCCCCGATCAGGAGGGGGAGGTCGAGGCCGCGCCGCTCCATCTCCTTCGCGACGTGCACCATCTCGTCCAGCGAGGGCGTGATCAGGCCGGAGAGGCCGACGAGGTCGCAGCCCTGCTCGACCGCGGTGTCGAGGATCTTGTCGGCGGGCGCCATCACGCCGAGGTCGATCACCTCGTACCCGTTGCAGCCGAGGACGACCCCGACGATGTTCTTGCCGATGTCGTGCACGTCGCCCTTCACGGTCGCCAGCACGATCCGCGCGGCCGCAGTGCGCTCCGTCTTCTCTGCCTCCATGAACGGCTCCAGGTAGGCGACCGCCCGCTTCATCGCCCGCGCCGACTTGACCACCTGCGGCAGGAACATCTTCCCGGAGCCGAAGAGGTCGCCGACGATCCGCATCCCGTCCATGAGCGGGCCCTCGATCACGTCCAGCGGACGCTTCGCCTGCCGCCGCGCCTCCTCCGTGTCCTCCTCGATGAAGTCCACGACCCCGTGCACGAGCGCATACGCGAGCCGTTCCGCGACCGGCGCCTCGCGCCAGGCGAGGTCGCGCTCGCGCTGCGTCGCGCCCCCGCTCACCGTGCCCGCATACTCGACGAGACGCTCGGTCGCGTCGGGCCGGCGGTCGAAGAGCACGTCCTCGACCCGCTCGAGCAGCTCGGGCTCGATGTCCTCGTACACCGCGAGCTGGCCCGCGTTGACGATGCCCAGGTCGAGCCCGGCCCGGATCGCGTGGTAGAGGAAGGCGGCGTGCATCGCCTCCCGGACGGCGTCGTTACCGCGGAAGGCGAAGGAGAGGTTCGAGATCCCGCCCGAGACGAGCGCTCCCGGACAGCGCTCCTTGAGCAGGGGGATCGCCTCGATGAAGGCCTTCGCGAAGCCTGCGTGCTCCTCGATCCCGGTGGCGACGGCGAGCACGTTCGGGTCGAGCACGACGTCCTCGGGCGGGAAGCCGGCCTCACGGGTCAGGAGGTCGTAGGCGCGGCCCAGAATCTCGACCTTGCGCTCGACGGTCTCCGCCTGGCCGCGCTCGTCGAAGGCCATGACCACGACCCCGGCCCCGTACCGGCGGATCGTGCGGGCCTGCGCGAGGAAGGCCTCCTCTCCCTCCTTGAGCGAGATCGAGTTCACGATCCCCTTCCCCTGCAGGCAGCGGAGCCCGGCCTCGAGCACCGAGAAGCGCGAGCTGTCGACCATGATCGGGAGCCGGGCCACCTCCGGCTCGGTCGCGAGCAGGTTGAGGAAGGTGGTCATCGCCTGCTCCGCGTCGAGCAAGTCGGCGTCCATGTTCACGTCCAGGAGGTTGGCCCCGCCCCGCACCTGCTCGAGAGCGACCTCGACCGCCCCCTGGTAGTCGCCCGCCTCGATCAGGCGCCGGAAGCGGGCCGAGCCCGTCACGTTCGTGCGCTCGCCGACGACGACGAAGCCGGTGTCGGGCCCGATCACGAAAGGCTCCAGGCCGGAGAAGCGCGGCTGCCGCGAGCGCTCGGGTAGCCGCCGTGGGGGCAGCCCCTCCACCGCCCGGGCGATCTCGCGCACGTGCTCGGGCGTCGTTCCGCAGCAGCCGCCGACGACGTTGACGAGCCCGTCCTCGGCGAACGCGCGCAGGTAGCGGCTCGTGTCGGCCGGCTGCTCGTCGTGGAGCCCGAGCGCGTTCGGCAGGCCCGCGTTCGGGTGGCAGGAGACGTACGTGGGAGCGACGTCCGCGAGCTGCTCCAGGAAGGGGCGCATCTCGGTCGCCCCCAGGGAGCAGTTGACGCCGACGATGAACGGCTCCGCGTGCTCGACCGAGATCCAGAACGCCTCCGGAGTCTGCCCCGAGAGGTTGCGGCCGCTGCGGTCGATCGCGGTGAAGGAGAGCCAGAGCGGCAGCTCGGGAGCGACCTCTCGGGCGGCGACGATCGCCGCCTTGGCGTTCAGCGTGTCGAAGACGGTCTCGATCAAGAGCAGGTCGACCCCGCCCTCCGCGAGCGCGGCGATCTGCTCCTCGTAGGCCGAGCGCACCTCGGCGAAGGTGACGGCGCGATACGCAGGGTCGTCGACCCGCGGCGAGAGGGAGAGCGAGACGTTGAGCGGCCCGACTGAGCCCGCCACGAAGCGCGGCCGGTCCGGCGTCCTCGCCGTCCACTCGTCGGCCGCGGCGCGGGCGAGCCGCGCGCCCGCGAGGCTCATCTCCGCTGCCGCCTCCTCGAGCCCGTAGTCGGCCTGCCCGATCCGCGTGGCCGTGAACGTGTTCGTCGTCGCGATGTCGGCGCCGGCGGCGAAGTAGGCGTCGTGGATCCCGGCGACGATGCCGGGCTGGGTCAGGTTGAGGAGGTCCGGGTCGCCCCGGACATCGCGCGGGTGGTCGCGGAAGCGCTCCCCGCGGTAGGCCTCCTCGGGCAGCCCGCGCCGGTGGATGAGCACCCCCCAGGAGCCGTCCAGGACGAGGATGCGCTCGGCGAGGAGCGCGCGCAGCTGCGACTCCGCGCTCATCCGTCCTCCCGTGGGGTTCCGGCCGGGGGCCGAAGCCGGGCTTCGCCCGGCGGGAGGCGAAGCGACGAGCCGAGCCGTGCGGGTCGGTGAAGGAGGGGGCTCGCGGGGGAACCATGGGTTCCCCCGCGCTCGAACACCCCCCAGGAGCCGTCCAGGACGAGAATCCGCTGCTGGAGGAGACTCGTCAGACGTTCGGCCGCGCTCATTGTCCTCGCTTTCGTCGGCGGCGGCCTGACGCCCGGGCACGCCGCCTCGCGAGCGACGGGCTCTTTAGGCGTTTGGTTACCCGGTCGCCAAGCCGCCACAAAGCTCTCCGGGAGCGCTCAGGCTAGCAGCCGGACGCGGACGAGCGGCTGTCGCTCCTCTCAGGAGCCCCGAAGCGTCAGCCGGTCGTTCGGCCCGAGACGGCGAGCTGGTTCTCGGCGTGCCGGATCCGCTGCTCGAGCTGCCAGCGGTCGGCCTGCGACTCGCCCGCCTGGACGCGCTCGAGCTCGGCCTTCGCCGCCTCGAGCTGGGCGCGGGCCCGCTCGTCGTCGATCTCCTTCACGTTGACCGCGTCGTCGACGAGCGCCAGCGCACGATCGAGCTCGACCTTGAAGAAGCCCGGGCCGGTCGCGTACTCCACCACCTCGGTCTGGGTCACGTAGATGCGCGTCGAGCCCGCCTTCAGCGTCGCCACGAGCGGCGCGTGCCGGGCGAGGACGCCGATCTCGCCGGCGGCGCCGGGGACGACGACCATCTCCGCCTCCCCGTCGTAGACCGTCCCCTCCGGGGTGACGAGGGAGACGTCGAACTTCGGGTGCGCCTCGGCCATCTACGCGGCGACCGCCTCCAGCTGCCTCGCCTTCTCGACCGCGTCCTCGATCGTCCCGACCATGTAGAAGGCGGCCTCGGGCAGCTCGTCGTGCTGGCCGTCGATGATCTCGCGGAAGCCGCGGATCGTGTCCTCGAGCTTGACGTACTTCCCCGGTGTCCCGGTGAACTGCTCGGCGACGAAGTTGGGCTGCGAGAGGAAGCGCTCGATGCGCCGGGCCCGAGCGACGACGAGCTTGTCCTCGTCGGACAGCTCGTCCATCCCGAGGATGGCGATGATGTCCTGCAGGTCGCGGTAGCGCTGGAGGATCTGCTGGAGGGTGGTCGCGACCTCGTAGTGCTCGTCGGAGACGATGCCCCGCTGCAGGGCCCGGGAGAAGGAGTCGAGCGGGTCGACCGCGGGGTAGATCCCCTTCTCCACGATCGAGCGCGAGAGCGTGATGAACGCGTCCAGGTGGGCGAAGGTGTTCGCCGGCGCCGGGTCGGTGAGGTCGTCGGCGGGGACGTAGATCGCCTGCACCGAGGTGACCGAGCCCGTCTGCGTGGAGGTGATCCGCTCCTGGAGCTGCCCCATCTCGCTGGCCAGGGTGGGCTGGTAGCCGACGGCGCTCGGCATGCGCCCGAGCAGAGCCGAGACCTCGGAGCCGGCCTGGACGAAGCGGAAGATGTTGTCGATGAAGAGGAGGACGTCCTGGCCTTGGTCGCGGAAGTACTCGGCCATGGTCAGGCCCGAGAGGCCGACCCGCAGACGCGCGCCCGGCGGCTCGTTCATCTGCCCGAAGACGAGCGCCACCTTGTCGATGACCCCGGACTCGTTCATCTCCAGCCAGAGGTCGTTGCCCTCGCGCGAGCGCTCGCCCACGCCGGCGAAGACCGAGACGCCGCCGTGCTGCATGGCGACGTTGTGGATCAGCTCCTGGATCAGCACGGTCTTGCCGAGGCCGGCGCCCCCGAAGAAGCCGACCTTGCCGCCCTTGACGAAGGGGGCGATCAGGTCGATCACCTTGAGGCCCGTCTCGAAGATCTCGATCTTCGGGGAGAGCTCCCGGAAGGTCGGCGGATCGCGGTGGATCGGCCAGCGCTCGGTCCCCTCGGGGACGGGCCCCGCCTCGTCGATCGGGTCGCCGGTCACGTTCCAGATGCGCCCCAGGGTGGGCTCGCCCACCGGCACCGAGATGGGCGCGCCCGTGTCGAGGCAGACCGCACCACGGGCGATCCCGTCGGTCGAGTCCATCGCGACCGCGCGTACGCGGTCGTCCCCGAGGTGCTGCTGGACCTCGGCGACGAGCTTCCCGGTCGTCCCGTCGGGCCGGGGGGCTTCGATCTCGAGGGCGGTGTAGATCTCCGGCAGGCGGTCGGTGAAGACGGCGTCGATGACGACGCCCTTGATCTCGACGATCCGGCCGGTGTTCGCGGCGGTGGACTTCCCGTTGTCGGACATGCGTCTCCCTGAGCGAGGTTCGAGGCGGCGCAGAGCGGCGCGCCGGGCCGCGCGCGAGTTTACCGGAGCCCAACCTCGAGCCCCCGGGAGAAGCGCCCGCGCGCAGCTATCCTGGCCGCGCGTGTCCTCGAGATCGCTCCGCCTGCTCGTCCTCGCGATCGTGCTCGCCGCGGGAGCGGCCGCCGTCGCGGTCGCGCTCGGCGCCTTCGACGGCAGCAAGCCCGCGACGACGGCCGAGTACCGGGCGACGGTCGCGAACGCGCGCGACCGGGTCGACTTCGCGCTCGAGCGGATCACGAAGTCGGACTCCACCGAGGCGCTGATCCGGCGCATCGGCGAGGCCGCGGCCGCGGTGGACGCGACCGCGGACGACCTCGACGATGCCGCCGTCGCCGAGGGGTACGCCGACCTGCACGCGAAGCTCGTGGACACGCTCCGCGCCTTCTCCGCCGAGCTGGCCGCGACCGCGGCCCAGTTCCAGGACCCCACGCTCGGCGGCGTGCTCGAGGGCATCACGAGCCTCGGCTTCGTGCAGTGGGAGAAGGTGAACGCCGTCCTCGCGCAGATGCGAAAGCGCGGGCTCGACGTCCAGCTCCTCCAGCGCCACTGACGTCCCTGCTCGCCGCTCGCGCGGCGGGATCAGAGCGGGATCGCGGCCCCGTGGCGCTCGAAGGCCCGGCCGCCGGCGATGATCTGGTTCACCTCGCGCGTGAGCTGCTGGGCGGTGTCGAAGCGGCCCGGATGGGACACCCCAGGCTCGGTCTCGCGCGGGCCGAGCTGGGTGGCCAGCCCCACCACGGCGAGCGCGAGCGCGGCTGCGATCCCGGCCTGCAGGCGGGCGGCGACGGCGAGGCGGCGGGGACGGCGGACGGCGATCGGGCGCGGCAGAGGCTCGAGCGGCGCCGCCCGCAGCTCGTTCGTGACCGCCGTCACCGCCGCCTCGTACGCGCGGCACTCCGCGCAGCGCGCGAGGTGGGCGTCGAGCATGCGCGACTCGAGCTGGGACAGCTCGCCGTCGAGCCGCAGCGAGACCTGGGCTCGGACACGGTCGCAGACGAGCGAGCGAGGCAGGGCGCTCATGCCCCTTTCGACGAGCGCGACCGCGGGGAGTTAGCCCGGAACGGACGCGGAGGGCTGGCCGACGACGTCGAGGGGCTTCATCACCTCGGCGAAGTGGCAGGCGACCGGGTGCTCTCCGCCCGCGCGCGGAACCAGCGCGGGATCCTCCTCGGCGCAGATGGGCTGCGCCTTCCAGCAGCGAGTCCGGAAGCGGCAGCCGGAGGGCGGGTTGGCGGGGCTGGGGACGTCTCCCTCGAGCACGATCCGCTTCCGCTTCCCCCGTAGCTCCGGCGACTCGATCGGCACGGCCGAGAGGAGCGCCTGCGTGTACGGGTGCATCGGCGCTTCGTAGAGCTGCCGGCGTGAGCCCAGCTCCACGATCTTGCCCAGGTACATGACCGCCACCCGGTCGGAGATGTGGCGGACGACCGACAGGTCGTGGGAGATGAAGAGGTAGGTGAGCCCGAAGTCCTTCTGGAGCTTGACGAGGAGGTTGACCACCTGCGCCTGGATGGAGACGTCGAGGGCGGAGACGGGCTCGTCCAGGACGAGCATCTTCGGGTTCAGGGCGAGCGCGCGGGCGACGCCGATGCGCTGGCGCTGCCCGCCGGAGAACTCGTGGGGGAACCGGTTCCCGTGCTCGGGGCTGAGGCCGACGGTGCGCAGCAGCTCCTCTACGCGGCGACGCCCCTCGAGCCCCCGGTAGAGCCCGTGGATGCGAAGCGGCTCGGCGACGATCTCGCGCACGGTCATGCGCGGGTTGAGCGACGCGTAGGGGTCCTGGAAGATGATCTGGACGTCGCGCCGGACCGGCCGCATCTGACGCCGGTTCAAGTTCGTGATGTCGCGCCCCTCGAAGACAATCCGGCCCGCGGTCGGCTCGAGCAGCTTGATGATCGTGCGCCCGAGCGTGGTCTTCCCGCAGCCCGACTCGCCGACGATGCCGAGCGTCTCGCCCTGGCGAACGGAGAGGTCGACCCCGTCGACCGCGCGCACGTGGCCGACGGTGCGCCGGAAGATCCCCGCCTTGATCGGGAAGTGCTTGACGAGGCCCTCGACGCGCAGGATCTCGCTCGGATCGTGCGGGTGTCCGGCCGCTCCGGCCGCCGCCGCGGGCTCGACGCGGCTCATCGCGCCTCCGCGGCCGCGACGCCGAAGCTGACGTGCTGTGCCTCCAGCTCCTCGGCGAAGTGGCAGGCGCTGACGTGCTCGCCCGCACCCACCGGGCGCAGCGTAGGGACCTCGGTCCGGCACACGGAGCGACCCTGGGAGAAGGCGCAGCGCGGGTGGAAGGCACAGCCGGGCGGGAGCGTGATCAGGCTCGGCGGCTGCCCGGGGATGGGCTCGAGCCACTCCCGGTCGAGGTCGACGCGGGCGAGGCTCGTCATCAGGCCGACGGTGTACGGGTGCCGGGGGGAGTTGAAGATCGTGTAGACGTCACCCAGCTCGACGACGCGGCCGGCGTACATGACCACGACGCGGTCGGCCAGCTCCGCGATCAGGCCGAGGTCGTGGGTGATCAGGATGATGGCGGCGTGCGTCTCCCGCTGGGCGGCCCGCAGGACCTCGATGATCTGCGCCTGGATGGTGACGTCGAGCGCGGTCGTGGGCTCGTCGGCGATCAGGATGCTCGGGTTGTTCGCGATCGCCATCGCGATCATCGCCCGCTGGCGCATCCCTCCCGAGAACTCGTGCGGGTACTGGTCGTACCGCTGCTCCGGGAAGGGCACGCCGACCAGCGCGAGCAGCTCGACCACGCGCCGGCGAACCTGCTCGTCGGTCACGCCCGGGTTGTGCGCCGTGATCGCCTCGGCGATCTGGTCGCCGATCGTCAGCACGGGGTTGAGCGAGGTCATCGGGTCCTGGAAGATCATCGCGACCTCGCCGCCCCGGATCGCCCGCAGCTCCCGACTCGAGATCTTCAGCAGGTCGCGCCCCTTGTAGATCGCCTCCCCGGCCGCGATCCGGCCCGGCGGCACCGGGATGAGCCCAAGCATGGCCATGACGGAGACGCTCTTCCCCGACCCCGACTCGCCGACCACCCCGAGCACCTCGCCCGGGTGGAGGTCGTAGGAGACGCCCGTGACCGCGTGGACGACTCCGTCCTCGGTGTCGAACTCGACCGTCAGGTCGCGGACGGAGAGGATCGGCTCAGGCACGGATCCGCTGGGTCGGGTCGAGGGCGTCGCGCAGGCCGTCGCCGATGAAGTTGATCGCCAGCGCGATCAGCACGATCACGAGGCCGGGGAAGGTGACGAGCCACCAGAAGCCGAGGCCGCCGACGTTCCCGTCCGCGATCAGGCTGCCGAGCGCGGGGTTCGGCGGCTGGATCCCGAAGCCGAGGAACGAGAGCGCGGCCTCGACGAGGATCGCGGTGGCGACGATCAGCGTCATCGTGACCACGATCGGCCCGACCGTGTTCGGGAGGATGTGGCGGACGATGATGCGCAGGTCGCTCGCCCCCGACGCCCGCGCGGCCTCCACGAACTCCTTCTCGCGCAGCGAGAGGAAGACGCCGCGGACGATGCGGGCGAGCCCCGTCCAGAAGAGGAAGGCGAGGATGAGGCCGATCATCACCGTCTGCGAGATGGTGATGGGGCCGACTCTCTGGGCCTCCTGCCCGAGGAACGCGGCCGCGGTCAGGAGCACGGCGAGGCCCGGCAGCGTGAGGATGAGGTCGGTGAAGCGCATGAGCAGGTTGTCGATGACGCCCCCGTAGTAGCCGGCGACTGCGCCGATCGCCGTCCCGATCAGGGTCGAGAGGATGGAGACGAAGAACGCGACCCAGAGCGAGGTGCGCAGGCCGAAGATGACCCGGCTCAGGTAGTCGCGGCCGAGCAGGTCGGTCCCGAACGGGTGCTTCCAGGAGGGCTTGGCGGCGATGTTGAGCAGGTCCTGGTCGTTGAACCCGTGGGGCGCGACCTGCTTCGCGAAGATCGCGACGAAGGCCAGCGCGACGAGGACGAGGAGGCTCGCGACCGCGAGCCGGTGCCGGAAGAAGCGCATGCGCGCGTACGCCCACTGGCTCCGCGCCTTCAGCTCCACCCCGCTCTCGTAGGTGAGCTCGAGCCCGGGCCCCGTCGGCTCCTCGGGCAGGGCGACGGCGCCCGAGCCGAGGCGCGCGGCCGCCGGGCGGGAGACGCCTCCGGCGGCGATCCCGACCTCCTCGCGGTCCTCGGGGAGCTGGTCTGCGCTCGGCGGTCGCTCAGTCATAGCGGACGCGCGGGTCGAGGTAGCCGTAGGCGATGTCGGCGATCAGGTTGAAGACGATGACCATGGTCGCGGTCACCATCAGCCAGGCCATCACCGGGTAGGGGTCGCCGGCGTTGAGCTGGTTGACGAAGTAGAGGCCCATGCCGTCGAGGGCGAAGACGGTCTCGGTGACGACCGCGCCGCCGAGCAGGGAGCCGAAGTTGAGCGCGACGATGGTGACGAGCGGGATGAGCGCGTTGCGGAAGGCGTGGCGCATGATCACCCGCCGCTCGGGGAGCCCCTTCGCACGCGCCGTGCGCACGTAGTCCGAGTTGATCACCTCGAGCATCGAGGAGCGCATGTAGCGCGAGTAGGAGGCGATGCTCGCGACCATCAGGGTCATGATCGGCAGCGCCAGGTGCTGGATGCGGTCGAGCAGGAAGTGGAGGCCGGTCCCGGGATCGACCCCGCTCAGGTTGGCCGTGTAGAAGATCCGGACGTCGAACCAGAGGTAGATGTTGACGAAGAGGACCTGGAGCATCAGCCCGAGCCAGAAGACCGGGGTGGCGAGCCCGACGAAGCTGAAGGTGGTCGCCGCGTAGTCGAAGGCGCTGTACTGGCGTAAGGCCGAGAAGACGCCGATCGCGACCGCGATGATGAGGGCGAGCAGCTCGCTTGCGACCACGAGCTGGAGCGTGTGCCCCATCACGCGGGTCAGGTCGGGGAGGATCGGCCGGTCGCCGATCGTGGTCGTGCCGAACTTGTTCGTGAGCGCGTCCTTGACCCAGTAGAGGTAGCGCACCGGGATCGGCTCGTCCAGGTGCTTGCGCTTCGTGATGTTCTGGATCGTGATCTCGGACGCGGTCGGCTGCATCTTCAGGAACGAGAGCGGGTCGGCCGAGACCGAGACGAAGGTGAAGATGATGAAGCTCGCCGCAACGAGGACGACGATGCTGTAGAGCAGCCTGCGGATGACGTAGGTCAGCATCTCGGCCCCAGGATCTTAGAGGGAAGCCCCGCCCCCGCCGAGGCGGGGGCGGGACGTTGGTACCAGCGGTGTCCTGGCACTCAGCCCTGTGCTAGGCGCTGACCGTCCAGGTCTCCGCGTTCCAGGTCGAGCCCTGCTGCGTCGGGTTCAGGATCGGGCCCTTGACGCTCGTGGCGTTGATCAGGAAGCCCGGGCGGACGTACATCGGGATCGACATCACGTCCTGGGCCATGATCTTCTCCGCTTGGTTCAGCAGCTTCGCCCGCTCGTTGGGATCAGGCGTGAACTGCGCCTTCTTCAGCAGGTCGGAGGCCTTCTTGTTGCAGTAATTCATGTAGTTCTGGTCGCCACCGCAGCCGTACAGGCTGAAGCTCGTCGCCGAGCTGGTGGGACCGCCCACCCACGTGAACATGAAGATGTCCCAGTCGCCCGAGGGGAGCACCTGCCCGAAGACGGTGCCCGCCGGGCCGAACCGGGGCACCAGCTCGATGCCCACGCTGCGGAGCTGCTTCTGCGCGATCTCGAAGGTGAGGGCGCGCAGCTGGTTGCCGCTCGTCGTCGTGAAGCGGAAGGAGAGCTTCCCGACGCCCGGGCAGGTCCAGATCTTGTCGTTGTTCGCCGTCGGAACGTCCGGGCCGCCCGTGCACCCGCCCTTCTTCAGGGTCGCGATCACGTTCCGCTGGCTGAACTTCCAGATGCCCCAGTTGGGCTGGTAGTACTGCTCGAAGGGCTTGAAGATGTGGCTCTGGAGCACCGGCAGCTCCTTCACCGAGCCGACGAGGCCCGGCCGCACGTAGAGCGCCTCACGGACCTGCGCCCGGTTGATGCCCTGGATCAGGGCCTGCCGGATGTACTTCTGCTTCAGCGCCGGGTGCCCCTTGGGCCCGAACTGGATGTCCATGTGCTCCCAGAAGTAGCCGGGGCCCGACTGGACCTTGAAGCGCGGGTTCTTCCGGATGTCCACGATCTGGAGCTGCGGCTGCGGCTCCGTCACCTGGATCTCGCCCGACTGCAGCGCCTGGAAGATCGACGGCGTGGACGGGATGTAGCGGAAGACGATCCGGTCGAGCTTGGCCTTCGGGCCAGCCGTGTACGCATCGTTGCGGGCGAGCACGAGCTGCGTGCCCTTCTGCCGGCTGAGGAACTTGAACGGGCCGCTGGCGATGTCGATCGAGTCCCGCCAGAGGTCGTTGAAGTTCTGCCCGGCAACCTTGTGCGCGGGCACCGGCGAGGAGGCGACGAGGGCATCCCAGGCCGCGTACGCCTTCCCCTTCTTCCAGGTCACGGTGACCGTCTTGCCCTTCACCTTGACGCTGGCGATGTCCTCCCAGCCCTCCCGGGAGGTGATGTCCCAGTTCGGGTTCATGATCGTCCGATAGGTGGCCAGGAAGTCGTTGCCGGTGATCTGCCGCCCGTCGCTCCACTTGGCGTTCGCCTTGTAGCTGAACGTGACCGTCAGCGGCTCGGCCTTGAGGATCTTGGGCTCGCCGTCGAACAGGACCGGGATGAGCTTCGCCTTGTCGTTGTAGATCATCCCGCCCACGAGCACCGGGCTCATCGCCAGGGAGGTCGCGTACAGGTTCCCCTCGCTGATGTAGAAGTTGAGGGTCGTGGGCTCCTGGTCGTGCCCGATGATGACGGTGCCGGCCGCGGGCGCCTCGCTCTTGGCGGTGGCGGCCGGCCCAACGATGAGGCTCCCGACGAGCGCGAGTGTGCCCGTCAGGAGCAAGAGCCAGCGCTTACGCATGTGTTCCCTCCATCCGAAGTCCTCCTACGAGGTCTTGCCCCGGCCGCCCACCGCGTCCGGACGGCCCGGTTCCCGACGGACGGCGACACTGCGCCGCAGCCGGGCCCCCGGAACCCGTGTGGTGGCCGTGGTCAAGGTGCAGGATCATACTCTGTGACGTCCCGGAGACGATTTCGTTAGGGGGTGCGAGGTGCGCAGGTCGCGACGCGGTGAGCGGCGGGAAGGGGCGGCGTTCGTCGTCGCCGCGGAGGACGCAGCCCGGCTCGCAGGCGAGGTCGGTCCGCTGGTCGAGCGTGCGCTCGGCGTCCACTGGTACGAGACGATCGGCAACGACGCCGACCGGGCCGTGGCCGCCCTCTGCCTCCTGCGCCGCTACCGCGCGGGCGTGCGCGGCGGCCCCGCGCACGGCGACGCCGCCGTCCGCGAGGCGCTGGCCGGCGTCAGCCCCG
>DATMAP010000148.1:0-4266 GCA_035559835.1 Gaiellaceae bacterium
GCTCCGTGCGCCCGGACGAGCTCGGCGATCCGGCGCAGGCCGGCCGGGCTCGCGGCGCGCTCGACGACCTCCAGAGGCCGGGCGATCGTCCCCGTCGCGTCCGAGACGGCGACGCCGGTGCGCGCCGCGCCGTAGTCGAGCGCAAGCACCTTCACGCGAGCGCGCCGACCACGAGCCGCTCGGCCTCGGCGAGCGCCTCGGGCAGCTTCTCGGGCGCGCTCCCGCCCGCGCGGGCCATCGTCGGCCGGCCGCCGCCGCCGCCGCCGACGATCTCCGCCGCCCGCCGGACGACGTCGGAGGCGCTCACGCGCTCGGCCACCGACGGGTCGAAGTTCGCGACCAGGTGCACCTTGCCGTCCACGCGGGAGCCGAGCACGACCGCGGCCGGGGCGTGGCGCTGCTTGAAGCGGTCGGAGAGGTCGAGCAGCGCGTCGGCGTCCAGGCCGTCCACCGACTGGACGATGACGTTGACCCCGCTCGCGACCCGCACCTCGGCCTCCACCTCCTGCGCCGGCGTTGCGGCTCTCCGCCTGGACTCGCGGCGCAGCCGCTCCAGCTCGGCGCGCAGCTCGTCCAGCTCGCGGGAGCGCCCGCGCAGGTACGCCCAGGCCTCGCCGGAGGTGACGGCCTCGATCCGGCGCACGCCCGCCCCGACCGACGACTCGGAGAGGACGACGAGCGCGCCGATCTCCGCCGTCCTGGACACGTGCGTGCCACCGCAGAGCTCGGCGGAGACGCCGGGGACCTCGACCACCCGCACGATTTCCCCGTACTTCTCGCCGAAGAGCATCATCGCCCCCAGCCGGCGGGCCTCCTCGAGCGTCGTCTCGAACACGTGCACCGGCAGGTTCTCGAAGATCCACTCGTTGACGCGGCGCTCGACCTGCTCGCGCTCCGCGGGGGTGAGGGGCGCGGAGTGCGTGAAGTCGAAGCGGAGCTTGTCCGGCCGCACCGCCGAGCCCGCCTGCCGCACGTGCTCGCCCAGCACCTCCCGCAGGGCGCGGTGGAGGAGGTGCGTCCCCGTGTGGTTGGCCATCGTCGGGAAGCGGACGCTCCAGGGGACGACCGCCCGCACGCGGTCGCCGGCGGAGAAGCCCTCGCCGCGGAAGAGCAGGACCTGGTCGTCGCCGAGCCGGTAGGCCTCGACCAGCTCCGCGCGCGTCCCCGAGCCGTCGTCCAGCTCGATCATGCCCCGATCGGTGACCTGGCCGCCCCCGGCCGGGTAGAAGGGCGACTCGCGCAGCTTGGCCAGGAAGAGGCCGTCGCCCAGCTCCTCGAGCGCGCCGATCTGGGTGAGGACGTCCGTCTTCTCGTAGCCCACGAACTCGGTCGCGAACCCGGCGGTGCGCGCGAACGCGGCCGCCCGCTGCAGCTCGCCCTCCCCGCCCGCGCGCGAGATCTCGCGGTGGCGCTCCATCGCCTCGCGGTAGCCGTCCACGTCCACCGCCTGCCCGCGCTCCTCGGCCAGCTCCACGGTCAGCTCGAGCGGGAAGCCGTACGTGGCGGCGAGCGTGAAGGCATCCTCGCCCGAGATCGTCTCGCCGCCGGCCAGCTCCTCGAACAGCCGCAGACCGCGCTCGAGCGTCTCCCGGAAGCGCTCCTCCTCGATCCGGACGAGCCGCTCGACCTCATCGGCGTGCTCGCGCAGCTCCGGGTAGGCGGCCTCCATCTGCCGGACGACGACCCCGGGCAGGCGCCAGACGTCGGCGAGGCCGATCCGGTGGCCGTGCTGGACTGCCCGGCGGATCAGCCGGCGGACGATGTAGCCGCGTCCCTCGTTCGAGGGGGTCACGCCGTCGGCGATCAGGAAGGTCATCGCCCGCCCGTGGTCGGCGAGCACGCGGTGCGCCTTCGTCGCCTGCGGCGAGTCGCCGTAGCGGACGCCCGACTCCGCCGCGACCCACTCCATGATCTCGCGGTAGCCGTCGGTGTCGAAGATCGAGTCCACGCCCTGCAGGAGCATCGCCCCGCGCTCGAGCCCGAGGCCGGTGTCGATGTTCTGCTTGGGCAGCGGGGTCAGCGTCCCGTCGGCCCCGAGGTCGAACTCCATGAAGACGAGGTTCCAGAACTCGAGGTAGCGCTCGCAGTACTCGCACCCGGGGGCGCAGTCGGGGCGGCCGCAGCCGTGCTCGGGGCCGCGGTCGTAGTTCAGCTCCGAGCAGGGCCCGCAGGGCCCGGTCTCGGCCGCCTGCCAGAAGTTCTCCGAGCGCGGGAGCCCGACGATGCGCTCGCGCGGGAGGCCGACCCGCTGCCAGCCTGCGATCGCGACCTCGTCCTCGCCCAGCCCCAGCTCCGGGTCGCCGGCGAAGACCGTCGCCCACAGGCGGTCGGGCTCGAAGCCCATCCGCTCGGTGACGAACTCCCAGGCGAGATCGATGGCGCCGTCCTTGAAGTAGTCCCCGAACGAGAAGTTGCCGAGCATCTCGAAGAAGGAGGCATGCCGGGCGGTGCGGCCGACGTCGTCCAGGTCGTTGTGCTTGCCGCCGGCCCGCATCACCTTCTGGGCGGTCACGATGCGCGGCGCCGGCGGCTGCTCGAGGCCGAGGAACCAGCGCTTCATCGGCTGCATGCCGGCGACGATGAAGAGGGTCGAGGGGTCGTCGGGCGGCGGGACGAGCGACGCCGAGGGGCGGCGGACGTGCCCCTTCTCCTCGAAGAAGGCGAGGAAGCCCTCGCGCAGCTCGGCGGTCGTGCGCATGCCTGGATTCTACGAGCCGGCCCGCGCCCGCCCGGGCGGCGGGCTACGCGGCCGGAGGCGGGCTCTCGCCTGAGGAGCGCGCGGCCGCGCGCAGCTCCTCCTCCAGCTCCTGCTCGCGCTGCCGGGCGGCCTCCTTCGCCACCCGCAGGGCCTCCCCCAGGTCGTGGTGGGCGCGCAGGGTGGCGGCCCCGTGCGAGAGCCCGGCGGCGAGCCCCGTCACCTTCTTGACCGGAGCCGTGATCGCCGTCGAGACCGCCCGCACGGCCGTGTCCGCGCTGTCGGCCATCGCGACCGCGCTGTCGGTCACGGTGTCGAGCTTGTCGAGCTGCGCGTTGACACGGTCGACCGTGCCCCCCGCCTTGACGATCACCGGCAGGAGGTCGCGCTCGGTGCCCTTGATGAAGGAGGAGAGCCGGCCGAAGACGCCGCCGAGGCGGAGGAGCATCCACGCGAGCGTGAGCCCCGTCGCGACGAAGAAGGCGGCGAGGCCGTAGTTGAGGATGTCCCCGGAGGTGGAGGCCAGCATCGCCGGGATCCTAGTTGCTCGGATCAGGCAACGCCGACGATGACGCCGGCGCCGACCACGGCGTCTCCGTCGTAGAGCGCCGCCACCTGTCCGCGCGCGACCGCCTCCGCAGGCTCCTCCAGCTCGAGCGCGAAGCCGTCCCCGGCGGACCTCACGCGTGCCGGGAGCCCAGGCGCGCGGTAGCGGAGCTTCGCCTCGGCCCGGGCGACGGGGGCGTACAGGCGCCCGCGGGCCTCGATCCGGCGGACGCGGAGCGCCTCGCGCGGGCCCACCGTCACCGTGTTCCGCGCGCGGTCGGTGCGCAGGACGTAGAGCGGCCGCCCCGCGGCGAGCCCGAGCCCCTGTCGCTGTCCGGGCGTGAACCGCCAGTAGCCCTGGTGGCGGCCCAGCTCGCGCCCTTCCTCGTCCACGACCGCCCCCTCGGCGCGGGGCAGCCCCCGGCGCTCGAGGAAGCTCCGGTAGTCGCCTCCTGCCAGAAAGCACGCCTCCTGGCTTTCCCGGCGCGCCGCCGCCGCGAGCCCCGCCCGCTCGGCCTCGGCGCGCGTCTCCTCCTTCGTCTGCGCGCCGAGGGGGAAGCGGACGCGGGCGAGCAGGGAAGGATCGAGCGTCGCCAGCATGTACGACTGATCCTTGCCCGGGTCGACGGCCCGGCCGACGAGCAGCCGCCCCTCCCGCTCCACGACGCGGGCGTAGTGGCCCGTCCAGAGGGCGGCCGCGCCGGCGCGGTCCGCGAAGGCGAGCAGCGCCTCGAAGCGGAAGGCGCCGTTGCAGCGGATGCACGGGTTCGGGGTCTCGCCGGCCGCGTACCCCGCCGCGAACGGCTCCACGACGGCCTGCCGGAAGCGCTCCCGCAGGTCGAGCGTCACGTGCGGCAGCCCGAGCGCGTGGCAGGTCGCGCGCGCCTCCGCGACCGAGGCGGGCGAGCAGCAGGCCCGCTCCGCGGCCGGCCCGGCCGGGTCCTGCCACAGGCGCAGCGTCACCCCGATCGCGTGGGGCGCGGCCCGCAGGAGCGCGACCGCGCTGTCCACCCCCCCGCTCATCG
>DATMAP010000149.1:0-2109 GCA_035559835.1 Gaiellaceae bacterium
GCAGGGCGGCCAGGAGCTCCTCGCAGTGGGCCTCGTCGCGCGTGGAGACGACGACCTCGACCTCGGTCTGGAGCGCGCTCCTCGTCGTCCCCTCGCGGCGGTGGTCGACGGAGACGACGTTCCCGCGCCCCCGAGCGACGACGTCGAGCACGTTGCGCAGCTCGCCCGGACGGTCGGGGATGAGCATGCGCATGGCGAGGAAGCGGCCCGCGCGGGTGAGCCCGTGGCGGATGACCGAGATCAGCGTCGTCGCGTCGATGTTCCCACCCGAGAGGACGACCGCCGCCGGCCCCGATCCCCCTGCCCGGCCCTGGAGGAGCGCGGCCAAGCCGACGGCGCCGGCCCCCTCGACGAGCAGCTTCGTCCGCTCCAGACAGAGCACGAGCGCCTCCGAGATCTCCTCGTCGGAGACCTCGACCACGTCGTCGAGCGTCCGCTCGAGGATCGACGAGGCCAGCTCGCCGCGCTCCTTGACCGAGATCCCGTCCGCGATCGTGAGCCCGCGCTGGCAGAGGACGCCGACGATACGAATCTCCGGGCGCCGCTCCCGCAGGACGGTGGCGATCCCCGCCGCCAGGCCCCCGCCCCCGACCGGGATCAGCACGGTCTCCGCGTCCGGCGCCTGCTCGGCCAGCTCGAGCCCGATCGTCCCCTGGCCGGCAATCACCCGCGGATCCTCGAACGCGTGCACGAAGGTCGCACCCGTGCGCGCGACGTGCTCCCGCGCTGCGGCCACCGCCTCCTCGAAACCCTCCCCGACCAGCTGCGTCGCCCCCCCGTACGAGCGCGTGGCCTCGACCTTGGCCATGGGGGCGTCCTGGGGCATGAAGATGGTGGCCCGGATGCCGGCCTCGCGGGCGGCCCAGGCCACCGCTTGGCCGTGGTTGCCCGCGCTCGCCGCGACGACACCGGCCTCGCGCTCGGCGGGGCCGAGGGTGGCGATCGTGTTGTACGCCCCGCGGATCTTGAAGGAGCCCGTGCGCTGCAGGTTCTCCGCCTTGAGCAGCACCGGCCGGCCGCTGAGGCGGGTGAAGGTCTCGGTCGGGTAGAGCGGGGTCTCGCGCGCGATCCCGCGCAGCCGCTCTCGCGCCGCCTCGATCTCCGGGATCGTCGGTGCGCCGCTCACCCGTCCGCCCCGCCCGCGCTTCCGTTGCTTCGCACGTGGAACACGGACTCCATGATCTCGCGGACGGCGGTCAGCGGGTCGAGCTCCCGCCGCTCGACCGCCTCGAGCAGCCGCCGCAGCTCCGGATCGTCCGCGACCGCCTCCTCCAGGCGTGCCTTGGCGCGGCTGGAGGCGACCGCGAACACCTCGCCGGCGAGGTTGCGCCGCCGCCGCTCCGCCAGCTCTCCCGTGCGCTCGAGCTCGGCACGGTGCTCCTCGAGCGCCCCCCACAGCTCGGGCACCCCCTCCCCGTGCAGCGCGTCCGTGAGGACGATCGGCGGCCGCCGGCCGCCGCCGGCGAGGCCCACGATCGAGCGCACCTCGGCGAGCATCGTCTTCGCGCCCGGATGGTCGGACTTGTTGATCGCGATCACATCCGGGATCTCCATGATCCCCGCCTTCAGCGCCTGCACGGAGTCGCCCGAGCCGGGCATGAGCACGAGCAGGACCGTGTCGGCGATCCCCGCCACCTCGACCTCGCTCTGCCCGGTGCCGACGGTCTCGACGAACACGACCTCCTTTCCGGCCGCATCGAGCAGGAGCACCGCCTGCAGCGTGGTCTCGGCCAGGCCGCCCAGGTGCCCCCGGGTACCCATCGAGCGGATGAAGACGCCCGGGTCGGTGAAGTGCTCCGCGAGCCGGATGCGGTCGCCGAGCAGGGCGCCCCGCGAGAAGGGGCTGGACGGATCGACGGACACCACCCCGACGGTCGTGCTCTGCCCGCGCAGGTGGGCGACGAGGGCGGCGACGAGCGTGGACTTCCCCACGCCGGGCGGGCCGGTGACCCCGACCACTGCCGCCCGGCCCGTCTCCGCGTAGAGCTCCCGCACCAGCGGGTACGCGAGCGGGTCGCCGTTCTCGACGAGCGAGATCGCGCGCGCGAGCGCGCGGCGGTCGCCCGCGCGCACGCCGCGCGTCAGCTCCTCGAGCGTCCAGGCCCGCCT
>DATMAP010000150.1:0-5042 GCA_035559835.1 Gaiellaceae bacterium
TCCCGATCCTCGTGGACGGCGCCCAGTCGGTCGGCGCGATCCCGGTGGACGCGCGCGGGCTCGACTTCTACACCGTCTCCGGCCAGAAGTGGCTGTGCGGCCCGGAGGGGACGGGCGCGCTCGTCGTCGCCGACCCCGAGCGCCTGCGGGTCGCGCGGCCGAGCTACCTCTCGCAGCAACGCCACGAGCCCGATGGCCGGTTCGAGCCCAGGCGGGGGGCGCGCCGCTTCGACCCGAACGTCACCTCCGCGGCCGCGACGGCGGGGCTCCGTGCCGCGCTCGCTCTCCGTCCCGAATGGGCCGCAGAGCGTGCTGCTGCCCTGGCCGAGACGTTCCGCAGCGCGCTCCGGGAGCACGGCCACGACGTCGTCGTCCCGGAGGAGCGAGCGACCCTCGTCTCCTGGCGGGTCCCGGCCGAGGAGTCGGCCGGCGTCGTCGCGCGCCTCGCCGAGGCCGGGGTGATCGTGCGCGATCTCCCCGGCCGCGGCCTCGTGCGGGCCTCGGTCGGCTGGTGGAACGACGAGGACGACCTCGACCGGCTCGTGGGGGCCCTCGCCTGATGCGCGCAGGCGGCTGTCTCTGCGGAGGCATCCGCTACGTGGTCCGCGGCCCGCTGCGAGACGTGCTCGTCTGTCACTGCGTCGAGTGCCGGCGCTGGACCGGCCGGGCCTGGGCGGCCACCGCGGCGAGAAGCACCGACCTGGAGCTGCCGGCGAACGAGACCCTCGCCTGGGTCGAGAGTCCGCACTCGGCGCTGGGAGCGAGCCGAGGGTTCTGCCGCCGGTGCGGGACCAGCCTCTTCTGGCGCGCGCCCGGGTCCGAGCAGATCAGCCTCGCCGCCGGGACGCTCGACGACCCGTCGGCGCTGCGCGTCGCGGCACACATCTGGGTCGAGCAGGCCGTACCCTGGGACCCGCCGCCTGCCGGCCTGCCGACGCATCCGCGCGGATATCCACCCGAGGCGCCGCCGCTCGCCTGGCGCTGAGCGGCTCCGCGCTCAGGACGGGGCCGCGTCGGCCGCCGTCCGCAGCCCGAGCTCCTTCGCGATCGGCCGCAGCGCGGCCACGACGTTCGCGATGTGCTCGTCGAGGGAGAGCCCGATCAGCTCGGCCCCCGCGTAGACCTCGTCCCGGTGGACGCCGGCGGCGAAGGAGGGCTGCTTGAGCTTCTTGCGGACGGACTTCGGTTCGAGCCCGTCGAGCCCCGTCGGCCGGACGAGCCCGCAGGCGTGGACGAACCCGGACAGCTCGTCGCAGGCGAAGAGCGCCTTCTTGAGGGGCGTGTCGCGCGGCAGCCCGAGGTGCTCGGCGTGGGAGAGGACGGCCTCGATCAGCTCCTCCGGGTAGCCCTCCTCGCGGAGGATGGGGGCGCCGTCCTGCGGATGCTTGTCGAGGGTGGGATGCAGCTCGTAGTCGAAGTCGTGGAGGAGCGCCGTCGCGCGCCAGAGCTCCTCGTCCTCGCCCCACAGGCGCGCGTAGAAGGCGACCGCCGCCTCCACCGCGAGCGCGTGTCGGAGGAGCGACTCGCTCGTCGTGTAGCGCGTCAGCGTCTGCCAGGCTCGCTCGCGGGTCGGCCGCACGGCGGAGTACCATACCGGCCGCCGTTGGCCCCCCAGCCGAGTCAGCCCTCCCTCGCCCCGTTCGGGACGTGGTCCTCGCCGATCAGCGCCGAGCTCGTCGCCCGCGCGGGAACCTCCCTGAGCGCGCCCTGGCTCGAGGCCGGGACGGCCTGGTGGCTGGAAGGGCGGCCCGCGGAGGCAGGACGGGTCGTGCTGATGCGAGCGGTCCCCGGCCACGAGCCCGAAGACGTGACCCCTGCCTCCTGCAACGTCCGGACGCTGGCGCACGAGTACGGCGGCGGAGCCTATTGCGTCCACCGAGGAACCGCCTTCTTCTCCAACTTCGCCGACCAGCGGCTCTACCGCCAGGAGCCCGGTGGTGCGCCGGTCCCGATCACGCCGGAGGTGGCGGGGCGGCGGCACCGCTACGCCGACGGCCGGGTCAGCCCGGACGGGCGCCTGTGGATCGGCGTCCGCGAGCGCCATTCCGAGAGCGGCCGCTCGGAGGACGTGGTCAACGAGCTGGTCGCGATCCCCACCGACGGGAGCGCCGAGCCGCGGGTGCTCGCCGGTGGCCGCGACTTCTACTCGAATCCCCGGATCTCGCCGGACGGGGCGCGGCTCTGCTTCCTCGCCTGGGACCTGCCCTGGATGCCCTGGGACGGGAACGAGCTCTTCGTCGCCGAGCTGCGTCCGGACGGGACGCTGGGTGCGCCCGAGCACGTCGCCGGGCGCGACGGCGCCGAGTCGATCTGGCAGCCGGAGTGGGCCCCGGGGGGCGAGCTCGTCTTCGCCAGCGATCGCAGCGGGTGGTGGAACCTCGAGCAGGTGCGAGGCGGCGAGCGACGTGTGCTCCACCCGGCGGAGGCGGAGTTCGGCTACCCCGCTTGGACGTTCGGAGGGCGCTCGTACGCCTTCCTCGCCGACGGCCGCATCGCCTGCGCCTACGACCGTGGCGGGCGCACCTGGTTCGCGCTGCTCGACCCCGACACCGGCGCCCTCGAGCACCTCGACCTGCCGTACGACGCCTGGCGCTCCACGCCGCACCTGACCGCGGAGGGCCAGACGCTCCTCTTCGTAGCCGGCTCGGCGACGCTTCCCAACCAGGTCGTCCGGCTCGACCTCGAGCGCGGGCGCACCGAGGTCCTGCGCGTCAGCTCGCAGGTGCCGGTCGATCCGAGCTACTTCTCCGTCCCGGAGGCGATCGAGTTCCCGACCGAGCGCGGGCTGAGCGCCCACGCGCTCTTCTACCGGCCCGTCAACCCCGACTTCGCCGCACCGCCCGGGGAACGCCCGCCCCTGATCGTGATGAGCCACGGGGGGCCGACCGGCAACGCGACGGCGCTCTTCGACCTCGAGCTGCAGTTCTGGACGAGCCGGGGCTTCGCCGTCGTGGACGTGAACTACGGGGGCTCCACGGGCTACGGCCGCGCCTACCGCGAGCGCCTGAACGGGCAGTGGGGAGTCGTCGACCTCGAAGACTGCGTCAATGCCGCCCGCTACCTCGTCGCGCGCGGCGAGGCCGACCCGGCCCGGCTCCTGATCCGGGGTGGCAGCGCGGGTGGCTACACGACGATCTGCGCGCTGACCTTCACCCGCGAGTTCGCCGCCGGCGCTTCCTACTTCGGCATCGCCGACCTGGAGCGCTTCGGAGACGGGAACACGCACAAGTTCGAGCTGCGCTACGAGCACACGCTCGTCGGCCCCTACCCCGAGGCCAAGGACCGCTACCGCGCCCGTAGCCCCGTGCACTTCGCCGACCGGATCGCGACGCCGATGCTCGTCCTGCAGGGCACCGACGACGAGGTCGTTCCCCGGGAGCAGGCCGAGCTGATCGTGGCCGCGCTCCGGGAGCGGCGCGTCCCGCACGCGTACCTCCTCTTCGAGGGCGAGGGGCACGGCTTCCGCCGGGAGGAGTCGATCGTCGCCGCCCTGCAGGCGGAGCTTTCCTTCTACCTGCAGGTTCTCCGGCTCGAGCCCCTCGACCCGGTGCCCCGGCTATCGATCGAGCACCTCGGCGGCTGACCGAGGCGGCCGGGGCCGGCCAGTACCATTCGCGCGCCATGGAGTCCTTCGTCATCGAGGGCGGGCGTCCGCTCAGGGGCACGGTGCGGGCGGCGGGGAACAAGAACGGGGCGCTGCCGATCCTCGCGGCCAGCCTGCTCGCCTCGGACGAGGTGCGGCTCACCAACGTGCCTCGGATCCGGGATGTCGAGACGATGGTGGAGCTGCTCGGCCGGCTCGGGGCGGAGGCCGAGTGGACGGGACCGAACGAGGTCCGCGTCGACCCGCGCGGGGTCGAGCGCACCGAGCTCGACCCGGCCCTCGCGCGTGAGATCCGGGCCTCCTTCTTGCTCGCAGGTCCGCTGCTCGCCCGCTTCGGGCAGGTGACGGTCCCGCCCCCGGGAGGGGACGTGATCGGCCGCCGGCGGCTCGACACCCACGTGCACGCGTTCGCCGCCTTGGGCGCGAGCGTTGAGCTCGACGGCGTCTACCAGCTCGCCGCCCGCGAGCTCCGCGGGACGCGCGTATACCTCGACGAGGCCTCGGTCATGGGGACGGAGAACGCGATCATGGCTGCCTCGCGGGCCAAGGGCACGACCGTGCTCGGGCACGCAGCCTGCGAGCCGCATATCCAGGACCTCTGCCGCTTCCTCGTCTCCCTCGGCGCGCGGATCGAGGGCATCGGCTCCAACGTCCTCCACATCGAGGGGGTGGAGGAGCTCTCCGGAGGCGAGTATCGCATCGGGCCCGACCACATCGAGGTGGCGAGCTTCGTGGGCCTGGCCGCGGCCACGGGCGGCGAGATCGTGGTCGAGGATGTCGCGCCCGACGACCTGATCTCGATCGTGCCGGCGTTCCGCAAGCTCGGGATCGAGATGGAGATCTCCGAGTCGAGCGTCCGCCTCCCGCCGGGGCAGGAGCTGCGCATCGAGGACGACGTCGGCGGGCAGATCCCGAAGATCGAGAGCGGGATCTGGCCCGCGTTCCCCGCCGACCTGACCTCGATCGCGGTCACGGTCGCGACCCAGGCTCGGGGGACGATCCTCATCTTCGAGAAGATGTTCGAGAGCCGGCTCTTCTTCGTCGACAAGCTCGTCTCGATGGGAGCCCGGATCATCCTCTGCGACCCGCACCGGGTCGTCGTGACCGGGCCGGCGAAGCTCTACGGCGAGCGCTTGGAGAGCCCCGACATCCGCGCCGGGATGGCGATGCTCATCGCCGCTCTCTGCGCCGAGGGCCGCTCGACGATCGGGAACATCCGCCAGATCGACCGCGGCTACGAGCGCATCGACGAGCGGCTGCGCGCGCTGGGCGCGGCGATCGAGCGGGCCGAGCTGTGAGACCGAGCGGCGCGGCCGCGCGCATCGTCCTCTCCCGCGACGCCGAGAGCGCCATCGCCACGGGCGTCGCCGTCCTCGACCACCTCCTCGCCCGGCTCGCGGAAGCAGGCGGCCTCGGCCTCCGGCTCGAGATCGCCCCC
>DATMAP010000151.1:0-40236 GCA_035559835.1 Gaiellaceae bacterium
CCTCGCGCGCGAGCCGCTCGGCCTCGTCGACCTTGCCGAGCTCGGCCAGCGTCTCCGCGAGCGCGGCCCGCAGCTCGGGCTGCGGCCCGCGGTCGCCGCGAGCGGTGAGGATGCGCAGCGCCTCCCGGAGGAGCTTTTCGGCCTGCCGTCGCTCGCCGCGGCACCGCGCGATCCAGGCAAGCTTGCCGAGCGCGGCCGCCACCGCCGGCTCGACGCCCAGCTCGGCCGCGGACGTGCGCACCTCTTCGAGCAGCGTCTCGGCCTCGTCCAGCTCGCCTCTGGCGGCGAGGAGCGACGCGTACGTGAGCGTTGCCCCGGTGCGAGCCCGCAGGCTCTTGCTCTCCCCCGCCAGCCCCAGGCCCTGGACGCTCAGCCGCTCGGCCTCGTCCAGCTCGAGCCGCACGAGGTGGATCTGCGCCAGCGCCTGCGCAGCCGTCGTCTGGAGATCGGGACGGCCGGCGCCGAGGGCGAGCTGGTAGGCCTGCTCCAGGAAGCCCACGACCTCGTCCAGCTCGCTGACCCACGCCGCCACCGTCGCTCGCGCGACGAGCGCCTCGAAGAGCGCGCCCGAGTCCTGCTCTCCCCGGAGGATCTCGAGCGCCCGATCCTCGAGGCTGCGGGCGGCGGCCGGATCGCCGTGACGCCGGAGCGCAACTTCGCCGAGCGCAGTCAGGGCGAGCGCTTCGAGCACGGTCTCGCCCTGCACGCCGGCCTGCTCGCGAACCTTCTCCATCTCGACCTCGACCGCGGCCCAGTCCTGCATCCGCCAGGCCGCGCGGGCGGCGGCGTAGCGCGCTTCCAGCGTCGGGCGCAGCTCGACGGCCCGCAGGCCGAGCGCGCGCGCGTTCGCGTAGGACTCGCGCGCGAGGGCGCGCTTGGCCGCCTTGACCAGCGCGGTCGCAGCCTCCTCGGCGAGCTCCTCCGGGGGAGCGCCCTCGAGCTCGGTCAGCAGGTCGACCGCCTGGCCGAGGTGGTGAGCGCGGATCTCGATCAGCTCCTCGCCCGTTCGCTCCTCGAGCCACTCGGCGAAGCGCCTGTGGTACCGGGCGCGCGCGAGCTTGGCCAGGCTCCCATAGGCGACCTCCCGGATGAGGACGTGCTTGAAGCGGTACGCGACGTCGCCCGAGATCGACGAGCGCGCCTCCCGCAGCAGCAGCTCGCGCTGCAGGAGGTCGTCGAGGAGCCCGCTCGTGTCTGCCAGGTCGGGCGCGAGGTGCTCGAGCGCGCCGCGCCAGAACACGCGCCCGATTACCGCAGCCCGCTGCAGGAGAGCCTTGGCCGCGGGGGGGAGCTGGTCGAGGCGGGCCGCGATCAGCGCCTGCAGCGTGTCGGGGACGCGTTCGCCGGCTCGGCCGGCTGGCCCCGACTCGACCAGCATCCGCACCGTCTCCTCGACGAAGAGCGGGTTGCCCTCGGCGCGCTCGAGAACGGTTCCGGCGAGCGTCGCCGGCAGCGTCAGGTCGGTTCCCCGAAGCTGCCCGAGGAGCGTCTCGACGAGCTGCCGGCCTTCGTCCTCGGTCAGCGGCTCCAGCTCGATGGACGTCGCACGGACTCGCCCCCCGCCCCAGCTCGGGCGGGTGTCGAGCAGCTCGGGCCTGGCTAGGCAGAGGATCAAGAGCGGCGCCCGCACGCGGTCGGCGAGGTGCTCGATCAGGTCGAGCAAGGGCTCCTCGGCCCAGTGGATGTCCTCGAAGAGGAGAATCAGCGGCTGGACGTCGGCCAAGCGCTCGAAGACCTCACCCGCCGCCCAGGCGATCTCCTGCGGGCTGCGCTCGCCGTCGAGCGCCACGAGCAGGCCGGAGGCGAGCGCGAGCACGTCGGACACGGCCTCCTCCGCGCAGCACTGGCGCAGCTTGGCGAACGCCTCCTCCAGCGGATCGTCGTCGGCGATGCCCGCCGCCGCCTTGACCATCTCCCCGAGCGGCCAGTACGTCACACCCTCCCCGTACGGGAGCGCGCGGCCGATCAGGCTGCTCGCCCGCTCGACGCCGTCCAGGAACTCGTGCGCGAGGCGGCTCTTCCCCACGCCGGGGTCGCCGTAGATCGTGAACAGGTGGGCGCGACGATCGCGCACCGTGCGGGCGAAGGTGTTCTCGAGCAGCTCCAGCTCCGCCTCGCGGCCGACGAGTGGTGCCCGCAGGCCGCGCGGGCGCGCGGGCGCGTCCAGGACGTCGAGCAGGCGCCAGCTGCGCAGCGGGCCATCGAGGCCCTTCAGCTCCAGCGGGCCGGCGTCCTCGACGACGAGCGCTCCGGCGGAGAGCCTGCGGGCCGTCGGCCCGACGAGGATCTCGCCTGGGCGCGCCGCCTGCTGCAACCGGGCCGCGAGCGTGACCGCCTCTCCGGTCGCGAAGGTCGACTCCGCGTCGTCGACCACGACCTCGCCGGCCTCGATCCCGATCCGCGCCTCGAGCCCCAAGCCGGCGACGGCGGCCCGCATCTCCAGCGCGGCGCGCGCGGCCCGCAGGGCATCGTCCTCGTGGACGCGGGGCACGCCGAAGGCGGCGAGGACCGCGTCGCCCGCGAACTTCTCGACCAAGCCGCCGTGGGATTCGACGCAGTGGCGGACCCGCTCGAAGAACTCCCTCACCCGCAGGCGGACGACCTCCGGGTCGGCGCTCGTGACGAGGCTCGTGGAGCCGACGAGGTCGACGAAGAGGACGGTGGCGAGCTTGCGCTCCATGGTCGAAGTGTAGGAACGACGGCGGGGGCCGCGGGCATCCCCACGGCGCGGCGGCCTACCAGCTCGCCGACTGGGCCGCGAGCAGCTGCGGGAAGGGGTCGCGGTGCTCGTCCCGCTCGAGCCTGCGGAGGACGGCGCCGGTGGCGAGGTCGACCACCTCGGCGCGCCCCTCGCCCAGCCACACGTACCCGACCGGGCCGGCCGGGTCGAGCCAGCGGTACTCGCCCGCGCGAAGGCGCCAGCGCTCGCGCCCGTCGAGATCGAAGGCGCGCAGGCCCGGCCCGAGACCGCGGTCGAGCGCGGAGTCCCAGCGTCCGCCTTGGGCGATCACGAGCCCGGAGGCGACCGCGAAGCCGCTCGCCTCGCGGTCGAGCACGCGGGCCGTCCACGAGCGCGTATCCACGAGGGTCAGCCCCGCCGGCGCCTGCACCATGAGCTCCTGACCGTCCTTGCGGACGAGCGAGTAGTCGCTTCCCGAGACGGCGATCGTCCCGCCGCCGAGCCAGCGGGCCTCGCGCACGGGGCCCTCCAGCACCTTGGCCTGCGCGACCGGGTCGAGCCAGCGCAGCAGGCGCCGGAGCGGCGAGGGACGGTCGAGCTCGTGGTAGGAGACCGCGAGCGACTCGAGGTCGACCTCGGCGAGCGGCCCCGAGGCTGGCACGAGGTATGCCCGGCGGCCGTCCGGGTCGACGGCCAGGCCGGGCTGGATCGTGCGCGCCCGATGCTCCTCGCCTTCTCCCTCCTCCACGGTGCCGGCGAGGACGCGATCCAGCGTCCGCAGCCGGACGCGGCCGGCGGCGTCGACGACGGCCAGCCGGGCCGGCGCGACGGCGCCCCACGAGCCCAGAAGGAGGACGAGCTCGTCCCGGGTCCGTCCGCTCGCCCAGGGGGCCGAGGGGAGCAGCTCCCGCCGCAGGACGCGGCGCCCGAGCGGATCGACGAGAACGACCGCTGCGTCGGCTGCGGCCTGGACGACGGCGAGGAGCCGTCTCGGGCGGAGCCAGGTGAGCGCGCTCGCGCAGCCGCGGACCGGCGAGAGCCGCCGGTCTCCGCGAACGCGCATCGCGCGCGCGTCCACGAACCTGATGCTCGGCAGGGGTTCTTGGTCTCCGGCACAGCTCGCGATCGCCAGCAGGCCGCGGTCGGCGGAGAACGCCCAGCTCCCCGTGTGTCCCGCGAGCGGCGCCTTCCGGCCGCGAAGCGTCTGCAACGTGAGCGGGTCGAACCAGGCGAGCGCGCCGCGCGGCGAACGGTACGAGACCCCGAGCACCGGCGGGAAGGCCGGCTTCGCAGCCGGCGCCGGCGCCGATGCCGTCGTCTGACCGCGCGGGGCTGCCGCTCCGGAGAGGAGCACGAGGCAGAGGGCGGCAAGCAGCGCCGGGCGCATCTTCTCTCTCTACCCTCGGACGCCTCCGGGAGGTCCGCGGTTAGCATCGGCCCGTGCTCGATCCCTCCGTGTTCAAGGCCTACGACGTGCGCGGCCGCTACCCGACGCAGCTCGACGAGGAGGGCGCGTACCGGATCGGGCGCGCCGTCGCCGAGCACTTCGAGCCGCGGACGATCGCCGTCGGGCGCGACATGCGCCTCTCCTCGCCGTCCATGGCCCAGGCGGTGATCGAGGGCGCAGCGGACGGGGGCGCCGACGTCCTCGACCTCGGGCTCGTCGGGACGGAGATGCTCTACTACGCCGTCGGCGAGCTGGGGCTCGACGGCGGGATCTGCGTCACCGCCTCGCACAACCCCAAGGACGACACCGGGATGAAGGTCGTCCGCCGGGGTGCGCTTCCCGTCGGGGGAGACTCGGGGCTCGCCGAGGTGCGGGAGCGGGCCCGCGGCGAGTTCGGGCCGCCGGCGCGGCGCGGGCAGGTCCGCAGCGAGGACGTCTGGCCCGGGTACGTGGCCAAGGTGCTCTCCTTCGTCGCCCCCGAGGCGATCGCGCCGCTGAAGGTCGTCGTGGACGCAGCCAACGGCATGGCCGGCGTCATGCTCCCGCCCGTGCTCGAGCGCCTGCCCCAGCTCGACGTCGTCCGCTGCTTCTTCGAGCCCGACGGCAGCTTCCCCAACCACGACCCCAACCCGCTTCTGCCCGAGAACCGAGGCTTCGTCGTGCGGCGCACGCTCGAGGAGGGCGCCGACCTCGGCGTCGCCTACGACGGCGACGCCGACCGCTGCTTCTTCGTCGACGACGCCGGGGAGTTCGTCCCCGGCGACTTCGTCACCGCGCTGCTCGCCGAGGCGATCCTCGAGCGCGAGCCGGGCGGAAAGGTGATCTACGACGTGCGCGCGAGCTGGGCCGTGCCCGAGGCGATCGAGCGCGCGGGCGGTATCCCGCTCGTGAACCGAGTCGGCCACGCCTTCATCAAGCACCGCATGCGCAAGGAGGGGGCCGTCTTCGCCGGGGAGGTCTCGGCCCACTACTACTTCCGCGACTTCTCGCAGGCCGACTCCGGCGTCATCCCCTTCCTGCTCATGCTCGAGCTCCTCTCGCGTCGTGGGCGGAAGCTGTCCGAGCTGCTCGCCCCCTTGCGCGAGCGCTACCACCTGACGGGCGAGATCAACACGCCGGTCACCGACGTCGCCCTCACGCTCCAAGAGCTGAAGGAGCACTACACCGCCCAAGGCGCGCGCATCTCGCACCTGGACGGGATCTCGATCGAGTTCGCCGACTGGCACTGCAACGTGCGCCCGTCGAACACCGAGCCGCTCCTGCGCCTCAACCTGGAGGCGCTCTCCCGCGAGCTGCTGGAGGAGAAGCGCGAGGAGGTGCTGGCGCTGATCCGCCGGGCGGAGGGGTCGTGACCGACGTCCTCGAGCTCGGGCGGGTCACTGACCGGCGGCCGCCCTTCAAGTACTCGGCGCTCTCGCGCGTGTGGTTCTCCGACACCGACGCGCAGGGCGTCGTCTACTACGGCCGTTACCTCCCGTACTTCGACCACGCCCGCACCGAGTACCACCGCCACCTGGGTGGAGGGATGCGGCTCGGCGACGCCGAGTTCGTCATGCGCGCCTCCCACGTCGACTACCTCGCGCCCGCTCGCTTCGACGACCTGATCGAGTCGTTCGTGCGCGTGAGCCGGATCGGGCGCTCGAGCGTGACCTACGAGTGCGCGGCCTACCGGCATCCAGACGAGGTGCTCCTGGTGACGGCGCAGCAGACGCTCGTCCTCGTCGACCTCGCCTCACGGCGCCCGACGCCGGTGCCGGAGGAGCTCCGGCGCGTGATCCGCGCCTTCGAGGGCGCCGACCTCGAGGAGTGAGGAGCGCACGCTGAGCAGCCGAGCCCTCGTGGCGCTCGAGAGCATCCTCGACCGAGGCGGCGAGCCCGACGAGGTGCTCCGCGCCGCCGTGCGCACGCTCGCCGAGGTGCCCGGGATCGCGTGGGCCGGGATCTCCTTCCGCGAGGGCGGTGAGCTCGTGCTCGGCCCCGAGGCCGGCGAGCCCGACGAGGCTCGGAGGACACGTGTCGCCATCTCCTTCCAGGGCGCTCCGGTCGGGGAGCTCGCGGTCGACGGAGAGGCCGAGCCGGCGTTCCTCGAGCGCGTCGCCGTGCTCGTCTCCGCGCACGTCCTGATCGGCTGGGATACGCGCGGCGAGGCCTGGGAGCCCTAACCTAACGGCCCGCAGCGGCCGAGGAGGACGGCGGAGGGACGCCGAGCTGCTCGTAGATCGCCGAGGCCGCCCCGGCATCGCCCGCGCCGGCCAGGCACCGCGCCTCGTCGTAGAGCATCCCCACCGACCGGTAGAGCTCCGCGGCCTCGCGGAAGGTCGAGGCGTTCCCCGTCAGCACGGCCTCCGCCTCCGCGCAGAGGGCATCGCCGAGGGGGAGCGAAGGAAGCGCGCGCACGCGCTCGAGCAGGCTCTGTGCCTCGTCCCTCGGCAGGAGCCGGGCGGCGGCCGGCGCCATCGGCAGCACGTGGCTCAAGTCCTCCTCGGTGGCGATCTGCAGCGCCTCCCTCAGCGCGTGCCGCGCAGCGGCGGCGTTGCCCCGTGCTAGCTCCAGGTTGGCCTCCGTCAGGAGAGCCTGGCCCAGGAACTCCGAGCCGCCGATCCCCCGCGCGAGGCCGAGCATCTCGTCGGCGAGCGTGCGAGCGTCCTGGTGCGCTCCGCGGCGGACGAGCAGCTCGACCCTGGTCATGCCCGCGTTGACGAGACCCGGTACTCCGAGGACGGCGCGCTGCTCGTCGAGCATCTCCCGGGTTAGCGCGTCCGCCTCCTCGTAGCGGCCGAGGGCGACGAGCGACGACGCCTCGTTGCCCGCGATGAACCACTCCATGGACGGGGCGCCGAGCTTCCGCGTCGCGGCCCGCCCGGCTTCGGCCACCCCGACCGACTCGCGCAGCCGTCCGGTCTTCGCGAGCGTGTCGGAGAGGTTCACGTAGGCGCGGCCGATCGCCTCCGGCTCCCCGGCCTCGAGCGCGAGCGCGAGCGCCTCCTCGATCTTCGCGATGCCGCCCGGGTCGCCCAGGCCGACCCGGCAGACGCCGAGGGTGTTCAGAAGCTGGGAGCGCAACGCGGGAGCCTCGAGCGCCTCGGCGAGGGAGAGCCCGCGCTCGGCGAGCTCCTGGCCCTGGACGAACTCGCCGTTCAGCATGTGGCCCGCAGCCGCCCAGTTGTACGCCCGCACGAGCTCCGGCGACGGCTGCTCGCCGAGCAGGCCGATCGCGCGCTCGAGCGTCTCGGCCGCTCGGGCGCTGTCGCCGGACTGCCAGTAGGCCCGTCCGAGAACGGCCAGGGCGCCTCCGGCACGGAGAGACTCACCGCGCACCTGCCAGCCCTCCGCCGCCTCGATCAACGCCGTCCGGGCGGTGGTCAGATCGCCCGCGATCATGGCCGCCTGCCCGAGCTTGTGCATGAGCTCGAGCCGGCCCTCCGCGTCTCCCTCGCCCCACAGGCGGAGCGCGGTCTCGTACCGCCGGACCGCCTCGACGTAGCCGTTCCGCTCGGCCGCGAGGTCGCCCGCGGCGACCGCGTACCGCCGCGCCTGCTCCGGAGACTCGGCGAGCGCGTAGTGCTCCGCCAGCTCCTCGAGCAGGCTCGGATCGTCCCCCGCACGGCGCTCGAGCGCTTCCGCCGCCGCTCGGTGCAGCTCCCGCCGCTGGCGGAGGAGCAGGGTCTCGTACGTGACCTCCTGGATGAGGGCGTGCTTGAACGTCCACTCGCCCGGGGCCCTGAGCACGACGAGCTGCGCCCGCTCGAGATCGGCGAGCGGGCCCGAGACGTCGCCGTTTCCGGCCACGGCAGCGAGCAGGTCCGTGGAGAAGGAGCGGCCGAGGACGGCGGCGTGCTGGAGGACGGCGCGCGCACGAGGGTGAAGGCGATCGACCCGGGCGAGGATCGTCCCCTGCACGGTGTCGGGAATCTCGACCTCGACCTGGGCCAGCACGGCCACGCCGTCGACGACCTCGAGCGAGCCCAGCTCCTGGAGCGCCTGCAGCAGCTCCTCGATGAAGAACGGGTTCCCCTCCGCCCGCTCGGCGACGAGGCGCTCGAGATCACGGGGCAGCTCCCCCACGCCCAGGAACCCGCGAGCGAGCTCGACGCTCTCCTCCGCAGTCAGCGACTCGAGGCGGACGACCGTGTGGCTTGCCCGCAGCTCGGCGCGCTCGACCCGCTCGAAGCCGGGCCGGTAGCAGAGGACGAGCATGAGCGGCACACCCGCGAGGCGCTGGAGCAGGAAGTCGAGCAGCTCCCGGGAGGACTCGTCGGCCCAGTGGACGTCGTCCAGGCAGACGAGCGCCGGGTGGGAGCCCAAGATCGCGACGAGGAACTGCCAGAAGGCGGCGAAGACCTGCTGCCCGCGCTGCTCGTCCGCCATGCGCACGACCGGCGGAGCTCCCCCGAAGCCGAGGAACGAGCCCACGAGGAGAGCCTGCTCCCGCTCGACGCCGAGCTCGGCGGCGCGCGCGCAGAGCTCGTCCGCGTCCTTGGGCGCGCCGCCGAGGATCCGCTCCACGAGCTCGACGAACGGGCCGAAGGCCCGCTCGCCGCCGCAGGCGATCCTGATGTCGATCGGGTCGCCGGGGGGACGAAGCTCCTCGAGCAGCCGCGACTTCCCCACCCCGGGCTCGCCCACGACGCTGACCACGTGCGTGTTGCCCTTGCGCGCGCTCGACCAGAGGAGGTCGAGCAGGGCGAGCTCCTCCCGGCGCCCCACGAACGGCAGTCGCTGCCTCGCGCCGGGCTGGCCTCGGCCGAGGAGCCGGTACGTCTCGACCGGCTGCTCCCGGCCCTTCACCTCGAGCGCGCCGGCGGGCTCGAGCTCGAACGCGTCCCGAACCCGCCGCCAGGTCGAAGCCGAGAGCAGCACCTCCCCTTCGCCGGCGCCCTGCTGGAGCCTCGCGGCGACGTTCACGGCATCCCCCATGACGCCGGTCTGGGAGCCATCGCCGATCGCGCCCGCGACGACGAGCCCGCTGTTGATCCCGATGCGGAGCTGGAGCGGAGCCGGGGTCTGCTCCGACCGTCGCCGCACGACGTCCAGCATCGCGAGCGCCGTCGCGGCGGCCCGCTCCGGATCGTCCTCGTGGGCGACCGGGGCGCCGAACACGGCCACGATCGCGTCGCCGATGAACTTCTCGACCCAGCCTCCCCGACGCTCGACCTCCTCGGTCAGCTCCGAGAGCGTCTCGGTCATGAGGGCGCGCAGCTCCTCGGGGTCGAGGTGCTCCGCGAGCGTCGTGAAGCCGACGAGGTCCGCGAACAGGACCGTGACCACCCGCCGCTCGCCCGCGCTCGCGACGGCAGTCGGCGGGACCGCCGCGACCTCGTCCTCGAGCTTCGTCCCGCACGACGTGCAGAAGGCGGCATCCCCCGGAAGCGGCGTCCCGCACGAGGGGCAGGTGCGCTCGAGCAGGGTCCCGCAGCTCGCGCAGAAGCGGGCGGCGGGAGGGTTCTCCTTCGCACAGGCGGGGCAGCGCACGGCCCTATCGAAGCACGTCCCGCGTCGTCCGGTCGTGCTCCGGCCGGAGCCGGAGGCTGGGGAGCGGGGAGAGATCTGCCGCGCGCCCGCGCGAGGCGGACGCGCGGCTCCCTTCCCCTCTCCCCACTCTCCTTGTATTCACGCCTTCGAGGGACGCAATCCCTCGAACGAGGTACCCCACCCGAACGAGGGAGCATCCCTCGCTCGAGGCACGCGGCTGCCGGCACCCAGCCCGGTGGAGTCGAGACGTGGCCGCCGGCCCCGTGACTTGCGGTCAGGCTCGGCCCTCGTCCCGAGCGGGGCTCAGGAGGGCGTCACGCGGTAGGCGTCGAAGACGGCGTCCAGGTTGCGCAGCGCGGTCAGGAGCGAGCGGAGCTCCTTCACCTCCCCGACCTCGGCCGTGTACCAGTTGCGGGCCATCCCGTCCTCGACCACGCCGCCGTAGGAGACGATGTTCGCGCCGTGCTCGGCGAACGTGCGGGCCACGTCCTCGAGCAGGCGCGCCCGGTCGAAGGCGTCCACCGCGATCTGGACGAGGAAGCCCGCCGACGCGCCTCCCTCCCACTCGACCGTCGTGAAGCGCTCCGGATTGCGCTGCAGCGCCTTCACGTTCGGGCAGTCCTCGCGGTGCACGGTGATCCCGCGCCCGAGCGAGACGTAGCCCACGATCGGGTCGCCGGGCACGGGCGTGCAGCACTTGGCCAGCCGGACGAGCACGTCCTCGACGCCGGGGACGCGGATCCCGAGCCGGTCGCTCGAGACGGTGGCCCTGGCCCTCGCCGGCTTCGTCGTGATCGCGGGCTCCTCCGCGACCTCGTCCGTCTTCAGGCGCTGGATGACCTTGTTCACGATCTGCGCCGGCTGCAGCTTCCCGGCGCCGAGCGCGACGTAGAAGTCCTCGGCCTTCTTGAAGCCGGTCTCGCGGATCACTTGGGCGAGGACGCTCGAGCCCTGGAGCTTGCGGTACGGGAGCTTCTGCGCCTTCAGCGCCTGGTCGAGCAGCTCGCGGCCCTTCTGCTCCTGCTCCTCGCGCGACTCCCGCTGGAACCACTGCCGGATCTTGTTGCGAGCGCGGGAGGAGGTGACGAGCGCGAGCCAGTCCCGCGAGGGGCCGCGGCCCGACTTCGAGGTCAGGATCTCGACGAAGTCGCCGCTGCGCAGGCGGTAGTGGAGCGGGACGATGCGACCGTTCACCTTCGCGCCGACCGTGCGGTGGCCGACGTCGGTGTGCACCGCGTAGGCGAAGTCGATCGGGGTCGCCCCCGCCGGGAGGACCTTGACCTCGCCCTTGGGGGTGAAGACGTACACCTCCTCGGAGAAGAGGTCGGTGCGCAGGCTGCGCATGTACTCCCCGGGGTCCTGCTCGTCGGCCTGCCAGTCCATGAGCGACTTGACCCAGGCGAGCCATTCGTCGTCGGCCTTCGTCGCCCGCCCCCGCTTGTACAGCCAGTGCGCCGCGACCCCGTACTCGGCCTCCTCGTGCATCTCACGGGTGCGCACCTGGATCTCGAGGGGCTTGCCCTCCGGCCCGATCACCGTCGTGTGCAGGGAGCGGTACCGGTTCAGCTTCGGCATGGCGATGAAGTCCTTGAACCGTCCCGGCAGCGGGTTCCAGAGCGAGTGCATGAGGCCGAGCGCCGCGTAGCAGTCGCGCGTTCCCTCCTCGCCCGAGCGCTCGCAGATGACGCGGAGCGCGGTCAGGTCGTAGATCTCGTTGAACTCGCGGCCGCGCTTGGCCATCTTCTCGTAGATCGAGTAGAGGTGCTTGGCCCGGCCGGTGATCTCGGCCGGCACGTCCGCCTTGGCCAGCTCCTCCCCGAGGATCGCAGCCGCCTTCTCGGCCTGCGCCTCCCGGTCGGCGCGCTGGTCGGCGACCATGGCCTTGATCTCGGCGTACTTGCGGGGGTGGAGCGTCTGGAAGGCGAGGTCCTCGAGCTCCCACTTGAGCGCGTGGATGCCGAGCCGATGCGCGAGCGGCGCGTACACCTCCAGGGTCTCCCGCGCCTTCTGCGCCTGCTTCTGCTTGCCGAGGTACTCGATCGTCCGCATGTTGTGCAGGCGGTCGGCGAGCTTGATCAGGATGACGCGGACGTCCTGCGCCATCGCCACGATCATCTTCCGGTAGTTCTCCGCTTCGGCCTGCTCCCGGCTCTGGAAGCTGATCCGGGTCAGCTTGGTGACGCCTTCCACGAGCTGCGCGATCTCGGCCCCGAACTCCGCCCGCAGCTCCTCGAGGTCGTAGCCCGTGTCCTCGACCACGTCGTGCAGGAGGGCGGCCGCGATCGTCTGCTCGTCCAAGTGCAGCTCCGCGCAGATCCGAGCCACGCCGAGGGGGTGGTAGATGTACTCCTCGCCGGAGCGGCGCGTCTGTCCCGCGTGGGCGCGCTCGGCGACGGCGAAGGCCCGCCGCAGGAGCTCCGCATCGGCCTCCGGGTTGTAGGCCTCGACCTCCGCGATCAGCTCCTCGACGAGGCTGGCGTGGTGCGATCTGGCGTCGAGGACGCTCATGGGCTCAGTGTACTGAGCCACCTCCACGGCCCCTCTCTCCGCGCAGGAGGCGCCGCACCCGCGTCGAACGCTCCTCTCCCATGCGCCTCCTCCGCCGCTGGCTCCGGCAGCGCCTCGCACGCCGCCTCGCCGTGGCGATGCGCGACGCGCTCGTCCCGCTCGCCTGACTCACGCAGCCCGCAGCAGCGCCTCCTGCTCGAGCAGCTCCCGGAACGCCTCCGACTCGAGCAGCTGCCGCCGGCGTCCCGCAGCGCCGTCGAGCCCGAGCTCGGCGAAGATCCGCCGCTCGAGCGGGGTCCATGCCCCTGCGCCGGCCTTCCACCGCTCGGCCAGCCTCGCCCGCACCTCCTCGTACGCCGGATGCGTGTCGAACAGGCGGCGCACGACGAGCTGCGGCGAGACCGTTCCGTTCCAGCGGTTCTCCTTCAGCCGGAAGGCGAGGTCGAGGAGGCTTCCGGCCCGAACCCGGTCGAGCTGGCGCGCGAGGCCGAAGGCGATCGCCGTGCCGGCGTCGCGCGTGCCCTGGCGTACGCGGAAGCGGAGGTGCTTGCCCTCGCCCACCGCCGCCGGCTCGGTCGCGCGGCACGCGGGCAGGAGCAGGGTGATGTCCGGATTGCCGAGCCCGAAGGGGGCGAGCCGGTCGAGCTCGGTGGCGAGCCCGAGGGTGAGGTCCTCCGCGGAGACGACGGCGTCCACGACCGTGACCGGGAGCAGGTCCTGCTCGGAGAGGTGCTCGTCGGCATGGGCGGCGAACGCCTGGGCGAAGCCCTCGATCCGCTCGGGGGCGATCGCGAGGCCAGCCGCCGCGCGGTGCCCGCCGAAGCGGTCGAGGTGCTCGGAGCAGGCGGCGAGCGCCCCGTGCAGGTCGAAGGGCGGAATCGAGCGCCCCGAGCCCTTCCAGCCGTCGTCGTCGCCGGCGATCAGGACGACGGGGCGGTGGAAGCGCTCGACCAAGCGGGAGGCCACGATCCCGATCACGCCCTCGTGCCAGCCTTCCTGCCAGAGGACGTAGCCGCGACGGGCCCGCTCGCGCGCCGGCAGCTCCTCCACCTGCGCGACCGCCTCGCGCAGGATCCGGTCCTCGACCGCCTGTCGCTCCCGATTCAGCCCCTCCAGCTCGAGCGCGAGTCGGCGTGCCTCCTCGTCGTCCTCGCTCAGGATCAGCTCGAGCGCGACGTCCGGGCGGCACAGCCGGCCGGCTGCGTTGAGCCGCGGCGCGAGCCGGAACCCGACCGCCCCCGTGTCCACCGCGGCCGGATCGACGCGCGCGCTGCGCATCAGCGCCTGCAGCCCCGGCCGGCGGGAGGCGGCGAGCGCCCTCAGCCCCGCCGCCGCGAGAGCGCGGTTCTCGTCCACGAGCGGGACGACGTCGGCGATGGTGGCGAGGGCGACGAGGTCGAGGTGCTGCCGCAGCGCGGGATGGTCGGGGCCGAGCAGCGCCTCGCCGAGCTTGTACACGACGCCGGTCCCGGAGAGCTCCGGGAACGGGTACGCCGAGGGGCGGGTCGCGACGACGGGGCAGTCGGGCAGCGTCGCGCCGGGCCGGTGGTGATCGGTGACCACGACCTCGAGCCCGAGCGTCCGCGCCTCGGCTACCTCCTCGACCGCGGTGATCCCGCAGTCGACGGTCAGCACGAGCGCGACTCCCTCCTCGGCGAGCCGCGCGAGCGTGTCCCGCGAGACGCCGTAGCCCTCCTCGAAGCGGCTGGGGAGATGCCAGCTCGCGTCGGCGCCGAGCTCGCGCAGGATGAGGAGCGCGAGCGCGGTCGCGCAGATGCCGTCCACGTCGTAGTCGCCGTGCACGCAGATCCGTCCTCCGGCGGCGACCGTTGCCCGCAGCCGCTCCACCGCGACCGCCATGTCGCCCAAGAGGAAGGGGTCGTGCCCGGGCAGGCGCGCCTCCAGGAAGCGGCGCGCGTCCTCGGGCTCGCCGTACCCGCGGCGCACGAGCACCGAGGCCGTGACCTCGCTCAGCTCCAGCTCGCGCGCGAGCCGCTCGACCTTCCGGCGCTCGCAGGCCGCGATCGTCCAGACCCCGCTCACGCGCGAGACGGTACGGAGGGGCCCGGACAGACCCCCCGTGCAGGTCGGCGGCCCGGGAGCGCGCTAGCCCCGGCGGCGGCGGAGCGAGTCGCGAACGACCTTGACCCAGAGCACGGCGAGCGCCACCGTCGCACCCACGACGACGACGGCGATCGGGGTCAGGTAAGCCATCTGCTCGAGCGAGTACTTGGTCACGGCCGCGCCGGCGAGCCAGATCGCGACGACGAGGGCGGACATCCCGAGCCAGAGGAGACGGCGTGACACGGCGGGAAGGGTAGATACCCTGCAAGGGATGCTCACCACGAACTACCGCTCCGGAGACGACTTCGTCGTCGAGTTCCTCGGACACCGGTTCGAGTTCAACGCCGAGGACTTCGGCGAGCGCGTCGTCGCGGCTGCGGTCAAGCTCGGTCTGCTCGAGTCGAACGACGTGGACGAGGAGGAGCGCGCCGACCTCGTCGAGCTGGTCGCGGACGGCCGCGTCGCCGAGCCCCGCAGCGGGCTCGGCCTCTACCTCGTGCGCCACTGGGAGCGCCTCTCCCTGCTCGAGGGCGAGTCCCTGGTCTACTGGCTCCGCAAGCTCGTCTTCCGCGGCGCCTGGCTCGACCATCGCGTCAAGGAGGGCCTGCTCGACGTCAACTTCGAGGACGACACGGGCGACTTCGGCTACGCGGAGCCGAACGGCGGCCGCGCGCTGCTCGAGCTGGCGCCCGTGCCCTCGTGGCACGAGCACCGCTACCGAGGCCTGGGCCGGTGACCGAGCCCCCCGTCGAGGCGAGCGACCTGGAGGAGGTCGTCCCCGGCCTCTTCCACTGGCGGATCGAGAACCCCCTGATCGGAGGCGGGTGGAGCAGCTCGCACGCGATCGCAACCCCCGAGGGCCAAGTCCTCGTCGATCCCGTCCCGCTCGCCGAGGCGGCGCTCGCCCGGGTGGAGCCGGTGGCGGCGATCGTCCTCACGGCCGCCTGCCACCAGCGTGCAGCGTGGCGCTACCGGCGCCGCTTCGGCGCCCCCGTCTGGCTGCCGCACGGCTCGCGCGCGACCGAGGAAGAGCCGGACGAGCGCTACGGCGACGGCGACCTCCTCCCCGGAGGGCTCCGAGCCGTCCACACTCCCGGGCCGGAGCTGCCGCACTACTCGCTCCTCTGGGCCGGCAAGCCGGCCGTGCTCTTCTCGCCGGATCTCGTCCTGCGCGACCGGGCAAGCGGCGAGCTCCGCTTCGTTCCGCCGCAGTACCACGACGACCCGGCCGAGACCCGGCGGAGCGTCGAGCGCTCTGCCGCCCTCGACTTCGAGCTGCTCTGCCTGGCCCACGGCCCTCCGCTTCGGGACGGGCCGGCCGCGCTGCGGGAGCTGCTCGCCCGAACGGGCTGAGGGAGCGCGGCCGCTCCGGGAGCATCCGCAACCCCTATCGGTGGCGCCCCCGATGCGCGCGAGGAAAGCTGGAGCGAACGTTCCGCCGATGGAGACGATCGTCGTCGAGCGGGCTTCGCACCTTCGCGAGCTGATCGACACGCTCGCCGGGGTGCGCACCGACGCAGGCGTGCTCTCGCTCGCCGTCGGGATCGATCCCGGCGCGCCCCTAGGGGGCCGCCCGGCCTGGGAGATCCAGCTCGAGAACGACCTCGCCCAGCTCGTGCGCGATCCCGCCTACGGCCGGGCGGTGGAGCGCCTGCTCGCGCGCGAGGAGGCCTTGGTCGAGCAGCTCGCCGATCCGGCGCTGCCGGGGCTGGGGCGAGCCTGCTACGTCCCGCTCGGGTCGGAGACCTCCACCCTCGTCCTGCTCCGGGAGCCACTTCCGACGCTGGCGCGAGCCGGCCGCGTCGCGCACCTCCTGCCGCTGCTCGGAGCGCTCGACGCCGGCGAGCCCGCCGGCCTGGTGACGGCCTCGCGCGATGCCCTCCACGTGCTCGAGACGGAGCTGGGGGTCGTCCGCGAGATCGAGCGCTTCGAGCTGGAGCCCTGGGTCGGCGACTGGTGGCCCGAGATGAAGGCGGCCGCGCGGGCGAACCCGTTGCGCGGTCAGGAGGTGGTCTCGCACCGCGACCGCTACCAACGCCGCCTGGCCGCCGCGTATGGCCGCGCCTTTGCCGACGCGCTCGAGCAGGTCTCCGCCCTCGCCGGCAGGCGCGGCTGGACACGGGCCGTCCTCGCCGGCGATGCCCGCCGGGTCGAGCCGCTCGACGAAGCGCTGCGCAGCCTCGGTCTGGCCACCGCGGCGGTGCCCGCCAACCTCGAGGGCGTCCGCGAGGAGGAGGCGCTTGCACGGCTGCGCGAAGCGCTCGTCGGGCTCGTGGCGGATCAGGCCCTTGCGCGGGTGCGCGCGGCCGTGGACGAGGCCCAGGCCGGCGGGCCGGGTGCCTGTGGACTGGAGCAGGTGCTCGCCGCGGCCGGCGAAGGCAGGATTGCCCACCTGCTCGTCGATCCCTCCCGGCCCTTCCTCGGGATCGTCGGTCCGGGAGAGACGCTGACCGCCGCGGCCGAGCCGGAGGGCGCGAGCGACCTGACCGACGTGCTGGTCGCGAAGGTGCTCGCGACCCGGGGCGCGGTGACTCCGGTCCGGGACGACGCCGCGCGAGCGCTGGCCGAGCACGGCGGCATCGCCGCGCTCCTGCGCTGGTGATCCTGCCCGCGGCCGCCTGCGGGCCGGATGAGGTCAGAAGAGCCCTTCCGGCTCCGCCGTCGCAGCCTGGATGTGCTCGCGGCCGAGCGCGGTGATCACGCGCCCGCGCGGCGTCCGCTGCAGGAAGCCGAGCTGGAGCAGGAACGGCTCGTACACGTCCTCGACGGTGTCGGGCTCCTCCCCGAGCGAGACCGCGAGCGTCGAGAGCCCCACCGGGCCACCCCCGAACTTGTAGGCGATCGCGCCGAGCAGCTCGCGGTCGGTGCGCTCCAGCCCGGCCTCGTCCACCTCGAGCAGGTCGAGGGCCTCCCGGGCGATCGCGAGCGTGACCTTGCCCTCGTGGCGCACCTCGGCTACGTCGCGGATCCGGCGGAGGATGCGGTTCGCAACCCGCGGCGTCCCCCGCGCCCGGGCTGCGATCTCCTCTGCCGCCTCGCCCTCGAGCTCCACCCCGAGGATCCCGGCGGAGCGGCGCACGATCGAGGCCAGCTCGCCCGGCTCGTAGTAGCCGAGCCGGAAGGTCATCCCGAAGCGGTCGCGGAGCGGCGTGGTCAAAAGCCCGGTGCGAGTCGTCGCCCCGACCAGCGTGAACGGGGGCAGGTCGAGGGTGAGCGTGCGCGCGCCCGCGCCCTGTCCGACCACGATGTCGAGCCGGAAGTCCTCGAGGGCCGGGTAGAGGATCTCCTCGATCGCCCGGTTCAGGCGGTGGATCTCGTCGACGAAGAGGACGTCGCGCGGCTCGAGCCCGGTCAGGATCGCAGCCAGGTCCCCCTTGCGCTCGAGGGCCGGGCCGGCGACGCTGCGCAGGCCGACGCCGAGCTCCTCGCGGATGATCACGGCCAGCGTCGTCTTCCCCAGGCCGGGCGGCCCGACCAGGAGGACGTGGTCGAGCGCGTCCCCGCGGGCCCGGGCCGCCTCCAGCGCGATGCGGAGCTGCTCCTTCGTCCGCTCTTGGCCGACGAAGTCGTCGAGGCGCCGGGGCCGGAGCGTGCGCTCGACCTCCTCGTCGCCTTCCTGCAGCGCCGGCGCCAGGAAGGGCGAGCCGCTCACGCGGCCCTCCGCAGCGCCTCGCGGACGCGCTCCTCGGGCGGCAGCGCAGGATCGACGGCGGCGAGCGCACGCTCGGCCTCGGCGACCGAGAAGCCCAGCTCGACGAGCGCCTGCCGCGCCACGAGATCGCCCGGAGCGGGCCCCGCCCCGGTCTCGACGGAGGCGGCGAGGGAGCCCTTCAGCTCGAGCACGATCCGCTCCGCCGTCTTCTTGCCGATGCCCGGGATCGCCTGGAAGCGCGCCGCGTCGCCGAGGGCGATCGCGCGCCGCAGCTCGCCCGCCGGGCCGCTCGAGACGACGGCCAGGGCGACCTTGGGCCCGATCCCGCTCACGCCCAGCAGGTGGACGAAGAGCTCCCGCTCGGCGACGTCGGCGAACGCGTACAGCTGGAGCGCATCCTCGCGCACGTGCAGGTACGTCTCGAGCGTGACCTCGCGCGCGCCCTCGGCGAGCGCGAGCGCGCGGGGCGTGGCGGCGAGGAGGTAGCCGACTCCCCCGACGTCGAGGACGAGCCCGTCGGCCGACCGACCGGCGGGGAGGCCGCGCAGGCGCGAGATCACCCGGCCACCTCGAGCAGGGGTGGGGCGAGCGCGTGACAGATGGCGACGGCGAGGGCGTCGGCCTCGTGGGAGGAGGCGGGCTCGGACTCCAGGCCGAGGACGAGCTTGACCATCCGCTGCATCTGGGCCTTCTCGGCCCGCCCGTAGCCGCACAGCGCCTGCTTGACGCGCGCCGGGGCGTACTCGGCGCACTCGACCCCGGCGGACGCGGCTGCGACGAGCACGGCGCCGCGCGCCTGCCCGACGGAGAGCGCGATACGGGCGTCGGCACCGACGAAGGACTCCTCGAGCGCGACGGCGTCCGGCGCGTGCTCCTCGATGAGCCGCGCCACCCCCTCGAAGATGGTCAGGAGGCGCAGGTGCAGGCGCTCGCCGGCCGGCGTCCGCCAGTGGCCGGAGACAACCGCCCGGAGGCGCCCGTCGCTTCCGTGGACGATCCCGTACCCGCACGCAGCCGTCCCTGGGTCGATGCCGAGGACCTTCACGGCGAGAGGGTAGGCGCCGCTCCGGACGGCCTCGCCCGGCTACCTGCCGCTCACGCGAGGTGCTCGGCGAAGAAGCGCACGATCGCCTCGTAGCAGCGGATGCGGTTGGCCAGCTTGAGCACGTCGTGGCCCTCGTCCTCGAACACGAGGTACTCGACGGTTCGCCCCAGCCCGCGCAGCTCCTCGACCAGGTCGCGCGACTCCCGCTCGACGACGCGTGGGTCGTTGCGGCCCTGGATCACGAGCAGCGGGCAGGCGAGGTCACGGATCCACGTTCGCGGGGAGCGCTCCACGAGGAAGTCGCGGTCGCGCTCGGGGTCCCCGACCGCGAGCGCGAAGTACGGCTTCCACGTCTCGGGGATGCGCTCCATGAACGTGAGCAGGTCGTAGGGGCCGAACATGTCCACCGCCGCGCGCCACAGCTCCGGGTGGCGGGAGGCGAGCATGAGCGTCATGTACCCGCCGTAGGAGCGGCCCACGACCCCGGCCCGCGAGAGGTCGAGCCGCCCGTCCCGCGGGAGCACCTCGGTCAGCGCGTGGACGTGGTCGAGCCGGTCGCGGCCGCCCCAGTCGCGGTCGACGTGCTTCGCGTAGGCGAGGCCGTACCCGGTCGAGCCGCGCGCGTTGGGGACGAAGACGGCGAAGCCCTCCAGGGTCAGGATCTGGATCAGCGGCATCGAGAACCAGGCGAAGTTCGGGCGCTCCTGCGACTGGGGCCCCCCGTGGACGTAGGTGACGAGCGGCCGCGGGCCCTCGTAGCCGAGCTGCGGGGAGGGCAGGTAGAGGCGGGCGGAGACGCGGAGGCCGTCGTGCGAGACGAAGGACGCATCCTCCCCCGCCGAGAGCAGCTCGGGAGCCAGCCCGAGCGGCCGCTCCCGCGTCCTGCGCTGCGGGCGCGACTCCGGCCCCGGCTCGAGGAGGTAGAGCTGGGTCGGGGTGGTCGCGGTGCAGAAGGAGACGGCGATGCGGCCGCTTCCCTCGTCCAGGTGGAGGCCGTGCAGGACCCCCGCGGACAGCTCTCCTCGCCCGACGAGCACGCGCTCCACGAGAAGCCGGCGCGACGGCTCCTCGAAGCGCGCCTCGTAGGCCCACGAGCAGCCGTCGATGTTGTAGAGCGCGGCGTAGCGGTCGCCCTCCAGGTGCTGCAGCCGCTCGAGCTCGCCGACGCCCTCGTGGACGAGCCCCTCGATCGCGACCGGCTCGAGCTCTCCGGGCCGGTCGAGCTCGAGGTAGGCGGGCGTGCCGGTGTCCGCGAAGAGCGTGGTCACGCAGAGCAGCCCGCCGTCTGCCCTCAGGTGCCCGGAGGAGAAGCCCGTCAGCGGGTGCTCGCTCCCAGCCTCCCGCTCCTCCAGGAACGTCCCCGCGAGCGCCCGCCGGCCGCCTGCGCCGTCCGGCTCGTAGAGCACGACGTCCCCGAGCGTGTACCCGTCCGCGAGCACGACCCGCGCGTGGTCGGGGCTCCAGGCGAACGGGTAGGCACCGTAGGGGCTCCGCCAGAGCTCCTCCACGCTCCCCGTCCCCACATCGACCCGGAGCGCATGGATCAGCCGCTCCCCGCGCGACTCGCCGGCGAAGTAGGCGATTCCCGAGCGGTGGTCGACCTGGGCCAGGTGGGAGCGGAAACGCCCGAAGACCTCCGGAGCCAGCGGCTCCGGGAAGCCGCCCTCGAGCGGGACGAGGAACGGCTCGTAGTTCTCGTCCCCGTCCCGGTCGATCATGACCACGAGACGCTCGAGGCCGGGGAGCACGTGGAAGAGGTATCCCCCGACCAGCTCCGGGTTCTGGAGCGCGATCCGGGGCGGGAGCAAGGGCTCGGGCACCCCGCCTCCGGCGTCCATCGCGTACAGGCCGAGCTGGCCGGCCAGGCTGGAGACGAAGACGAGCCGGTCCCCGGCGAGCTGGGGCTCGAGGAAGAGCCGCGCCGAGAGGAGCGACTCGATGCGGCTCGCGGTCGTCGCCGGCACGAGCCTAGGACGCTACCGCTTCCAGGACCGCGTCGGGGATGTCGACGTTCGTGTAGACGCCCTGGACGTCCTCGTTGTCCTCGAGGGCCTCGACCAGGCGCACTACCCGGCGCGCCGTCTGCTCGTCGGCGATCTCGACGGTGGACTTCGGCACCATCGCCAGCTCCGCGGACTCGATCGGGAAGCCGGCAGCCTCGAGCGCCTCGCGGGCTGCGGCCAGGAGCTCGGGCGGGGTGGAGACGACGAAGCTCTCTCCGTCGCGCTCCACGTCGTCGGCGCCCGCATCGGCGGCGGCGAGCAGCAGCTCCTCCTCGTCCACCCCCTCCGCCGGCACGACGACGACCCCGCGCCGCTCGAACTGCCAGGCGACCGCGCCCGTCGCGCCCAGGTTGCCGCCGTGCTTGGAGAACAGGTGCCGCACCTCGGAGGCGGTCCGGTTGCGGTTGTCCGTCAGCGCCTCCACGAGCACGGCCACGCCCTCGGGCCCGTAGCCCTCGTAGACCACGGTCTCGAAGCCCGAGCCCTCCTCCCCCGCACCCGCACCCTTCGCGATCGCTCGCTCGATGTTCTCCTTCGGCATCGAGTACGAGCGCGCCTTCTCGATCGCGTTCTGGAGCGCGAGGTTGGCGGCCGGGTCGGGGCCGCCCTCGCGGGCGGCGACGATGATCGCGCGCGAGAGCTTGGAGAAGAGCTGGCCGCGCTTGGCGTCGGTCGCCTTCTTCTTGTGCTTGATCTGCGCCCACTTGGAGTGGCCGGCTATCGGGACACCACCTCCCGCTCGGGCTCGCGAGCCAGCTCCAGGAAGCGCTCGTGCACCCGCAGGTCGTCGGTCAGCTCGGGATGGAAGGACGCGAGCAGCAGCCGCCCCTCGCGGACGAGCACAGGCTCGCCGTCCAGCTCGCCCAGCACCTCCACGTCCTCCCCGAGGTCGCGCACGCGCGGGGCCCGGATGAAGATCCCCCGCAGCGGCCGCGCCTCGCCGGCCAGCGTCACGTCGGCCTCGAAGCTCCGCACCTGACGGCCGTAGGCGTTGCGCTCGACGGCGAGGTCGGCCAGGCCGAGGTGCTCGCGGTCGAGCACGATCATGCCGGCACACGTCCCGAAGATCGCTCCCGGGAAGCGCCTGATCGCCTCGTCGAGACCGGACGCGCGCGCGAGCCGCATGATCGTCGTCGACTCACCGCCCGGAATGACGAGCCCGTCGAGACCCTCGAGCTCGGCGGGGCGGCGCACCTCGACCACCTCGGCGCCGAGCCGGCGCAGCGCCCGCGCGTGCTCGCGGAACGCACCCTGCAGGGCGAGCACCCCGATCCTCGGCTTGGCCATCACGCTGCTTCCAGTCTAGATCCGGGGGTTCCCAGCCACGTTCGGCGGGAACGGGGGCCTACCAGCCGCGCACCTCGAGCCGCTCCTCCTCGGGGAGCGAGCTCGCGGCGATGCCGACCATCGGCTGCCCGAGGCCGGTCGAGACCTCGGCCAGCACCTTGGGATCGGCGAAGTGCGTGGTCGCCTCGACGATCGCGCGCGCGCGGCGGGTGACGTCCTCGACCCAGCCCTCGCGGTCGACGAGCGGATCGCGGCCGGACTTGAAGATCCCGGAGCCGACGAAGACGCCGTCGGCGCCGAGCTGCATGCAGAGCGCGGCGTCGGCCGGGGTCGCGATCCCGCCGGCGGTGAAGGTCACGACCGGCAGCCGCCCGTTCTCCGCCACCCAGCGGACGAGCTCGTAGGGCGCGCGATGCTCCTTCGCGGCCGCGTACAGCTCGTCCTCGCGCATGGCCTGGAGCTGCCGGATGGCGCCGAAGACGGCGCGCATGTGGGTGACGGCGTTGACGATGTCGCCCGTCCCCGCCTCGCCCTTCGTCCGGATCATGGCCGCGCCCTCGGCGATCCGCCGCAACGCCTCGCCCAGGTTGGTCGCGCCGCAGACGAAGGGGACGGTGAAGCGCCACTTGTCCACGTGGTGCTCGAGGTCGGCCGGGGTCAGCACCTCGGACTCGTCGATGTAGTCCACCTCGAGCGCTTCCAGGATCTGCGCCTCGACGAAGTGGCCGATCCGGCACTTGGCCATCACCGGGATCGAGACCGCCTCCTGGATCTCCTTGATCTTCTGCGGGTCGGCCATCCGGGCGACCCCGCCCTCCTTGCGGATGTCGGCGGGAACCCGCTCGAGCGCCATCACCGCGCACGCGCCGGCCTCCTCGGCGATGCGCGCCTGCTCGGCATCGACGACGTCCATGATGACGCCGCCCTTGAGCATCTCGGCGAGGCCCGTCTTGACCCGGAGCGTCCCGTACTCGGCCACGGGCGGAGTGTAGCCCGGCGCAGGTTGTGGACGAGCGGCACGAGCTTTCCCCAGGCCTGTGGACGACGCCCACGGACTTTGCCCAATTTGCGGGTTTCCCGGTGTGGAAATCCGCTGGAGACGCTCGCGTCCGTCCGCACGATGTGCCAGAGATACCGGCTACCGGCGCGACTCCTCTCCCCGCAGGCGGATCCGCCTGGCCCCGAAGTTGCGCCGCGACAGCAAGGGGCCCGCCCACCCGGGCCCCTTGTGCTGCTCTGCCGGTTGGCCGCCGCTCGAGGTCGAGACGCGACACGGCGTGCTCGTGGGTGTGCGAGGATTGCTCCTCGAGGATGACGAGCGAGAGGACGACGCTCGGGGAGCTGCTCCGCGCGGCCCGGAGCCGACTGGCGCGCCTGGAGCCCGAGGAGGCTTTCGCGGCGCAGCGCGCCGGCGCCATCCTCGTCGACACCCGCTCGCACGACGAGCGGCGCGAGCACGGAATCATCCCAGGCTCGCTGCACATCCCCCGCTCCGTCCTCGAGTGGCGTCTCGACCCCGATGGGGATCCCGCCTATCGAAGCCCGCACGTGGAGAGCCTCGACGACTGGATCGTCCTCGTGTGCGCGCACGGCGAGTCGACGAGCCTGGCAGCGGCGACGCTGCAGGACCTCGGCTTCTCCCGAGCGACCGACCTGATCGGCGGCTTCTCGGCCTGGAAGGAGGCAGGGCTCCCGGTCGTCCCGGCGCCCGAGCCGGCTGCGGGCGCCGTGCCGGGCCTCGGACCGCCGGACGCCTGACCGAGCGACCGCGGACGCACCGTAGAGTCCGCACATGCCCGTCGTCCTCACCGGCTCGACGCTGACGCTCGACGAGGTCGTCCGTGTCGCGCGCTCGCACGAGCGGGTCGAGGTGCCCGAGTCCACGCTCGCGCGGCTCCGCGAGGCGCGCACCGTCGTCGAGGAGGCGATCGCGAGCGGCTCCGTGGTGTACGGCGTGACGACGGGGTTCGGCATGCGCCGCGAGGTCGCCGTGACCGCGGAGGAGATGGCCGTGTTCAACCGCTCGACGATCGCAGGCCACTGCGCCGGGCTCGGGCCGCCGGCGCCGCGGGACGTCGTCCGCGCGGCGCTCCTCCGGCTCGCCAACGGGCTCGCCGCCGGCTATCAAGGTGCGCGGCCCGCGCTCGTCAGCGCCGTCGTCGCCGCGCTGAACGAGGATCGCCTGCCGACCGTGAGCTCGCTCGGAACGCTCGGCCAGGCAGACCTCGCGCAGGCGGCAGAGCTGGCGCAGGCGGTGCTCGCGGATCTTCCGCTCGAAGCCGGGGAGGCGATCGCCCTGCTCGCGACGAGCCCGTTCGCGACCGGCCAGGCGGCGCTCGCGGTGGCCGATGCGCGCACCTTCCTCGAGACGGCGGACGTCGCGGGCGCCCTCGACTTCGAGGCGTTCCGCGCGAACGTCGATGCCCTTCACGCGGAGATCGCGCGGGCGAGACCGTACCCCGGGATCATCGAGACGCTCGACCGGCTCCGGGAGCTCCTCGCCGGGAGCGCGCTCTGGCAGCCGGGGGCGAGCCGCTTCCTCCAGGACCCGCTCTCCTACCGCTGCGTCCCGCAGGTGCACGGAGCGGCGCGCGACGCCCTGCGCTTCGTCGAGGACCAGCTCGCGATCGAGCTCAACGCGCACCAGGGAAACCCGCTCGTCGTGCCGAGCGAGCGCAGGCTCGTCTCCGTGGGAGACTTCGACACCCAGCCGCTCGCGACCGCGCTCGACCTCGCCCGGCTCGCCCTCGCTCCCGTCGTGACCGCCTGCCTCGAGCGAACGCTCAAGCTGCTCAGTCCGCGCTTCAGCGGCCTGAGCGAAGGACTGGCACGGGCCGCGGGAACGTGGGAAGACGGCCTCTCGGGGCTCGGCGTGGCGGCGCAGGCGGTCGCAGCGGAGGCACGGCTGCTCGCCCAGCCCGTCTCGTTCGAGCTCGCCTCGACCACCCAGGAGTCGGGGGTCGAGGACCGGACGGCGCTCGCTTCGCTCGGCGCGCGCCGGCTCGACGAGATGCTCGCCCTTGCGCGGCGCGTCGTCGCCGTCGAGCTCGTCGTCGCCACGCAGGCGATCGACCTCCGCGACGAGCTCGCCGAGCTCGACCTCGGTGCGGGTGCTGCGAGGGCGTACGCCTTCGTCCGCGAGCGCGTGCCCTTCGTGGACGCGCCGGACGTGATGCCTCTCCCCCTCGAGGAGCTCGCGCTGGACCTCCGCGACGGCCTGCCGGCCTCGTAGCCCGATTGGCCACCTACGACCTCCACCAGCACCTGTGGCCGGAGCCGTTCCTCGCGGCGCTCGCAGCCCGGCGCTCGCCTCCGTCCCTCGAGGGACACGTGCTCACCACGTGCGCGGGCCGGTTCGAGCTCGACCTGGGCGCGCACGATCCCGAAGAGCGCCTGCGCGCGCTCGGCCGGGACGGGATCGACGTCGCGGTGCTCTCGCTCCAGCCGACGCTGGGGCTCGCGACCCTGGCGGAGGCGGAGCGCGCGGAGCTCGAGGAGCTCTGGAGCGAGAGCGTCCGGCAGGTCGTCCGCGCGAGTGGCGGACGCTTCGCCGCGTTCTCGCCGGGGGGCGTCCGCGAGGGCTTCGTCGGCGTCTCCGTCTCGGCGGCGGCGCTCGTCGAGGGCGGGCCCGAGGAGGACGCGCTCGACGGCGCGCACGAGCTCGGGCTGCCTGTCTTCGTCCACCCGGACGCAGGCAGCCCGGCCGAGGGGAGGCCGCCGTGGTGGGAGTGGGTCACCCGCTACCCGGCACGCATGCAGGAGGCGTACCTCTCCTGGCTCAGCTCGGGGCGCTCGCGGTGGCCGAGGCTGCGCGTCCTCTTCGCCATGCTCGCCGGAGGAGGGCCCTTCCAGCTCGAGCGACTCTCGCTGCGAGGCGTGGACGTGCGCTCCACCCTCGACGCCGGCGTGTTCTTCGACGTGTCGACGCACGGCCGCCGCGCCATCGAGCTCTGCATCGAGACCTTCGGCGTCGCACAGCTCGCGTACGGCAGCGACACGCCCGTGGCCGATCCCGCACCCACGTTGCGCGCGGTCCGGGGATTCGGCGATGCTGTAGCGCACGTGATCCAGACCGAGACACCAGCGAGGTTGCTCCGATGCACGACTTGACCGCCTGGCTCGAAGAGCGGCTCCTCCCCGACCGCGACCTCGATCGCGCGCAGCTGGCTGCGCTCGCCGCCGAGCTCGGACGGGCCGAGGAGCTCTGGAAGCCCTACGAGCGCCACGACCACGAGGCGCGCTTCTACCAGCAGCTCTACCGCGACCCGAACCTCGACGTCTGGCTCATCTGCTGGGTGGACGGACAGAGCACCGGCTACCACGACCACGACCGCTCCTCCGGCGCCGTCTACGTCTGCCGCGGCACCCTGCTCGAGGACTGGTTTCGCATCGAGGAGGACGGCTGGGTGCGCGAGCGCACGACGACGCACGAGGCAGGCCACGGCTTCGACTTCGACGCGGGGGACATCCACGGCGTGCGGCACCCCGGCCCAGGCGCGCCGCCTGCCACCTCGATCCACCTCTACTCGCCCGCGCTCTGGCGGATGGGGCACTACGAGCCGGGGCCGCGCGGCATGCGGCGCGTCGGCATCACGTACGCGGACGAGCTCCTCGGCGCGGCCTGACCGGTCTCGGAAACGCCGGCCGCCCGGCTCGCCTGCGCTTGCTCACTGAAGGCGCGGTGGGAAGCCCGGCGCGCGCAGGTCCTCGCCGACCTCCTCCTCGAGGAGCTTGACCACCATGGGCGACCAGGCCGACCCGCCGTACCGGGAGTGGGCCTCGAGAAACCTGGCCCGGACGGCGGACGCGAGCTCGAGGGGGACGCCGACCTCCTCCCCGAGCTGGGCCGCCAGCCCGAGGTCCTTGAGCGCGAGATCGAGGGTGAAGCCGATGTCGTAGCTCCCGTTCAGGATCACCTGGCCCTCCGTCTCGTGGACGAAGCTCGTCCCGGAGCTCGCAGCGATCACCTCGTACGCGTCACGGAGATCGAGGCCCGCTCGCTTGGCGAGCATCAGCGCCTCGCCGCAGGCGACGAGATGGATGAACGCGAGCATGTTCGTGATCACCTTCAGGTCGGACGCGCGCCCGAGCGGCCCGACGTAGAACACACGGCCGCCCATCGCCTCGAAGAGCGGCATGTGCGCCCTCGCGACCTCGGGCTCGCCGCCGACGATGACCGTGATCTCGCCCGACGCCGCGCGATGCACGCCGCCGGTCACGGGCGCCTCCAGGGTCGCGACGCCGTGCTCGGCGGCCAGGCCGGCGAGTCGGCAGAGCTCGCGGCGGTCGTTCGTGCTCATGTCGATCCAGGTGCCCCCCGATCGCAGCCCGCCGAGAACACCCTCGTCCCCCGCGACCACCTCGGCCACGACCCCGGGGGACGGGAGGCAGGTGATCACCGCATCGGCGTCCGCCGCGGCGTCCGCGGGAGACGCAACGATGCGCGCCCCCTCACGAGCGATCCGAGCCGTCGCCGCGTCGTCGCGGTCGTGGACGGCGAGCTCGTAGCCGGCGCGCAGCAGGCTCGCCGCGAGGTGCACGCCGAGGCGCCCCACGCCGATGAACCCGAGGCGCATCATCCCACGACGGGCGTGTCGAGCGGGCTCAGGTGCAGCTCGTCGCCCTCGTACGGGTGGCGGGCCGCAACCTCCTCGTTCAGCTCGACCCCGAGGCCGGGCTCCTCGGGAGGGACGACGTACCCGTCCTCCCAGCGGATCGGCCGGACGAGGAGCTCGGCGTGGAAGCCGCCCCAGTCCAGGATCCCCTCGAGGACGAGGAAGTTCGGCGAGCACGCCGCGAGCTGGATGTTCGCCGCGCCGACGACCGGCCCGCAGTAGAGGTGGGGCGCGATCTGCGCGTAGGAGGCCTCGGCCATGCCAGCGATCTTCTTCGCCTCCAGCAGCCCGCCGATGCGCCCCAGATTGGGCTGGAGGATCGAGGCCGCGCCGGTGGCGAGGACGCGGGCGAACTCGTGCTTCGACGTGAGCCGCTCCCCGGTCGCAACCGGGATCGACGTCGCGCGCGCGACCGTGGCCATCTGCTCGGGGCTGTCCGGGGGGACGGGCTCCTCGAGCCACAGCGGGTCGAAGCGCTCGAGCCGTCGTGCGAGCCGAACGGCGCCCGAGGGCGTGAGCTGCCCGTGCGTCCCCACGAGGAGATCGCAGCGGTCGCCGACGGCCTCCCGCACCTGCGCCACGTACGCCTCGGTGCGCGCAAGGGCCTCGAGCGACGGCTGCCGCGGGTCGAACGCCGAGTAGGGCCCGACCGGATCGAACTTCAACGCCGTGAACCCGCGGGCGACGTAGGCCGCGGCCCGCTCGGCGGCGAGGTCGGGATCCAGGTAGACGTCTGCCGCGTCTCCCGGTTCCCGGTAGAGGTAGGTGTACGAGCGCAGCCGCTCGTAGACCCGCCCGCCGAGGAGCTCGTACACGGGCTTGCCCGTCGCCTTGCCCACGAGATCCCAGCACGCCATCTCGATCCCGCTCAGCACCCCCCCGAGCGACACGTCCGGGCGCGCCGTGTAGCCCCGCATCGCGACCGTGCGACAGAGAGCCTCGATCCGGAAGGGGTCGGCGCCGAGCACGTGCCGTTCGAAGACGTCCTCGACCGCCCGCACGACGACCGAGGGATGCAAGGTCGCGGCGTACACCTCCCCGACGCCCTTCACGCCGTCGTCGGTCGTCAGCGTGAGGAAGACGAAGTACCGCCCCCCGAGCTCTGGCGTCGGGTTCCCGACGACGAACGTCCGCAGCTCGACGATCTTCACGAGCGCCCCGCGGCCAGGCTCACGGCCTTCTCGACGAGAACGACGGCAGCCAGCCCACGAGCTCGGAGAGCTCCCGGGCGAGCGCGAGCAGGTCGGAGACGATCAGCTCGCGGCGCTCGGGGGTGATCCTCGAGGTGGGCACGAGCGCGGTGAGCGCCGCGAGCGTCACCCCTTCGTCGTTGACGACCGGAGCCGACGCCGCGTACAGGCCGTCCGCCGTCTCCTCGACGTTCTCCGCGTACCCGCGCTCGCGGACCTCCGCGAGGATGGCTTGGAGCTCGGCCACGCCGTTCAGCCGTCTCCCGGTCGGCGTGACCAGGAGCTTGCCGCCGAAGGCCGCGGCGATCGCCGCCGGCGGCTGCGACGCGAGCACGACGCGGCCGCTGGCCGACGCGAAGGCCGGCGTCTTGGAGCCGACGTGGGTCACGAGCCGCACGGGCTGCGACGTCTCCTCGAGCGCGATGAAGAGGGACTCCGCGCCGTCGAGGACCGCGAGCGCGATCGTCTCGTCGTGCCGCGTCAGGAACTCGGCGGCGACCGTGCGAAACGCCGTCACGATCGGAAGCTCGGACGAGGCGGAGCCCATGCGCAGCGCGCGGATCCCGAGGTCGAAGCGCCCGTCGCGGTCGCGCACGGCCCAGCCGCGCTCGACGAGCACGGCGCAGATGCGGTGCAGCGTGCTCTTCGCGATGCCGAGCTCGCGCGCGAGCTCGGAGAGCCCGAGCGGGCTGCGGGCGGCGAGCAGATCGAGCACGGCGAGCGTCGCCTGCACTCCGGCGGACGATGCCGGCTTGCCGTTTCCGGTCCGGCGCGCGGTGCCTGCTCCTCCCTCGGCCTCGAGCACGCCCCTAGCCTAACAGGGTTCCAGAACTCTGATCCGCATACAGAACGGGACTTGACGAACGAAGACCGGATCTGCGATAAAGCACCGCATCAGGGTGGAACGCGACTCCGTCAGAAGGACGCTCGCCAGCGCGGCCCTCCGCCACTGCGAGGGACTCGGCGCTCCGCCCGCTGCCGCCGCGCACCGCGCAGGCTCGACCCGATAGGAGGAACGGATGGACCGCCATACGCGGAGACTGGTCGAGGAGTACCGGCGCAACGACGCCGGGCCGCTCGAGAACAACCTCATCGACGAGCTCGTGGGGGGCGAGCTCGACCGGCAGGAGTTCCTCCAGCGGGCGGCGATGTTCGGCCTCGGGGCCGGCACGATCGGACTGCTCCTGCGCTACATCGGAGAGCCTGCCTTCGGCGCCGGGTTCGCCCCGGCCCAGGTGCGGAGGGGCGGGACGATTCGCGTCGGCATTCCCGTCTTCGGCGGCTCGCTCGAGCCGTACCTGCTGAACGAGGGCGGCTCGCTCGCGTTCGCCGGGATCCCCGGCGAGTACCTCACGTTCACGAACCCGAAGGGCCAGGTCGTCCCCTGGCTCGCCGAGAGCTGGAAGCCCAACGCCGACGCGACGGTGTGGACCTTCCAGCTCCGGCGCGGAGTGCGGTTCCACAACGGCCAGGAGATGACCTCCCGGGACGTGGTCGCCTGTCTCAAGCACTACGTCAGCAAGGAGTCGAACGCGGGGCTCTCGCCCACGTACGACGCCTCCGGCGTGTCCGCGCGCGGCCGGTACACGGTGGTCGTCCGCCTCAAGTCGCCAACAGGGGTCTTCCCGTACCTGCTCAGCCAGACGACCTACCAGGCGATCATCCAGCCGGCGTCGATCGTGGCGCGACCGGGAACCTGGGTCGAGAGCGGCATGATCGGGACCGGGCCCTTCAAGCTCCGGCGCTACGTCGACAAGCGAAGCGCCGAGCTGGTTCGCAACGACCGGTACTGGGGCGGGTCCCCGCCGCTCGACGGAGTGAAGATCACGTTCTTCCAGAGCACGGCGGCCCTCGTGCTGGCCCTGCGCGCCGGGCAGATCGACCTCGCGATGCAGCTCTCCCCGCAGGAGGCGCGGCCGTTCAAGAACAACCCGCGGTACACGTACTACTCGCTCCCGACCGCAGCCCACCGGCAGGTCTGCATGCGGACGGACATCGCACCTTTCCGCGACCCCCGCGTCCGGCGCGCCGTCGCGCTCACGATCAACCGGCCGGAGCAGATCGAGCGCGTGATGCTCGGGGCGGCGACGGTCGGAAACGACAACCCCTTCTGGAAGGGCTTCGCCTCGTCGGACCCGTCGGTCAAGCAGCGGACGCAGAACCTGCAGCTCGCGCGGGCGCTCTTGCAGGCGGCGAACGCCGAGAACCTCAAGTTCAACATCACGACCTGGAACTTCCTCGACCACGCCGACCATGCGGCGTCGATCCAGGCGTACGCGCGCCAGGCGGGCATCGACGTCGGGATCGAGATCATGGACGTCAGCAAGTACTACGACGCCGAGCCGCCGGGGGCGGACTACTTCACGACGACGCCGTGGCTCAACCGTCCGTGCACGCTGACCGAGTACGGCGCGCGGGGGGTGCCCAACATCTACATCACGCGCTGCTACATGTCGACGGGTGACTGGAACGCCTCGCACTACAAGAACCCAGAGTTCGACTCGCTCGCGCGCACGTACCTCGCGGCGGCGGAGATCACCGCTCAGCGGGCCGCGACGAAGAAGATGGCCGGCATCCTCCTCCGGGACACGCCCGTCATCACCGACTACTTCATCAACTACGTCACCGCGAGCTCCTCGAAGGTGAAGAACTACGTGCCCGAGGGGATCTCGCACATCCGGCTGGCCAAGGTCTGGCTCGCGCCGTAGACGCATGCTCGGCGGGCAGGCGGCACGCACACGGCGCCTGCCCGCCGAGCGGAAGCCCCGCTCATGATCCGGTTCGTCCTCAAGCGCCTCGGGCTCGCGCTCGTCACGCTCGTGCTGCTGAGCATGGTCGTGTTCGGCGCCTCGACGATCCTGCCCGGGAACGTCGGCCGGGCCGTGCTCGGGCCGTTCGCGACGCAGGAGTCGGTGGACGCGCTCAACGAGCAGCTCGGGGCCAACCGCCCCATCGTCAAGCAGTACCTCGAGTGGGCGGGAGGCGTCCTCCAGGGCGATCTGGGCACGTCGCTGACGAAGCAGGTGCCCGCGTGGCGCCTGCTCGAGCCTGCGCTCGTGAGCTCGCTGAAGCTCGCCCTCGTCGCCTTCCTGATCTGCGTCCCGATCTCGATCCTCGGCGGCGTCGTCGCCGGGCTGCGCTACGGGCGCGCGACCGACAAGGCGATCACGATCGCCGGGATCTCGCTGGCGGCGATGCCGGAGTTCGTGACCGGGATCATCCTCATCCTCGTCTTCGGCATCTGGCTGCGCTGGCTGCCGGTGTCGGCGCAGTGGGAGGAGGGCGCCGGCCTGGCGACGCAGCTCGAGCACCTTTTCTTGCCGGCCTTGACCCTCACGCTCGTCCTGTTCGGGTACATCGCGCGCATCACCCGGGCCGGCGTGATCGAGGCGCTCGAGTCGGACTACGCGCGCACGGCCTACCTCAAGGGCCTGCCCTCGTCCATCGTCATCGGCAAGCACGTCCTCCGCAACGCGCTCCTCCCGACGATCGCAGTCGTCGCCGTCCAGATCGGCTACCTCGTGGGCGGCCTCGTCGCGGTCGAGTTCCTCTTCAACTACCAGGGCATCGGATTGCTGATCTACGAGGCGGCGCGCCAGAAAGACCTGCCGCTGCTCACGGCCGGAGTGCTCGTCGTGGGTATCACGTACCTCGTCGTCACCCTGATCGCCGACATCCTCTACGCCCTGCTCAACCCGCGGATCCGGCACGGGGTGACCGAGTGACCGGCATCGCCACCCCCACTCCGTCGCTCGCACCCGACGTCCGGAGCGAGTCGCGGGCGGCGACGGTCGAGCGCCTGCGCCTCCTCGCGCGCTCGCCGACCGTGATCGTCGGTTGCGTGATCGTCCTCTTCTGGCTCGTCTGCGCGATCTTCACCGGGCCCGTCACCCCGCACGACCCGATCTTCGACAACCAGTTCCCGACGAACGAGCAGCCGAGCTGGGCGCACCCGTTCGGTACCGACACGAACGGCCGGGACATCTTCTCGCGCGTCCTCGCGGGCTCGCGCAACGTCCTCCTCATCGCGCCCGCCGCGACCCTGCTCGGCACGGTGCTCGGGACGCTGCTCGGCCTCCTCACCGGCTACCTGCGCGGCGTGTTCGACGACGTCATGAGTCGCGTCGTCGACGCAGTGCTCTCGCTGCCGCTGATCGTCACCGCCATCCTCATCGTCACCGCGGTCGGGAACTCGTCGCGATGGGTGGTGGTGCTCATCATCGGCTTCATCTTCACGCCCGTCGTCTCGCGGACGGTGCGCGCGGCCGTGCTCTCGGAGGCCGAGCTCGACTACGTCCAGGCGGCGCGACTCCGGGGCGAGAAACCCCACTACATCATGGCCTCGGAGATCCTCCCGAACGTCCTGCCGCTCGTCGTCGTCGAGTTCACCGTGCGCCTCGGGTACGCAATCTTCGCCGTCGCCACCCTGACCTTCATCGGGTTCGGCGTCGCACCGCCATCTCCCGACTGGGCGGCGCAGATCAACCAGTACTGGACGCTCATCGACCCGTACTGGTGGATGACGTTCTTCCCCGCGCTCGCGATCGCAAGCCTCGTCGTCGCCGTCAACCTCGTGGCAGACGGCGTGCGAGAGGTGTACGAGCGGTGAACGGCGAGCAGGTGGCTCCGCCGGCGCTCGAGGTCACCGACCTCGAGCTCGTCTACCGCGTCCGCGGCGTCGACCGCCGCGTGCTGCGCGGCGTCTCGTTCGCGATCGAGCGGGGCCGCTCGTACGGGCTGGTCGGCGAGTCCGGCTGCGGGAAGTCGACGGTGGCGCTCGGGATCGTCCGCTACCTCCCCCGCAACGGGCGCGTCACGGCCGGCTCGATCTCCGTCTCCGGGAGGGACGTGCTCGCTCTCGCCGGTCCGAAGCTTCGCGAGTACCACGCACGGACGGTCTCGATGGTGTACCAGAACCCCGGCGCCGCTCTGAATCCCGGCCTGCGCGTGGGAGCGCAGGTCGCGGAGGCCTTCACCGTCCTCGGTGTCTCGAGGCGAGAGGCCCTCGAGCGCGCGCGCGAGGCGCTCGCCCACGTGCAGATCGCCGATCCGGGATCCGTCATGGCGCGCTACCCCCACCAGCTCTCCGGGGGCATGCAGCAGCGGGTCGTGATCGCGATGGCGCTGGCGAAGAAGCCGGAGCTCTTGATCCTCGACGAGCCGACCACCGGGCTCGACGCGACCGTCGAAGCCGAGGTGCTCGACCTCGTCGCGCAGCTCCAGCTCGAGCTCGACATGGCTGTGCTCTTCATCAGCCACAACCTCGGGGTCATCTCCAAGATGTGCGGGCGGGTGGGAGTCCTCTACGCCGGCCGGCTGGTCGAGGAAGGCCCCGTCGACGTGGTGCTGCAGGACCCGCGCCATCCCTACACCGTCGGCCTCCTCCGCTGCATCCCGCGTGGGGGCGTCCGCAAGGACCAGGGGAGGCTCGACACCATCCCCGGCTTCCTCCCCGGCCTCGGCGCCGAGATCCCGGGCTGCGTCTTCGCCGACCGCTGCGCGTTCGCCGACGAGCGCTGCCGGACGGAGGAGCCGCCGCTCTCGAGCGTCGGGAGCGCGCACACGAGCAGGTGCTGGTACCACGAGCGCGCCCGCGACCTCCCGCGTGCGGAGCCGCCCGAGCTCGAGCTCCCGACCGTCCGTCGCGACGCCCGCCCCCTCGTCGAGCTGGAGGTGCTGACGAAGACCTTCAAGCAGCGCGGTCACGAGGTGCGTGCGCTGGAGGAGGTGAGCGCGGCGATCTGGCCGGGGGAGACCCTGGGCCTCGTCGGCGAGTCGGGCAGCGGCAAGACGACGCTCGCGCGCACGCTCCTCGGGATCGTCCCGCCCACCTCGGGGACGGCGCTGCTCGAGGGATCGCCGCTTCCTCCCCGCTACCAGAAGCGGTCGGCGGCCGAGCTGCGTGGGCTGCAGATCGTCTTCCAGAATCCGGACTCGGCGCTCAACCGGCGGCATTCGGTTCGCCGCATCCTGCTCCGCTCGCTGAAGAAGCTCGCGGGTATCCGGGGCGCCGAGGCGGAGCGACGGATGCTCGCGCTCGCCGATCGCGTGCGCCTCACCGAGCGCACGCTCACGCAGAAGCCGGTCCAGCTCTCGGGGGGCCTGAAGCAGCGGGTCGCGATCGCGCGCGCGTTCGCAGGCGACCCGCGGCTCGTCGTCTGCGACGAGCCGACCTCCGCCCTCGACGTCTCGGTGCAGGCGGCGATCCTCAACCTGCTCGTCGAGCTGCAGGCCGAGCGCGGGGTCTCGTACCTCTTCATCTCCCACGACCTCGGAGTCGTGCGCTACATCTCCGACCGGATCGCGGTCCTCTACCTCGGGCGCCTGCAGGAGGTCGGCCCGGCGGACGTCGTGTTCGACGGCCCGCACCACCCGTACACGGAGGCGCTCCTCTCGGCGGTGCCTACGATCGACGGCGGCGGCCGGGATCGGATCAAGCTCTCGGGCGAGATCCCGAGCGCAGCCTCACCTCCGTCGGGCTGCGTCTTCCACACGCGCTGCCCGCGCAAGCTGGGAGCGATCTGCGAGGAGACGGAGCCGCCGCTCGAGGAGGTCGAGCCCGGGCACCACCTGCGCTGCCACATCCCGATCGAGGAGCTCCGACGCCTGCAGCGAAAGGCCGTGGCGGTGTGAAGGTCCGCGCTGTCGTGCTCGAGCAAGCCGGCGGCCCGCTCACTGTGGGCGAGCTCGACCTCGCCCCGCCGGGCCCGGAGGAGGTGCTCGTCCGGCTTCGCGCGAGCGGCGTCTGTCACTCGGACTGGAACGCGGTCGATGGGACCTCGGAGACGCGCTGCCCGGCCGTCCTCGGGCACGAGGGCGCAGGCGTCGTCGAAACGGTGGGAGAGCGCGTGACGCGCGTCGCCCCGGGAGACCACGTCGCGCTCTCCTGGACACCGTGGTGCGGCGAGTGCGACGAGTGCCGCCGCGACCTCCAGCAGCTCTGCTCGACCGTGTGGCCGGCGATGGGCACGGGTGGCCTCATGGACGGCACCCCGCGCCTCTCCCGCGACGGCGAGCCCGTCTACCACTACTCGCTGCTCTCCACGTTCGCGGAGGCGTGCGTCGTCCCCGAGCGCTCGTGCGTGCCCATCCCCGAGGACGTCGCCTTCGACGTCGCGGCGCTCGTGGGCTGCGCCGTCTCGACCGGCGTCGGCGCCGTCTGGCGCACCGCCGGCGTGCGTCCGGGCGACCGCGTCGCGGTGCTCGGCTGCGGCGGCGTCGGGCTGTCTGCGCTGATGGCCGCCGTCGCCGCCGGCGCAGAGCCGGTGGTCGCGGTGGACACCGCCCCGCGCAAGCTCGAGGTCGCGCTCTCGTTCGGGGCGAGCGCCGCCGTCCAGTGGCAGCGAACGGCGGAGGAGACCGCGGAGGCGGTACGGGAGGCAAGCGGCGGCGGGGTCGACTACGCGATCGAGGCGACCGGTCGGCCCGAGGCGATGGAGGCGGCGTTCCTCTCGACGCGCACCCGGGGCGCCGCCGTGCTCATCGGGATCCCCCGTGCGGACGCGGTGCTGTCCCTGCCGGCGGTAACGATTCCCCGGATGGAGCGCCGCGTGCTCGGCTCGATCTACGGCTCGTCCAAGCCCGAGCGGGACTTCCCCGACACCCTCGCGCTCTACCGCGCCGGCCGCCTCCCGCTCGACCGGCTCGTCTCCCACCGGCTGCCGCTCGCTCAGGCCGAGCACGGGTTCGAGCTCATGCTCTCCGGAGACGCGATCAGGGTGGTGCTCGAGCCGTGAACCTCGACCACCTCGACGGCCGCATCGGCGAGGGCTGGAGCGGCGAAGCGCCGAACGGCTCGCACGTGAACGTCGTTCTCGCCCGGCGTGGCAGCCCGACCGCCGCCGCCGCGATCTCGATGCTCGCCCACCCGAGCCCCGGGCACACCCCGGTGCTCGTGTGCGTCGGCGCGACTCCGCAGGAGTACGAGCCGGTGTGGCCGCCGACGCTGATGATGAACAAGGGCGCCGCGCTCGAGGAGCGTCACCAGAGGCTGACCTGGGGCGCCGCGCAGCTCGGGATCGCCCAAGGCGTCCTCGACGCGGTCGCCGACGGGCTCGTCGAGGCGAGCGGCGACCTCGTCGTGCTGGTCGCCGTGTGGGTCGACCCGGCAGCCAGCGACGAGACCGCCGTGCGGATCGCGAACCGCGAGGCGGTTCGCAAGGCGATCCGCGTCTGCGTCGAAGGCCGCGATCCCGCGGCGGCCGCGGCGCTCGTCGAGCGCCGCGACCGGCTCCAGAGCCCCTACTACAGCGGCGAGTGAAGGGCGAGTGAAGATCGCCTCCATCGAGACCCGGAAGTACCGCTACCCGCTCGACCCTCCCTTCCGGGCGGCGTGGGATCCAGTTCCCCGGACGCACCAGGACGCGACCATCGTCGTCGTCCGCTCGGAGGACGGAGTCGAAGGCTACGCCAGCGGCGACGGCGTCCCGGACCGCGACCTCCTGGCGCGCCTCCTGCGCGGGGTCGACGCCGAGGACGCCGCTTCGGTGCACGGCATCCTCGAGACGGTCGACTTCCACTACGGGCGCAACTGGACGGTCGAGGTCGCCGTCTGGGACCTCGTCGGACGCGCCCGCGGCGAGCCGCTCTGGCGCCTCCTCGGCGGAACACGAGACCGGATCGGCGCGTATGCCTCGACGGGCGAGCTCGTCTCGGCCGAAGAGCGTGTCCGGCGCTGCCTCGCCCTCAGAGACGCGGGGGTGCGGGCGGTCAAGCTGCGGCTGCACGCAGACGACTGGAGGCTCGACCTCCCCGTCGTCGAGGAGGTCTGCGACGCGGTCGGCGGCGAGCTCGAGGTTATGGTCGACGCGAATCAGGGCTGGCGTATGCCGGGCGACCTCACCCCGCGCTGGGACCGGCGCACGGCCTCCGAGCTCGCGCACGAGCTCGCCCGGCTCGGTGTCTACTGGCTCGAGGAGCCGCTTCCGACCGACGACCTGGAGGGGTACGCCGCGCTGAGCAGGAACGGCATCCGGATCGCCGCCGGCGAGATGGTCCGCACCGCCGCCGAGGCGCGCGACCTCCTGCTCCGGGGCGGCGTCGACGTGATCCAGACCGACGTCGTGCTCGCAGGTGGCGTCGAGGGCTGTCGGCGCGTCGCCGAGCTGGCGTCGGCGAGGGGCCGCGCCTGGAGCCCGCACACGTGGTCGAACGGCTACGGCCTGCTCGCGAACCTCCACGTCGCGGCCGCACTCTCGACCTGCCCGTACCTCGAAGTCCCGTACGACCCGCCCGCCTGGTCGGCGGAGCGGCGCGACTGGCTCCTCCCCGTCACGCTCGAGATCGCGGAGGACGGCACGATCGGCCCGCCGGAGGGGCCCGGCCTCGGCGTCGTGCCCGACTTCGACGCGCTCGAGGAGTACCGCGTCGGATGAGCTCGAGGCGCATGCGTGCCGCGGTCCTCCGCGAGCCCGGCCGCCCGGTGACCGTCGAGGAGGTCGAGCTCGACGCGCCCAAGGCGGGCGAGGTGCTCGTTCGCATCGCCGCCGCCGGCGTGTGCCACTCGGACGTGCGCCTCGCCGACGGCGACCTCGGGCCCGGGAAGTGGCCCGCCGTCATGGGCCACGAAGGGGCGGGCGTCGTGGAGGAGATCGGCGAAGGCGTCAGCCACGTTGTCCCGGGCGACCACGTCGCCCTGTGCTTCGTCCCGGCCTGCCGCTCGTGTCGCTACTGCCTCGCCGGTAAGCCGAACCTCTGCCTCGCCGTCGCGCAGGCCGGAGCGCGCGGCACCCTCCTCGACGGGACGAGCAGGCTCCGCCTGCCCGACGGGACGACGCTGCAGCACGGGCTCCGGACCGCGTGCTTCGCCGAGTACGCCGTGGTCGCGAGCGGCGGCGCCGTGGCGATCCCTCGCGAGCTGCCGCTCTGGCAGGCGGCGCTCCTGGGCTGCGGCGTCGTCACGGGCGTGGGTGCGGTCCGTAACGCCGCGCGCGTACAGCCGGGCGCGGCGGCCGCCGTCATCGGGTGCGGGGGCGTCGGCCTCCAGGTCGTCGCCGGGCTCCGACTGGCGGGGGCCGATCCGATCGTCGCGCTCGACCGCGTGCCCGAGAAGCTCGAGCTGGCGCTCGCGCAGGGGGCGACGCACGCGATCGCGACCTCCACCGAGCCGGACCCGGTCGCGGCGCTCCGGGAGCTCACGGACGGCGGCGTCGACTTCGCCTTCGAGGTCGTCGGCCACCCGGAGACGATCCGGCTCGCCTGGGACGTGACCCGCCCGGGCGGAACCGCGGTGGTCGTCGGGCTCGCACCCGATGGCGTCGAGGCGAGGGTGCCGGCGATCGAGTTCCTGGACGACAAGTCCCTGCGCGGGACGTACTACGGCTCGGGCGATCCGGCCGCGGAGCTTCCGCTCCTCGCTGCCATGGCGCTCGCGGGCGAGCTCGACCTGGCCGGAGTCGTCACGAGCGTCGAGCCGCTGGACGCGGTCGAGGAGGCGCTCGACCGCCTGCGCCGCGGCGAGGGCGCCCGTACGGTGCTCGTGATCGACCCCGCGCTCGCCGGCATCGAGCCGTCTCGGCCCTCAGGCTCGCGCTGACGAAGAGCGGCTGGCCGACGTGGTCTGCGGCACCGTCGCGCGCGGATGACGAGAAAGTGCTTCCCCGCCAGGGGGCTCGCGCCTGCCTCGCGGAAGAGGCGTGTCATGGGCCCGCCTGGACTCGAACCAGGGACCAACCGATTATGAGTCGGCTGCTCTGACCAGCTGAGCTACGGGCCCGCGCTCCCGAGAGTACTCCCGGCCGGCGTCGCCGTGGGTCGAAGCGAGGGTGGAGACAGTTCGGCTGGACCGAAGCCGCGCGCTCCTGCAAAATGGGGGCGGCGTGAAGACGTTCCAGTACGAAGCGCACCTTCGCACCGCCGGTGGCTTGACCGTCACCGATATCACCGACGAGGTGCAGGAGGCCGTCACCCAGAGCGGCATCCGCGACGGCATCTGCTGCGTCTACTCCCCCCACACGACCTGCCAGGTGCGGGTGAACGAGTGGGAGCGCGGCTTCCTGGAGGACTTCGCCCTCCTCCTGCGGCGGCTCGTGCCGCGCGAGCACTACTACGCCCACGACGACTGGGACCGCCGGACGGAGAACGTCTGCGAGGAGGACATGGAGGTCGGCAACGGCCATGCGCACTGCATGTCCATGCTGCTCGGCCCCGCCGGGGAGTCGATCCCGGTGCGCGACGGCGAGCTCCAGCTCGGGCAGTGGCAGCGCGTGCTCTTCCTCGAGCTCGACCGCGAGCGCGACCGGCGCTGGCTCGTCCAGGTCGTCGGCGTCTGAGGC
>DATMAP010000152.1:0-16612 GCA_035559835.1 Gaiellaceae bacterium
CGCATCATCGCGGGCCTGGAGGAGCCCACCAGCGGCGACGTCGTCATCGGCGACCGCCGCGTGACCGATCTGCCCCCCGCCGAGCGCGACGTCGCCATGGTCTTCCAGAGCTACGCGCTCTACCCCCACCTGAGCGTGCAGGAGAACATCGCCTACCCGCTCAAGGTGCGAAAGGTGCCGGCGGCGGAGCGCGAACGGGCGGTGCGCGAGGTCGCGGAGGCGCTCGAGGTCGCCCACCTGCTCGAGCGGCGACCACGGCAGCTCTCCGGCGGTCAGAGGCAGCGGATCGCCCTCGCCCGCGCGATCGTTCGCCAGCCGAGGGCGTTCCTCATGGACGAGCCGCTCTCGAACCTCGACGCCCGCCTGCGGCTGACGATGCGCGGCGAGATCAAGCGGCTCCAGCACCGCCTCGGGACGACAACCTTGTACGTGACGCACGACCAGGCCGAGGCCCTGACCATGGCCGACCGGATCGCGGTGCTCCGCGAGGGCGTGCTCCAGCAGGTGGGAGCGCCGGCCGAGATCTACGACCGGCCGGCCAACCGCTTCGTCGCGACCTTCGTGGGCAGCCCGCCGATGAACGTCCTCCGGCTCGAGCTCGACCGCGACCGGCGGCAGCTCGTCGTCGCCGGGACGCCGCTGCCCGGAGGCGAGGCGCGGTACGAGGTCTGCGCGGCCGCAGGAGCGGTTGAGATCGGCGTCCGGCCGGAGGATGTGAGGCTCGTCGAGCCCGACCGCCCGGGTGCGATCCGCGGCGAGGTGTACGTCGTCGAGCCGACCGGCAACGAGACGCTGGTCGAGGTGCTCGTCGGCGGGGAGCGTCTGACCGCCCGAGCGCCGCGGGACTTCGACGCGGCGATCGGCTCGCGCATCGGCGTGGAGCTGAACGCGGCGGCCGCGTGCTTCTTCGACGCGTCGGCGCGCTGCGTCGAGCACCGAGTGTCGGGATCCGGGCGTGCGCCCGATCCCGTCGGACCGTCCATCACGGACAAGGAGGAGGAAGCATGAGCGCACACGCTCCCCCAGGCCGGCTCCAGGGACGCCGCCGGCTTCTCGTGTTGGTCCTGGCCGTCGCAGCGCTGTCGGCCGTGGCGGCCGGCTGTGGCGGCGAGAGCGAGAAGACCGTCGAGCCCACGGGCGGGAAGGTCGTCATCGGCGCCTTCCAGGACGCGGGCCTGACCCCGTTCAAGGAGAAGATCATCCCGCTCGCGGCCGAGGCCGGGTTCGAGATCGAGTTCCTCGAGGACGAGTACGGCGTGACCCTCGAGAAGTGGTTCGCGGACGCGCAGAACGAGGCGGGCCAGTACGACGTCTACCTGCTCGACGATCCCTGGGTGCCGCAGTTCGGCGCCGCGGACGTGCTCGAGGACCTGGGCGCCGCCGGTATCGACGGCACGGACTCCGACTGGATCGCGCCGATGATCGACATGGGCTACTGGCCGCCCCGCGAGGGGCCGCGGGTGAAGGGGTTCGAGGACGCCGAGCCGAAGCTCGTCGCGGTGCCGTTCGTCGGCGACCTGCAGACGCTGACCTACCGCAACGACGTCTTCACCGAGGGCCCGCCGCAGACGTGGGAAGAGATCATCGAGAAGGGCAAGGAAGGGGTCGCCAAGGGGCTCATCAAGTACCCGATCGTCTTCCGGGGGGTCGCCGGCAACCCGATCGTCACGAGCTGGTACCCGGTGTTCCTCTCCTTCGGCGGCCAGTTCTTCGACGACGAGTGGAACGTCACCTTCAACGACGCGAAGGGGAAGGCCGCAGCCGACTTCTTCGTCACGACGATGAAGCAGAACGCCCCGCCCGGCGTCGTCGAGTTCGACTCCGACCAGGAAGGGGCCGCCATCCTCGGCGGCGAGGCCGGGGCGATCATCCAGTACTCGGGGAACGCGCTGAAGTCGGACGACCCCGCCCAGTCGAAGGTCGTGGGCAAGCTCGACTTCGCCGTCGTGCCCAAGCAGGAGAAGGCCCTCGGACAGATGGGCATCTTCATCGCGGCCGTGCCCAAGTCGGCGCCGCACAAGGAGGCCGCGATCTCCTTCCTCGAGTGGTACACGTCGGCCGAGACCCAGGCGAAGCTCGCGGAGGCCGGCTCGATCCCCGTCAAACGCTCTGCGTTCGGCGTCGAGAACCCGGGCAACCGGCTCATCCCGGTGGCGCTCGAGCAGATCGACTCCGGCTCCGTGCCGCGGCCGCGCACGCCCGACTGGGCGAAGGTGGAGGAGATCCTCGGCATCGAGCTCAACAAGGCGCTGCAGGCCGGCTCGGGTGGCGGTGACGCGCTCGATCGAGCGGCGGCGAAGGTGACCGACTACCTGCGACAGCAGGGGTACTACGGCTAGTGCTCCGGGGGCGAGCGCCGCGGGAGCGTCGGCAAGGGGGAGGGCTCGACCGGGCCCTCCCCTACCTGCTGCTCGCCCCCGCGGTGCTCGTCGTCCTCGTCGTGCTCGTCTATCCGTTCTGGGACGGCCTCAGGGCGAGCACCCACTTCTACCGCTTCGGCAGGCCGCTCTCGAGCGTGGGCCTCGACAACTACGCCGACCTCTGGAGCGACCCGCAGTTTCGAAACGCGCTCTGGGTGACGCTGAAGTTCGTCACCGTCTCGGTGGCGATCGAGACGGTGCTCGGGCTGGCGCTGGCGCTCTTCTGCGCGCAGGAGCTGCGCGGCATCCGCTTCCTGCGGACGACCCTGATCGTCCCGATGGTGATCACCCCGGTCGTCGTCGGGATCCTCTTCCGGCTCATCTACGCGACCGACGCGGGAATGCTGACGGTCGTCTCGGAGAAGCTCGGCGGCGACCCCGTGCAGATCCTCTCCCATCCGACCAAGGCGTTCCTGGGCCTCGTCGCCCTCGACGTGTGGGAATGGACGCCGCTCATGTTCCTGATCCTGCTCGCTGGCATCCAGTCGCTGCCGGTGGAGCCCTTCGAGGCGGCACGGGTGGACGGAGCGGGCCCCTGGAGGACGCTCGTGGACCACACGCTGCCGATGCTGAAGCCGGTGCTGGCGGTGGCGATCGTGCTGCGCACGATCGACGCCTTCGGGACCTTCGACCAGGTCTTCGTCCTCACCCGCGGCGGCCCCGGGGAGGCGACGAAGCTCGTCTCGATCTACGGGTACGACACCGCGTTCAAGTTCCAGCAGGTCGGCTATGCAGCGGCGCTGTTCGTGACGGTGGGGCTGGTCGTGCTCGCCTTCGCGCTCGCTGCGGTCAGGGTGCTCCGGCGGGTGGAGACGGTGTGATGTCCCGCCTCGCACGCATCCTCGGCATCGGGGTCGTCCTCGCAATCGTGCTCGTGCCCATCTACTGGATGCTGTCCACGTCCCTCAAGTCGAACAAGGAGATCACGCAGGATGCGACGCTCTTCCCCCATGCGCCCTCGTTCGACAACTACCAAGCGCTCTTCGCGGAGAAGCAGTTCGACAGCTTCCTGCTCAACTCGATCGTCGTGACGGGCGTGTCCGTGCTCGTCAGCCTCGTGCTCGGCTCGCTCGGCGCCTATGCCATCGCCCGGTTCCGGCTCGTCTTCCGGCTCGAGCGGCGCATCGGCCTGGCGCTCTTGACGATGCGCATCGTGCCGCCGGTCGTGCTCCTGGTCCCGGTGTACCTGCTGATCCTGAGGCTCGACCTGCTCGACACCTGGACCGGGCTAATCATCGTCTACACCGCCCTGAACGTCACCTTCGTCGTCTGGATGATGGAGAGCTTCTTCCGCGAGATCCCGGTCGATCTCGAGGAGGCGGCGATGGTCGACGGCGATTCCCGGCTCTCGGCCTTCCGCCGGATCGTCGTCCCCCTGGCCGCACCCGGGCTCGTCGCCACGGCGATCTTCGCCGTGATCGTGACCTTCAACGAGTTCCTCTTCGCCCTCGTCCTCACCGCGACCCCGGACGCGATGACGATGCCGCGCGGGACCGCGACCCTGATCGGGCGCATCGACACCGATTGGGCGGCGATGAGCGCGGCCGGTGTCGTCGGGGCCCTCCCGATCGTGATCTTCGCGCTGCTCGTCCAGCGGCACCTCGTGCGCGGACTCACGCTCGGAGCGCTCAAGTGAGGGCGCCGGCGCGGGCGCCGACGATCCGCGACGTCGCGCGGGTCGCAGGTGTCTCCAAGTCCACCGTCTCGAACGTCATCCGCGGAGCGGCCGGCGTCTCGCCCGCGACGCGCCAGCGCGTGCTCGCCGCCGCCAGCGCGGTCGGCTACCGGCCCAACGTCCTCGCGCGCAACCTGGTCCAGCGTCGTACCACCACGGTCGGCATCGTCGTCGGAGACCTGGCGAACCCGTTCTTCTCCGAGCTCGCCAAGCTCGCCGAGCAGCGCCTCGCTGCTGCGGGCTTGGCGACGATGATCTGCAACACCGACGGCCACCCCGCGAGGGAGCGGCAGAAGATCGAGATGCTCCTCGAGCACCGCGTCGCCGGGATCCTCATGCTGCAGTTCAGCGGTGAGCCGTCCACGCTCGCCCAGCTCCGCACGGACGGCGTCGCGGTCGCGATCGTCAGCCAGTGGGAGGACGAAGCCGACTGCGTTGCCATCGACGAGCGGCGCGGCGCGGAGCTCGCCGTCTCGCATCTCCTCGAGCTCGGCCATCGCCGGATCGCGTACCTCTCCAGCGACCTCGTCGAGCAGCAGACGGACAGCACGCGCCTCGACGGCTACATCCGGGCGCTCTCCCGGGCAGGGGTCCCGAGCGGAGCCGAGCTGGTGCTGCGCCTCACGCGCCCGGCCTACCTGCGGAGCGACGACAGCCTCCGCAGCGTCGTCGGCGAGCTGCTCGAGCGGGATGATCCCGTCACCGCCCTCTTCGCCTCGAACGACCTCCTCGCCCTGGACCTGCTCGAGACCGTGGAGGAGCTGGGCCGGACCGTGCCGAGGGACGTCTCGGTGGTCGGCTTCGACGACATCCAGGCGGCGGGACTGGCGCGGGTCTCGCTCACGACCGTGGTGCAGCCCCGCGAGGAGCTCGCGCGGATCGGTATCGAGCTGCTCCTGCGGAGGATCGACGAGGGGGTGGAAGCGCCGCCGCGCCAGAGGCTGCTCCCGCCCTCGCTCGTCGTGCGCCGCTCGACGGCGCCTCCGCCTACGAGGAGGTGAGGGAGAGCTCGCCGACCGGCTCCCAGCGGCCGCTCGCAGCGGAGCGCGCCATGGCCGCGATCACCTTCGCCGCCGCGAGCGCCTCGGCGACTCCCGGCTCGCGCTGCTCGCCGTCGACCACCGACTGCAGGAAGAGCGCCGCCTCGACCACCTTCAGGTCGTCGTAGCCCATCGGCAGCCCGGGGCCGGGCTGGAAGCGCGGGAAGGGCTCGTGCCGGGGGCCCATGAGCACGCGGGAGTAGCCGGCGTCGCCCGTCTCGAGCGGGAGGAAGAGCGCCAGCTCGTTCATGCGCTCGAAGTCCCAGGCGAGCGCACCACGCGACCCGTGCACCTCGAACGCGTACCGCGCCTGGGGCCCGACCGCGACGCGGCTCGCCTCGATCGTCCCCGTGACCCCCCGCTCGAAGCGGACGATGCTCCAGACGACATCCTCGTTCTCGACGGGAGCGAGCTCGCCGCCCTGGACGACGTCGAAGTGTGTTCCCGCCTCCCTCGGTAGCGGCCGCTCGGCCACGACCGTCTCGGTCCGCGCGGTCACGCTCGCAATCGGGCCGAGCAGGAACTGGGCGAGATCGACGGCGTGGGAGCCGAGGTCGCCGAGGATGCCGAGCCCGGCCCGGTCGCGCCGGAAGCGCCAGCTCAGGACGCCCTGCGGGCTCGCCGCGTAGGCGGCGACCCACTGCGAGCGGAAATGGTCGATGACGCCGAGAGCGCCGGAGGCGATCAGCCGCCGCGCGTGCTGCACGGCCGGTGCCTGCCGGTAGTTGAAGCCGACGAGCGAGCGCACGCCTGCCGCTGCGACGCTCGCCGCGATCTCCGCCGTCTCCTCGGGGACGCGCCCGGCGGGCTTCTCGATCCAGATGTGCTTGCCCGCCGCCGCCGCCGCCAGCGCCACCTCCCGGTGGAGATGGTTGGGCACGGTGATGCTCAGGGCCTCCACGTCGGGGTGCTCGACCACCGCCTGCCAGTCGGTCGACCAGGTCTCGAAGCCGAGCCGCTCGGCCGCCTCGCGGGCACGCTCCTCGCTCTCGTCGGCGGCGATCACGAGCCGGGGGAGGCCTGCACACTCGGGGTAGTGGTCGCGCACGCGGCGGTACACGGCGCTGTGCACGCGGCCCATCCAGCCGACGCCGACCAGCCCGATCCCGACCGTGCGCGCCATCGCGGCGAGCGTACACGCGCGAGGCGGGGCCGCACGCGGCACTAGGCTCACGGGGTGCCGAAGCTCGCCGTGGCCGGAAACGTGGCCGTCGACCGGATCGACGGGCTGCCGCCCAGCCCGGGCGGCTGCCCCTCGTTCGCGGCGCAGACGCTGCGCCTGCTCGGGCGGAGCGGCCAGATCCTGACGCGCTACGCGGAGCGCGACCGCGGCCTGTTCGAGCCGGTCCTGGCCACCCTCGGAGGGCTCGGGGTCTCGGTGACCACGCTCCCGGCCCGCTCGACGAACGCGTTCGGGTTCCGCTACGAGGGCGAGCGGCGCACGATGACGGTGGAGGCGATCGGCGAGCCCTGGTCACCGGCGGACGCGGACGCCCTCGCCGACGATGTGACCTGGGTGCACGTCGCCCCGCTCCTGCGCAGCGACTTCCCCGCGGAGGCGCTGGCCGCGCTGGGCAGGGGAGGGCGCGTCGTCTCGTACGACGGCCAAGGCCTCGTTCGCGTTCCCGAGCTGGGGCCGCTGCGGGTCGACGCGGCCTTCGACCCGGCCCTGCTGGAGACGATCTCGGTCCTCAAGCTGGCCGAGGACGAGGCGGTCGTCCTCGCAGGAGCCTCCTTCGAGGAGCGCCACGCGCGCCGGCTCGGCGTGCGCGAGATCCTGGTCACCTACGGCTCGGAGGGATGCATCCTCTACCTCGAGGGGGAGGACGAGCACGTGCCGGCGGCGTGGAAGGTGCACGGCGTGCAGACGACCGGCGCCGGCGACGTGTTCACGGTCGCCTACGCGGTGTGGCGAAACGAGGGCGAGCCGCCGCGCGCGGCCGCGGAGCGCGCGAGCGAGCTCGTCGCCCGGATGCTCGAGGAGCGAAAGCGCGTCGGCTGGCCCTAGGTGGTTGAGGCCACACAGCTACGCCGTGTAGTCGACGATTGCTCGACTCGGACGGCCGAGCTGGTGGTTGAGGCGAATGCAGGCAGCGAGCGCGCCGCCGGGATGGTCGCCAGGTACAGGCTCCGGTCGGGCTTGTCGCGACGTGTGGGACGCACGACGCGCACGTCCAGGCTAGCCAGCGTCGAGTCGAACTCGCGCCCCGCGTAGCCCAGGTCGCAGACCACCGTCTCGCCTCCGCGGAGCGCCTGCGGCAGGATCACGAGCGCCGCCGCCCGCGGTGTCCCGTGGGGAGCGCAGGCCAGGTGCAGGCGCATGTCCCGGAAGGAGCGCGAGTGGCGTGCGCAGTAGCCGTAGCCCGCGATCTCGCAGGGGCCCGGTGCTCACCCGACTGGCGAGCTGAGCCGAGGCGCGTTGGTAGGCTGGCCAGGCCGGCCTCCGGCACCGCGAGCGAGCCGGGCCCCCGTACCGGACGGAGGACACAGGGACATGGCTAGCGGAGATGCAACGGAGCTCGTCTTCCACGCGGAACCGCACAGCGACGGCGGAGGCGTGGGCCGAAGGGTGAGCGGCGTAGCTCGGACGACAGCTGACCGAAGGAGGATGCCGTCGACCCTCTGAGCCTCCTCTGGCTCTTCTTCATCCTCGTATCGCTGCAGCCGGCCGTTCAGCGGTACGTGCTGATCGAGCGCCGGCGGCGGAGCCTCGAGCGCATCTCGCGCGCTCGCGGCGCAACGGTGATCACGCTGATCCACCGCCAGGAGACGATGTCGCTCCTCGGCTTCCCGCTCGTTCGCTACATCGACATCGACGACGCCGAGAGCACCTTGCGGGCGATCCGCGCGACGCCGCCCGGGCATCCGATCGAGATCATCCTGCACACGCCGGGCGGGCTCGTCGTCGCGGCGCGACAGATCGCATCCGCGCTCGCCGATCACGACGGGCACGTGACGGCTGTCGTCCCTCACTACGCCATGAGCGGAGGCACGCTCATCGCTCTCGCGGCCGACGAGATCGTGCTCGATCCGCACGCGGCGCTCGGCCCGGTCGACCCACAGCTCGGCCAGTACCCTGCAGCCTCAATCCTCGCCTCGCTCGAGTGGCCGGGAGTCCGAAAGGACGAGACGCTGATCCTGGCCGACATCGCCCGCAAGGCCGTCGCGCAGGTGGAGGCGTTCACACGCCGGCTCCTCGAGCGGCACCTGGATCCCGAGCGAGCCGCGGAGGTGGCCCATCTCCTCGCGACCGGAACGTGGACCCACGACCACCCGCTCCAGGCGCGGGAGCTCGAGGCTCTCGGGCTGCCGGTCCGCGTCGGCATCGGAGACGAGGAGCGGGAGCTGATGCTGCTCTACCCGCAGCCGCGAGGACGCGTGCCCGCTGTCGAGTACGTCCCGGGGGAGCCGGAGCGCCCGACCCTGCCGCGGCGGCGCGAGCTGCCACGGCCCGGGCCGAAGCGCTGATGCGCCGAGCGCGCGCTCGGCAGAGCAGGCAGACGTCGTCGCTGCGGACGCCGAAGCTCCAGCTCTGGCAAGCGGCGCTCCTGCTCGGCGCCCCGATCTAGAGCCGGAACTCGCCGCGGGCGACGACGACGGCCTGTCCACCTACCTCGACGGCGGTGATCTCCCCGCCGGCCCCCTCGGCGCGCGCGTACAGCGTCGAGGGCCGGCCGAGCTCCGCCCCCTGCGAGATCACGATCTCGCTGCCCCACTCGATCGCCCCGTGCCGGGCGAGGTGACAGGCGAGGGGGCCTGCGGCCGACCCGGTGGCCGCGTCCTCGCCGAGCGCCCAGAACATGCGGCTCTTCCAGCGGCGCCCGGAGCCGGCCACGCAGTTCACCCCCGTGACGCCGAGCTGCGCGATCGCCTGGCTCGCGGGCGCGAGCGCCGCAACCGCGTCCTCCTCCTCGAGCGTGACGAAGATGTGGGTAGCGCCGTTGTCGTACAGCTCGACCGGGAGCGCCGACCCGGGCACGCCGAGCGCGGCGAGCACCGCCTCGGGGTGCTGCACCGGAAGCACGCGGGGGACGGGCTGGCGCATGCGGCCGAAGGTGATCCGCCCCGCCTCGTCCCGCTCGAGCGCCACCTCGACGAGCCCGGCGCCCGTCTCCAGCCCGATCACGCCGAGCTGGAGCGGGGCGGCGAGCACGAAGGCGGCCCCCAGCGTGGGGTGGCCGGCGAAGCGCATCTCCTCCCGCGGGCTGAAGATCCGCAGCCGCACGTGCCCGCCCCGCTCCGGCGGGAGCACGAAGGCAGTCTCCGAGAAGCCGAGCTCGAGGGCGAGGGCCTGCATCGTGGCCGCGTCCAGCTCGCGCGCGTCGGTGAAGACGGCGAGCTGGTTCCCGGCCAGGGGGCGGTCGGTGAAGACGTCGCAGAGCACGAAGCGCAGCGTCTGCACGCCCGGGACCCTACCCGCGTCTATCCTCGCCGCGTGCCCGTCGCCCGTGCCCAGCCAGCGCCTGCCGACTCCGACCGGCCCCGGCCGGAGGGGTGAGCGAGCGCTCGATGCCGGCCGCGATCTCGGTCCACGACCTGCGCAAGTCGTACGACGGCGTCACCGCGCTGCGCGGGATCAGCTTCGAGGTCGCCGAAGGCGAGGTCTTCGGCCTCTTGGGCCCGAACGGGGCGGGGAAGACGACGACGGTCGAGATCCTCGAGGGCTTCCGGACCCGCGACGGCGGGGAGGTCCTCGTCCTCGGCCACGACCCCGGCAAGGCGCCCCGAGCGCTGCGGGAGCGGATCGGCGTCGTGCTCCAGCACTCCGAGCTCGTCTCCAACCTGACCGTCCGGGAGCTCCTGCGCATCTTCGCCGGGTACTACCGCCGCCGGCGTGACGTCGGCGAGGTCCTGGAGCTCGCCGGGCTCGCGGACAAGGGCGACGCTCGCGTGCGGACGCTCTCGGGGGGCCAGAAACGGCGCCTCGACCTCGCGCTCGCCCTCGTCGGCGACCCCGACCTGCTCTTCCTCGACGAGCCGACGACGGGCTTCGATCCGTCCGCGCGGCGCACGGCCTGGGAGACGATCCGCTCGCTCCGCTCGCTCGGCACGACGATCCTGCTGACGACGCACTACCTGGACGAGGCGCAGCAGCTCGCCGACCGGGTGGCCGTGATCGACGCCGGCCGCATCGTCCGCCTGGGAACGCCCGCGGAGCTGATCGGCGCGAGCGGCAAGACCGAGATCCGCTTCCGCCGAGATGGCGCCCCGGTGGTGATCCAGACGGAGGAGCCGACCCGCGTCCTGCACGAGCTGACCGCCGAGGCGCTGGCGGCCGGGCGGGAGCTGGAGCACCTGGAGGTGCTGCGACCGACGCTCGAGGATGTCTATCTCGAGCTCCTCGCCGAGGAGGCGGAGACGTGAGGCTCGTCCTGCACCAGCTCGCCGCCGAGCAGCGGATGTTCTGGCGCAGCCGGGAGGCCGCGATCTTCGTCTTCGTCTTCCCCCTCCTGCTCTACGCCCTGCTCAGCTCCGTCTACTCGGACGAGATCGACGGGGTGCCCGCGGGCAGCGTGCTCCTCGCCGGCCTGTTCGCGTACGGAGCGGCGAACACGGCGTTCGCCGGCCTCGCCATCATCCTCGTCGGCCGCCGGGAGGCCGGGATCCTCAAGCGGCTCCGCGCCACCCCGCTCCCGCCGGCGACGTACATCGCCGCCGTGCTCCTGTCGACGCTGACCGTGTTCGCCCTGCAGGCGGTGGCGCTCCTCGTGCTCGGCGTGACGCTCTTCGGCGCGAGCCGGCCGGCGAACGTGCTCGGCTTCGCCGGCGCCGTCGTCCTCGGCGTCGCCTGCTTCGCGGCGATGGGGATCGGGGCTGCGGCCCTGATCCGCTCGGCCGAGGGCTCCTCCGCCGTCGTCAACGTCGTCCTCCTCCCCATGGCGTTCCTCTCCGGCTCCTTCGGGCCGACCCGCGACTTCCCCGACTACCTGCAGGCGATCGCGGACGTCCTTCCGCTCACCTACTTCCTCGACCTCGTCAACGGCGTCTACCTGGACGGCGACTCGCTCCTCTCACGTCCGGGCGCGCTCGGCGTCGTCGCCGCCTGGGGCGTCGCCGGGCTCCTCGTCGCCCTGCGCCGCTTCAGCTGGATGCCGCGCGAGCGCTGAGCTAGCGGTTCTGCAGGAGCGAGAGGTAGTAGAGGAGCATCGCCACCGCCGCCAGCGCGCCCGCGACGTACGTCCAGGCAGCCGCGGTCAGCGTGCTCTTGACGCCCGCGCTCTCGCTCGCGGCGACGAAGCCGAGGTCGCTGAGCTGCTGCTTCGCACGCCGCGAGGCGTCGAACTCGACCGGGAGCGTCACGAGCTGGAAGAGGACCGCGATCGCATAGAGCGCGACGGCGACGACGATGAAGCCGACGATGTTCAGGAAGAAGCCGCCGATCAGGAACAGGAGCCAGACGTTGGAGGCGAACTGGACGGCGGGGAAGAGCGCGCTGCGGAAGCGGAAGAAGGCGTACGCCTGCGCGTGCTGGAGCGCGTGCCCGACCTCGTGCGCCCCCACGGCGGTGGAGGCGACCGAGCGGCCCCGGTAGACGCTGGGGGAGAGGTGCACGGAGCGGCTGCGCGGGTCGTAGTGGTCGGAGAGGTCGCCGGGCGTCTCCTCGACCGGCACCTCGTGCAGGCCGTTCGCGTCGAGGATGCGCCGCGCCACCTCCGCCCCGGTGAGCCCATGGCTGACCGGGACCTCGAGGTTGCGGGCGAACGTGCTCTTGACGCGATGCTGCGCCCAGAGGCCGAGCGCCATGGGGATGACGAAGGCGAGGAGGAAGCTCATCGGGGCGGATGGTAGCGGTCACCGCCGCGAGGGCGGGAGGAGGCGAGACCCGGCTCTGCGCGTTCTTAACCCTCGGCGGTCAGCGCCCGGCAGGGCTCGGCCTCGGCGAAGGCGCGCTCGAGCTCGGCCCGGGCCTCCGCGGCCACGTCCGCGTTCTGCAGCGTCTCCACCGTTCCGGCGATCTGGTCGAGGAGCCGCTGGAACGTGGGGGCGAGCCGCGCGAGCGAGCGCAGGAAGGAGGCCGGGTCCTCGGCGTCGAGCGCGTCCTGCGCGCCCGCCCGCAGCTCGGCGTACGTGGACTCGAGCGCGGTGACGGACGCATCCAGCTCCCGCTTCACGTCGTCCCCCGCCTCCAGGTCGGGCGGGCCCAGCGCCCGCAGGTCGGCGGTCAGCTTCGCGGTCGCATCCTCGGCGGCCGCGAGCTTCTCCCGGAGGGACTCCTTGGTCAGCGTGCCACCGGACACGTCCGCGAGCGCGGTGATGGAGCTCCGCCACTCGGACAGGCTGGTGCACACGGCACCCGCCCAAGCCGTGGTCTGGAGACGACCCGAGCCGCCGTCGCGTACGGTCAAGGCGATCGCGACCGCCGCGATGGCGGCGGCCAGGACGGCAGCCACGGCGAGCAGGAGCTTGCTCCGACGCATCGGCGGCCGAGTCTACCGGGCGGGCCACCTCCGCACGGGAGCGGGGAGGACGCCTAGGATCCGCCCGTGGGACCTGCCGAGCCAGCGCAGCCGCGCACGGGCAGGCGCCGCTTGGAGCTACGGCCCGAGCAGCTCCGGCGCCGGATCGACCCGGACCGCCTCCCCTTCGCCTCGACCGCGGAGGTGGAGCCGCTGGTCGGCACGATCGGGCAGCCGCGCGCGCTCGACGCGCTCGAGTACGGCCTCGCCGTCGGCACCCGCGGGTTCAACCTCTTCGTCTCGGGCCTTCCCGGCTCGGGCCGCCTGACCACGGTCCTCGACGAGCTGCGCGCCCTCGCCGCGACCAGGCCCGTGCCGTCGGACTGGGTCTACGTCCACGACTTCGCGACCGGAGACCGGCCGAACGTGATCGAGCTGGACGCCGGCCGTGGCGCCGAGCTCGCGCGTGCCATGGACGAGCTGGTGGAGAGCGCGCGCCGCGAGATCCCGCGCGCGTTCGAGAGCGAGGAGTACGACCGGCGCCAGCGGGAGATCGTCGCGGAGATCGCCGCGGAGCGCGAGCGGGAGGAGGAGGCGCTGACCAGCTTCGCGGCGGAGCGGATGATCGCGCTGCGGACGACGCCTCTGGGCGTCGCCTCGATCCCGCTCGTGGACGGCAAGCCCCTCACGCGCGAGCAGTTCGAGCAGCTCCCCGAGGAGCAGCGGGCCGCGATCGCCGAAGCGACCGCCGCCGTCGAGGAGCGGGCGGCCGGCTTCCTGCGCCAGGTGCGTCGCCTCGAGCAGGAGGCCGCCCGGCGGCTGCGCGAGCTGGAGCGCGACGTGGCTCTCTTCGCGATCGAGCCGCTCCTGCACGAGCTCGAGGAACGCTTCGGCGACCGCGCCGAGGTCCTCGCGTACCTCGCCAACGTCAAGGCGGACATCCTCGAGCACGTGGGCGACTTCCGCGGGGGCGGGGAGGCCATGCCGCCGCTCCCCCCGGGCCTCCCGGGCGCCCGCCCGCCCGACTTCGGCCGCTACCGCGTCAACGTGCTCGTCGACAACGGCGGCGCCGCCGGGGCGCCGGTGATCGTGGAGCGAAACCCGACCTACTACAACCTCGTCGGGCGCATCGAGTATCGGGCCTCGTTCGGGACGATGGTCACCGACTTCCGGGAGATCAAGCCCGGCGCGCTCCACCGGGCCAACGGCGGCTTCCTCGTGCTCGAGGCGCTCGACGTGCTGCGCCACCCCTTCGCCTGGGAGGCGCTCAAGCGCGCGCTCGGCGCCCGCGAGGTGAGGATCGAGAGCCTGGGCGAGGAGTTCAGCGCCGTGCCGCTCGCGACCCTGCGGCCCGAGCCGATCCCCCTCGACGTCAAGGTCGTCCTCCTCGGCTCGCCCGTGCTCTACCACCTCCTCTACCAGCTCGACGAGGACTTCCGCGAGCTGTTCAAGGTCAAGGCCGACTTCTCGCCGGAGCTCGACTGGACGCGCGAGCACGAGCGCAACTACGCCGCCTTCGTCAGCCGCTGGGTGCGCGAGAACGGCCTGCGCCACTTCGAGCGGGCGGCCGTGGCGCGCCTGATCGAGCACGGCGCACGCCTCCGCGAGAGCCAGCGCAAGCTCTCGGCGCGCCTGCTCGAGATCTCCGACGTCGTCTCGGAGGCGAGCTTCTGGGCCGAACGTAAGGGCCACGAGCTGGTGGAGGCGGCCGACGTCGACCTCGCTATCCGCAAGCGCGAGTACCGCTCGAACCTGCTCGAGGAGCGCATCCGGGAGCTGATCGCAGACGGCGTGATCACGATCGCCACGGACGGCGAGCGCGTCGGCCAGGTGAACGGGATCGCGATCCTCGACCTCGGCGACCACGTCTTCGGGCGCCCGAGCCGGGTGAGCGCGCGCGTCTCGCTCGGACGCGGCCGCATCGAGAGCATCGAGCGGGAGATCGAGCTGTCGGGGCCGATCCACTCCAAGGGCTTCCTCATCCTCTCCGGCTACCTGGCGGCGACGTACGCGCAGGAGTGGCCGCTGCCCGTCTCCGCCACCCTGACCTTCGAGCAGTCCTACGACGAGATCGAGGGCGACTCGGCCTCCTCGACCGAGCTGTACGCGCTCCTCTCCGCGCTCTCCGGGCTGCCGCTCCGGCAGGGGATCGCGGTCACGGGGTCGGTCGACCAGCACGGGAACGTCCAGGCGGTCGGCGGCGTCACGCACAAGGTCGAGGGCTTCTACGCCATCTGCAAGGCGCAGGGGCTGACCGGGGCGCAGGGGGTGATCGTCCCGGCGGCGAACGTGCGCAACCTGATGCTCGACGAGGAGGTGGTCGAGGCCGTGCGCGCGGGGCGGTTCCACGTGTGGACGGTGCGGACGATCGACGAGGGGATCGAGCTCCTCACCGGCCGCCCGGCGGGGCGCCGCCGCAAGGACGGGACGTTCCCGGCCGAGAGCGTGCACGGGCTGGTCGCGGCTCGCCTGGCCGAGTACGCCGAACGGCTGCGCGCCTTCGGCGAGGCGGGCCACGACGAGGACGGCGGCCGCTCCGAGTAGCTCCCTCCAGCCTCGCCTCGCCGCTCAGCGCGGGACGAGGTCGCGCGAGCGCCGCTCGAGCGGGACGTACTCGCGCTCGGGCGCACCCGTGTACACCTGCCGCGGGCGGGCGATCTTCTGCTCCGGGTCGGCGATACCCTCGAGCCACTGCGCGAGCCAGCCGGCCGTGCGCGGGATCGCGAACATGACCGGGAACATCGCCACCGGCAGGCCGAGAGCCTGGTAGATGAGCCCGGAGTAGAAGTCGACGTTCGGGTACAGCTTCCGCGAGACGAAGTACTCGTCCTCGAGCGCGATCTTCTCCAGCTCGAGCGCGACGTCGAGCAGCGGGTTGCGGCCCGTCACCTCGAAGACGGCATCGGCGGTCTGCTTGATGATCCGCGCCCTCGGGTCGTAGCTCTTGTAGACGCGGTGGCCGAAGCCCATCAGCCGGAGCTCGCCGGCCTTCACCCGCTCGACGTACTCGGGGACGCGGCCGACGTCGCCGATCTCGGCGAGCATGCGCAACACCGCCTCGTTCGCCCCCCCGTGGAGCGGGCCGTAGAGCGCCGCCGCCGCCCCGGCGAGCGCGCTGTAGGGATCCACCCTGCTCGACCCGATCGAGCGCATCGCGTTCGCCGAGCAGTTCTGCTCGTGATCGGCGTGGAGGATGAAGAGGACCTCGAGCGCCCGCTCCAGCACCGGATCGGCGAGGTAGCGCGGCTCCGCCATGCGGAACATCATCGAGAGGAAGTTCCCGGTGAAGCCGAGCTCGTTGTCGGGGTACACGTAGGGCAGCCCCCGCGAGTGCCGGTAGGCCCAGGCGGCGATCGTCGGCACCTTCGCGATCAGCCGCTTCGCCTGCAGCAGCCGGTTCTCGGGGTCGTCGACGGCCGCCGCCTCCGGGTAGAAGGTGGAGAGCGCGGCCACCGCCGAGACGAGCATCCCCATCGGGTGCGCGTCGTAGCGGAACGCCTCCATCAGGCGCTTCATGCTCTCGTGGACGAAGGTGTGGTGCGTGATCTCGTCCACCCAGGCCGCGAGCTCCGCCGCCGTGGGCAGCTCCCCGAAGAGGAGCAGGTAGGCCGTCTCCAGGTACGTGCTCCGCTCGGCGAGCTGCTCGATCGGGTAGCCCCGGTAGCGGAGGATGCCCGCGTCGCCGTCGATGTACGTGATCGCGCTCCGGCAGGAGGCGGTGTTGAGGAAGGCGGGGTCGTAGCTCAGGAGGCCGAAGTCGTCCTCGGCGACCTTGATCTTCCGGAGCTCGGTCGCCCGGATCGCCCCGTCCTCGATCGGGATCTCGTACCTCTTCCCGGTGCGGTTGTCGATGACCGACAGGGTGTCGCTGGACATGTGCGTTCCTTCCCTCGCTCTGCGCTGCCTCCCAGTCTGCGAGCGGCCGGCGAGCGGGCGCATCGCCGTCCTCCCGGATCCCCGCTGCCGGGAACTACGTACCCGCGCGCGGCGCTACCCTTGCCCGGCGCCCCCGTAGCTCAGTGGATAGAGCAGCGGTTTCCTAAACCGCGTGCGCAAGTTCGATTCTTGCCGGGGGCACTC
>DATMAP010000153.1:0-26023 GCA_035559835.1 Gaiellaceae bacterium
GAGCCGGAGGCCGTCCGGCTGGCGGGGCCGGCGCTCGGAGCGGTTGCGCTGGCGGCTTCCACGGCGATGGCGTCCGGTCTGCCCTTCATCATCGTCCGCGGTGAGACGAAGGAGCACGGCACCGCGAACCGCGTGGAGGGCCCGTTCGAGCCGGGCGAGATCGTGTGCCTCTTGGAGGACGTGGTCACGACCGGCGGCGCCCTCGCCGAGGCGGTGTCGACCCTGCGTGCGGAGGGGCTCGTCGTCCGGAACGCCGTCTGCGTGGTCGACCGCGAGGAGGGAGGTTCCGACACGCTCGCGCGCCTCGGCGTCCGCCTGCGGGCGCTCTACCGGGCCGCGGAGCTTCGAGCGCTGCGAAAAACCGCCGCAAAACGGCATGGTTGAGCCAAATCACGAGGGCTGTTAGGCTCCCTCGGCCCGGAGCATTCCGATCCCGACGTCAGGAGGAGGGACAGTGACGAAGCAGGAGTTCGTAGACGCCGTGGCAGCGAAGACCGGCCTGCGGAAGAGCGACGCCGGTGCCGCTGTCGATGCGGTGCTCGAGACCATCACCGACGCGCTCAAGAGAGGTGACTCGGTCACCTTCACGGGCTTCGGCAAGTTTTCGACCTCTGCGCGCGCGGCGCGCATGGGCGTCAACCCGCGCACCGGTGCGAAGGTCATGATCCCGGCGACGACCGTTCCGAAGTTCTCCGCCGGGAGCGCGCTCAAGGCCGCCGTCAAGTAGCGGCTCGCCGCGCGTCGGCTGGGCGAGGGGCCGCCTGCGGGCGGCCCCTCGCGTCGTCGCGACGTTTCCGGCTGTGTCAGACACCGCGATCGCCTCGCTCCTGCGAGGGGGCGCAAGCCGGGACATGTCTGCCGCCACGTCTGTCCTCTCCAGAACTCGTGGCGTCGCGAATCCGCGCGCGAGCTGCCTGTGGGCACATTGTTACGCAATCGGCACGAAGTGCCCTTGACGGGATTTGGTGTCTGACACCGGGGCGCGACACGGGGGCGCACCGAGAGTGGCGCTGCGAACGTATGTTCGTTAGTCTCCGGCCTCGTGCAGCTCGCGTTCGATGCCGCCGACCGGCTCGTCGAGCTCCTGCACGCACGCCGCGGCGCCGTCTCTCCGGAGGAGGCCGCACGCGTCCTCTTCGCCCTCGAGCGGGCCCCGGCGTCGCTCGCGCGCTCGCTCGTCGCCGGCGTCGTGGAGGGGGACGCGCGCCTGGCCTGGCTCGGTGCGCGAGTCGGGCTCGCCGAGGCTGCGCCTGGAGCTGCCCTCGCGGCGACGACGCCGATCGGGGAGGCCGAGCTGGTCGTCTTCGACCTGGAGACGACCGGCCTCTCTCCGGCTCGCTCCCGGATCTGCGAGGTCGGCGCCGTCCGCGTACGCGCGCTCGAACCCGCCGGAAGCTTCCAGACGCTCGTGCGCTCCGATCTGCCCCTGCCGGCGGCGGTGACCGCGCTGACCGGGATTCGCGCCGCCGAGCTGCATGCAGCACCTCCGTCGCACGTGGCGTTGCGCGCCTTCCTCGCCTTCGCGGGCGAGGCCCCGCTCGCCGCCCACAACGCCCGCTTCGACCTCGCCTTCCTCGAGCTGGAGGTCGACCGGCTCACCGGCCGGCGGGTGGTCGCCCCGGTCGTGGACACGGTCTGGCTCGCCCGCCGCCTGCTCGCCCACCGCAGCGAGCGCTTCTCCTTGGCCGCGCTGGCCCGCTTCTTCGGAACGTCGGTTGAGCCCTGCCACCGGGCCCTCCCCGACGCTCTCGCGACCGCGGAGATCCTGATCGCGCTGCTCGGGCTGGCGCAGGAGCGGGGAGCGCGCACCCTCGGCGACGTGCTCGAGCTGGCGGCGCCCCGGGCCCGCCGCCTCCACGCCCGCCGTTCCCTGATCGCTGGCGCGCCGGCGGCGCCGGGCGTCTACCTCTTCCGCGACCGGAACGGTCTCGTCCTCTACGTGGGCAAGGCGCGCGACCTCCGCGCGCGGCTCCGCTCGTACTTCGCCGGAGCGCGGCAGCGGCCTGCCGTCGAGGCTGCGCTGGGGGCGCTCGAGGAGGTCGAGTGGCGCCCCCTGGGCTCGGAGCTGGAGGCCGCGCTCGAGGAGCTGCGACTGATCCGCGAGCTGCGGCCGCCGGCGAACGCGCGCGCCCTCCGTTCCGGCCGGCACGTCTACCTGGCCCGGCGCGGGGAGCGCTGGACGGTCGTCGCCGAGCCGGGCCCGCTCGGGCCGCTGCCCGGCCCGAGCCGAGCTCGGCTGGCCGCGCAGGCGCTCGGGGCCTTCGCCGGGGCAGATCCCGCGGACGCCCTTCCGGCCCTGCGCGCGCGGCTCCGCCGGCTCGCTCGGGAGCTGCGTTTCGAGGACGCCGCCCGCCTGCGCGACCGACTGGAGGCGCTCGAGGCGGCGCTCGCGCGGATCGCCGAGCTCGATCGCCTCCGGCGCGCCCGCGTGTGCCTGCTCGCACCCGCCCGTGAACGCGGCTTCCGGCGCGCCTTCTTCGTCGCCCGGGGACGGATCGCCGCGGTGCGGACGCTGCCGCCTGGCCCCGGCGCCCGCCTCGAGGTGGAGGCGGGCCTCGCCGACGTAGCGCACGCTGCGCCCTCGTACGCGCCGGAGGACGCGGAGGCGCTGCTCGTCGTCTCGGCCTTCCTCCGCCGCCCCGGACCGGAGCTGCGAATCGTCCCGCTCGACCCGGCGGAGATCCTGGCCGCGTAGCCTTCGGGTCGTGGACGCCGTCCCCTTCGCCGACCGGCTCGCCGAGGCGGTCGAGCGCAAGCGCAGCCAGCTCGTGGTCGGGCTCGACCCGATCCTCGACCTCCTGCCGATGGAGCTGCGCGGCGAGGCCGTCCTCGGCCGCGCGTCGGCGGCCTCCGCGGTCGCCCGCTTCTGCCGCGGGATGGTGGATGCGGTCGGCCCGTACGTCGTCGCGGTCAAGCCGCAATCCGCCTTCTTCGAGGCGCTCGGCGCCGACGGCGTGCGCGCGCTGGAGCAGGTGTGCGAGCACGCGCGAGCAGCCGGGCTCCTCGTGCTCGTGGACGCGAAGCGCGGCGACATCGGATCGACGTCGCGCGCCTACGCTGCCGCCTACCTCGAGCCCCGCGACGGCGCGCCGCCCCTCGCCGACGCGCTGACCGCGAGCCCCTACCTCGGTCACGACTCGGTGGAGCCCTTCCTCGCCGCCTGCCGGCGGCATGCGGCCGGCGTCTTCTTCCTCGTGCGCACGTCGAACGCGGGCGCGGCCGACGTGCAGGACCTCGTGCTCGCGGACGGCCGGCCGCTCTGGCAGCACCTCGCCGCGCTCGTGCGCGAGTGGGGCGAGGGCCTCGTCGGCGAGCGCGGGCTCTCGAGCGTGGGGGCGGTCGTCGGCGCGACGCACCCGCGCGCCGTCTCCGAGGTCCGCCGCCTGCTCCCCCAGGCGCCGCTGCTCCTTCCCGGGGTCGGCGCGCAGGGGGCGACTCCAGCCGACGTCGCGCGCGCGTTCACGAGCGGGCCGGCCAGCGCGCTCGTCACCGCCTCCCGGTCGGTGATCTACGCCTACCGGGACACCGAGGAGGACTGGCGCACCGCCGCCGCCGCCGAGGCCCAGCGCCTGGCCGCGCAGGTGTGGGCCGCCTCCGGCTGGTAGCGGGCGAGGGCAACCGGTCGCCGCCGTGCCCAGGGGGTACAGTGTCGCGCCGGTGATGTGCAGGGCCTCTCTTGCCGCGATCGCCGTGGCCGCTGCGCTCGCGTTCCCGGCTGCGGCGTCGAGCGACGACTCGGCCGGCCTCGCTGCGCAGCCGCCCCGGCTCGAGGCCGCAGCCTGGTACCTCGTCGGCGGGGACGGCGCCGTCCTCGCCGAGCGCAACGCCCGTCGGCCCCGGGCGATCGCGAGCATCACCAAGCTGATGACCGCGGTCGTCGTGCTCGAGCGCGCGCGGCTCACGGACACGGTTCGCGTCGGCGCGCGGGCGGCGAGGATCGGCGAGTCGACCGCCTTCCTGCGGGCCGGAGAGGAGCTGAGCGTGGCCGACCTCCTGCGCGGGATGCTCGTGCGGAGCGCCAACGATGCGGCCGAGGCGCTCGCCCTCCACGTCGGGCACGGCTCGCTCGCCCGCTTCGTCGCCCTGATGAACGCGAAGGCTCGCGAGCTGGGCCTCGCCGACACGGCCTTCCGCAACCCCCACGGGCTGGACGCCCCCGGCCACGTCTCGAGCGCGCGCGACGCGACGCTGCTGCTCCGCTACGCGCTCGGGATCCCGTTCCTGCGCGACACGCTCGCCCGGCCGTCGGTCACCCTGCCTGGCGGCCGCGAGCTCCCCTCCACGGACGACCTGCTCTCGAGCTGGCCCCCGCTCCTCGCCGGCAAGACCGGACACACGCAGGAGGCCGGCTGGTCGCAGGCCGCCGCCGCGCGGGCGCGGGGGATGACCGTGTACGGGACGGTGCTCGGCAGCGGCTCGCGGGAGGAGCGCAACGCGGCCCTGCGGACGCTCCTCGCGTGGGGGCTCGACCGGTACCGGCGGATCGCCGCGATCGACGCCGCGCGCGTGTACGCGGAGGCGCAGACGGGGTACGGGCGCCCGCCGGTCGCGCTCGTCGCCCGCCGTCAGGCGGTGCGGACGGTGCGCGAGGGCGTGCCCCTGGTCGAGCGCGTAGTCGCTCCCGCCGCGGTCGCGCTGCCCGTCCGCAGAGGGCAGCGGCTCGGTACCGTCGACGTCTACGCGCAGGGTCGCCTGCTCGCCTCGGCCGACCTCGTCGCCGCCGCGACGGTGACGGAGCCCGGCCTGGCAGCGAAGGCACGCTGGTACGTCCGGGAGACGCTGGAGAACCTCTGGAAGGTGGTCACGTGATCGTCACCGTCACCCTCAACGCCGCCCTCGACCGCACGCTCACCGTCCCCGTCTTCCAGCTCGGCTACCGCCACCGCTCGAGCGACGTCCTCACCCTCGCCGGCGGGAAGGGGATCAACATCGCCCGGGCGCTCAAGATCCTGCAGGTGCCGGTGGTTGCGACCGGGCTCGCCGGGGGCAGGACCGGCACGAGGATCGTCGAGGAGCTGACCGGTGAGGCGATCCTGAACGACTTCGTCCGCATCAGGGGCGAGTCCCGGACCTCGACCGCCGTCGTCGATCCGACCGCAGGCACGTACACCGAGATCAACGAGTGGGGCCCGGAGGTGACCTCCGCCGAGCTGGAGACGCTGATGGAGAAGCTCCACTACCTCGCCCGCGGCGCCGACTTCGTCGTCTTCGCGGGCTCGCTCCCGCGCAAGGTCCCGACCTCCTTCTACGCCGAGGCGATCCGCGACCTGCAGCGGCGCGACGTGCGCGTCGTCCTCGACTGCGACGGCGAGCCGCTCCAGCTCGGCGCCGCGGCTGCCCCCTTCCTCGTCGCTCCCAACCAGCGCGAGGCCGAGCAGCTCGTCGGCCAGGAGTTCCAGGACGAGGAGGACTTCCTCATGGCCCTGCAGGCGATCGCCGAGCTGGGCCCGCGCAACGTGCTCGTCACCCTGGAGAGCGGCTGCTTCGCGCTGCTCCGGTTCGGCCGCCGCACCCGCCTGCTGCGCGCCGACGCGCCGCGCTTGGAGCCGGTCTCGGAGGTCGGCTCGGGCGACGTCCTGCTCGCCCGCTTCCTGGCCGCGATCGTCGAGGAGCGCGAGCCGGAGGACGCCCTGCGGGCCGCCGTCGCCGCCGGCGCGGCCTCGGTGCGCGTGGTCGGAGCGGGGCGCTTCGACCCGCAGCTCGCGGCCTCTCTGGAGGCCGAGGTCGAGGTCGCCCAGCTCGAGCCGGTCGGCTCGTAGGGGCGCGCAGGAGGCTCGAGAAGCTCGGGGGCCGGTTCCGTGACCGCCGTCGAGGCGCCCTGCTAACGTCGTTCCATGGAGACCGAGCTGCGCCAGGAGGAGCTCGAGCGCCTCGTCGCGTTCGAGCGCAAGTTCGGCCGGGAGGGGCTCACCTTCGACGACGTGCTGCTCGTCCCGGCGGAGTCGTCCGTGCTCCCGAACGACGTCTCCACGGTCACGCGGCTGACCCCGGCGATCGCGCTGAACATCCCGATCGTCTCGGCGGCGATGGACACGGTCACCGAGGCGCGGCTCGCGATCGCGCTCGCGCGGGCGGGCGGGATCGGGATCGTCCACCGCAACCTCTCGATCGCCGACCAGGTGGCGGAGGTGGACAAGGTCAAGCGCTCCGAGTCGGGGATGATCGTCGAGCCCGTCACGCTGCACCCGTCCGACTCTGTCGCCGATGCGCTCGCGCTGATGGCGCGCTACCGGATCTCGGGCGTCCCGATCACCGACGACGAGGGTGTCCTCGTCGGCATCCTCACCAACCGCGACCTGCGCTTCGAGACGGACACCTCCCAGCCCGTCTCGGCCCTGATGACGAGCCGCGACCTGATCACCGCCCCGGTGGGGACGACGCTCGAGGAGGCGGAGGAGATCCTCCACCGCCACAAGGTGGAGAAGCTGCCGGTGGTGGACGCCGACGGGCGCCTGCGCGGGCTGATCACCGTCAAGGACATCTCCAAGCGGATCGCCTACCCGGACGCCACCAAGGACGAGCAGGGCCGGCTGCGGGTGGGCGCTGCCGTCGGCGTCGGCGACGATGCGCTCGAGCGGGCGGCGGCGCTGGTCGACGCGGAGGTGGACGTGCTCGTCGTGGACACGGCCCACGGCCACTCGCGGGGCGTGCTCGAGGTCGTGCGGAAGGTCAAGGCCGCGCACGGGGTCGAGGTCGTCGCCGGCAACATCGCGACCGGCGAGGCGGCACGGGCGCTCGTGGACGCTGGCGCGGACGCGGTCAAGGTCGGGGTCGGGCCGGGCAGCATCTGCACCACCCGCGTCGTCGCCGGCGTAGGCGTGCCGCAGGTGACGGCGGTCTGGGAGGTGGCGCAGGCGCTCGCCGGGCAGGGCGTGCCGGTGATCGCCGACGGCGGCGTCCGCTCCTCGGGCGACATCGCCAAGGCGATCGCGGCCGGGGCGGACGCGGTCATGCTCGGCTCCCTGCTCGCCGGCACGGACGAGGCCCCTGGTGACGTCATCGTCGCCCAAGGGGAGCGCTTCAAGGAGTACCGCGGGATGGGCTCGCTCGGCGCGATGAAGGCCCGCTCCTTCTCGAAGGACCGCTACTTCCAGGGGGACGTCGAAGACGTGGACAAGCTCGTCCCGGAGGGTATCGAGGGCCGCGTCCCCTACAAGGGCCCCCTCGCCCCCATCGTGCACCAGGTCGTGGGCGGGCTCCGGCAGGCGATGGGCTACTGCGGCGCGGCCACGATCGCGGAGCTGAAGGAGCGCACGCGCTTCGTCCGCATCACCCCGGCGGGCCTGCAGGAGAGCCACCCGCACGGGGTCACGATCACGAAGGACGCCCCCAACTACCGCCGATGAGCGCAACCGTCGCGCGGCTGCCGGCGCCGCAGGCTCCCGCAGAGGAGCACCCGGTCCTCGTCCTCGACCTCGGGGGCCAGTACAGCCAGCTGATCGCCCGGCGCGTGCGCGAGGCGCGTGTCTACTCCGAGCTCGTCAGCCACCGCCTGCCGGCCGAGGAGATCGCGCGGCGGCGCCCCGCCGCGCTCGTCCTCTCCGGCGGCCCGGCCTCCGTCTACGAGCCGGGCGCGCCCGAGGTCGATCCCGGCATCTTCTCGCTCGGCATCCCCACCCTCGGCATCTGCTACGGCATGCAGCTCATGGCGCGGGAGCTCGGCGGGGCGGTCGAGCGCACGGGCAGCTCCGAGTTCGGCCGGGCCCAGCTCTCCGCGCAGGAGTCGGAGCTGTTCCACGACCTCCCCGGCGAGCAGGTCGTGTGGATGAGCCATCGCGACTCCGTGACCGCTCCCCCGGCGGGCGCGCGCGTGACCGCGTCCTCGCCGACGACGCCGATCGCCGCCTTCGAGGATCGGGAGCGACGGCTCTACGGCGTCCAGTTCCACCCCGAGGTGGTGCACACGCGCTACGGGCAGGAGCTGCTGAAGAACTTCCTGTACGAGGTCGCGGGCGCGCCGCCGACGTGGACGCCTGCGGCCGTGATCGAGGAGCAGGTGGAGCGGATCCGGGCGGCGGTCGGCTCCGAGCGCGTGCTGTGCGCCCTCTCGGGCGGCGTCGACTCCGCGGTGGCCGCGCTGCTCGTGCACAAGGCGGTCGGCGACCAGCTCACCTGCGTCTTCGTCGACCACGGGCTCCTGCGCGAGCAGGAGGCGGAGCAGGTCGTGGAGACCTTCACCGGGCACTTCCGCGTGCCGCTCGTGCACGTGCGCGCGCAGGAGCGCTTCCTCGCCCGCCTGCGCGGCGTGACCGACCCGGAGGACAAGCGCCGGATCGTGGGCGAGGAGTTCATCCGGGTCTTCGAGGAGGAGGCGCGCTCGCTCGGCGACGTGCGCTTCCTCGTCCAGGGGACGCTCTACTCGGACGTGATCGAGTCGGGCGGCGGCGAGGACGGCCTGGCGGCGAAGATCAAGTCCCACCACAACGTCGGTGGGCTCCCTGCCGACATGCGCATGGAGCTGGTCGAGCCGCTCCGGCTGCTCTTCAAGGACGAGGTGCGCCGGGTGGGGGAGGAGCTCGGCCTGCCCGAGCGGATGGTCTGGCGGCAGCCCTTCCCCGGCCCCGGCCTCGCCATCCGCATCGTCGGGGAGGTGACGGAGGAGCGGCTCGCCATCCTCCGCCGCGCGGACGCGATCCTGCTCGAGGAGATCCGCCGGGCCGGCCTCTACCGCGACCTCTGGCAGAGCTTCGCCGTCCTGCCCGCGATCCGCTCCGTGGGCGTCCAGGGGGACGAGCGCACGTACGCGTACCCGATCGTCGTCCGCGCGGTGACCTCCGAGGACGCGATGACCGCGGACTGGGCGCGGCTCCCCTACGACGTGCTGGAGGCGATCTCGAGCCGGATCATCAACGAGATCCCGGGCGTCAACCGGGTCGTCTACGACATCTCCTCGAAGCCGCCGGCAACGATCGAGTGGGAGTAGCCGTCGCGCTAAGCTCGTCGGCCGGCAACCGTTGCGATCGCGTGGACGACGTCGATGAGGACGAGGAGGAGGAGGAGAGCCGATGGGCGATCCGTGGCACGACGAGGGCTTCGGCGGAGAGAACGACTGGGGAGCGGAGAGCATCGAGGCCGACCTCGAGGAGGACCTGCTGGAGCCGGTCGAGCTCGATGAGGACGAGCCCTGGGAAGGAGAGCTGGAGGACGACGAGGTCGAGTAGGGCTCGGGAGGGCCGCGCGGCGGGCGGTGGGCCGAGCAGGGCTCGGGAGGGCCGCGCGGCGGGCGGAGGGCCGAGCGCCTGGAAGCGTCGAGGAGCGCGCGACGGGGGCTGACCATGGCCCCTCGGGCTCCCGCCCGCGGGCCAGCTACCCGATCCGGAAGCCGCTCAAGCCTTCCGGGCTCTCCTCGATCACGTCGATCCGGTCGACCCGCGCTCCGCGTGGGCCCGTGCGGCAGAGGTCGACGAGGCGGGCGACCGCGTCGGGCGCGCCCTCGAAGACCGCCTCGACCGTCCCGTCGCGGTTGTTGCGGGCCCAGCCGGCGACCCCGGCGGCGAGCGCGTGCCGGCGTAGCGTGTCGCGGAAGTAGACGCCCTGCACGTGGCCGTGGGCGACCACGCGCCTCCGAACAGTGCGAACGCTGCCAGCGGTGTCAGACACTCTTCTTTGTCAAGGCCTCTTCGTGTCGAATCCGTACCAAAGAGTCCACAGGTGGGGCGAGGCTCGGGCCGCCGCGAGCCGGCTCCAGGTCTCGAGTCGACGCTGCGAGGACGCACTCGCCTCGTCCCGAAGGGACATCCGAATGGACGTTCGCTCACGTCGCGGTGTCTGACACCGGCTCTACCAGCTCGACGACGCCCGCGCGATCGACGTCCACCCGGACGCGGTCGCCGGGTAGCGGATGGTCGAGCGAGGCCACCGCCGCCTCGAGCGCGCTCCCGTCGTCGAGGCGCACGACGAGCCGCACCGTCGGGCCCTGGCGCACCGCCGCCTCGACGACGCCGTCGCCGCCGCCCGCGCCGCCCTCGACGCGCTGCACGGAAACCGCTTCGGGTCGGACGATCCGCCCGTCCCAGACGTTCCGGAGCCCGAGGAAGCGCGCGACGTCCGCATCGGCTGGGCGCGCCCACAGCTCGTCCGGCGTTCCCGTCTGCACGACCCGACCGGCCCGCATGACCGCCACCCGGTCGCCGAGCGCAAAGGCCTCCGCCTGGTCGTGGGTGACGTAGAGCGCGGTCACGCGCAGCTCCGCGAAGAGCCGACCGAGATCGTCGAGCAGGCGGTCGCGCAGACGGCGGTCGAGGGAGCCGAGCGGCTCGTCGAGCAGGAGCACCCGCGGCTCGGGCGCCAGCGCACGCGCGAGCGCGACGCGCTGCGCCTCTCCTCCGGAGAGCGTCGCCACCGAGCGCCGCTCGTAGCCGGCGAGGCCGACCAGCTCCAGCAGCTCCCCGACCCGCCGGTCGATCGCCGCCCGCGGCTCGCCGCGCATGCGCAGCCCGAAGGCGACGTTGCCCCACACGTCCCGGTGCTGGAAGAGGGCGTGATCCTGGAAGACGAGCCCGATCCCGCGGCGGTGTGGCGGGACCCCGGCGAGGTCGCGCCCGTCGAGGAGGACGCGCCCCGCGTCCGGCCGCTGGAGCCCCGCGATCACCCGCAGCAGCGTCGTCTTCCCCGAGCCGCTCGGCCCGAGCACGGTCACGACCTCCCCGTCCGCGACCTCGAGCGAGATGCGGTCGAGCGCGAGCGTCTCCCCGAAGCGAACCGTGACCTCCTCGACCTCGAGCACGACCTACACCCATCCTCCGCGGCGGACGCGAATCCGGTCGACCGCGAACACCGAGAGCGCCGTCACCGCCATCAGGATGACCGCGAGCGCGTAGGCCTGCGCCGCGTTCAGCTCCCCCGGCCGGCCGAGGAAGCGGAAGATGGCCACCGGCAGCGTCGGCCGGTCCGGCCGCGCCAGGAAGACCGTGGCTCCGAACTCGCCGAGCGAGATCGCGAACGCGAACCCGGCTGCGACCGCGAGCGCCCGCGAGACCACAGGCAGGTCGACCTCGCGCCGCACCCGGCTCGGGGGCGCGCCCAGGAGCGCTGCGGCCTCGCGCTGTCGCTGGTCGATCGCGCGCAGCGCCGGCGCCACGATCCGGACGACGAACGGAATCGCCACCAGCGCTTGCGCGACCGGGACGATCCACGGCGCTGCCCGAAAGTCGAAGGGAGGGCGGTCGAAGGAGATCACGATGCCGAAGCCGAGCATCACCGCCGAGGCTCCGAGCGGGAGCATGAGGAGGCCGTCGAGGAGGCGCGATCCTCCCGGCGAGGCGACCGCGAAGGCGGCCAAGCCGCCGACGGCGAGCGCGAGCGCGGTCGCGGCGACGGCGTAGACGAGCGAGTTCGCCACGGCCTCCCAGGGGGCCGCGAGGAGGGCGCTGGTCGGGTGCGCGAGCGCCCGGTAGGCGGCGAGCCCGTGTCCGCCCCCGACCGCGAGCGACCGCTCCACGAGCACGGCCAGCGGTGCGCCGAGGAAGATGGCCAGCCCGCCCACGCTCGCCGCGACGAGGGCCTTCTCCCCGGTCGTGCGCGGCCGCCGCAGCACGTCCCGCTCGGCCCGCAAGATGCCGGCCACGGCCAGCTTGGCCTCGAGCCGCATCGTCGCTGCGACCGCCGCCGCGACGAAGCCGAGCTGGACGAGGGAGAGGACGGCGGCGGCACGCAGGTCGAAGAGGCGCACCGCCTGGTTGTAGATCTCCGCCTCGATCGTCGCGTAGCGGGGCCCCCCGAGGATGAGGACGACCCCGAAGGAGGTGAAGGAGAAGAGAAAGACGATCGCCGCCGCCGCGGCGAGCGCCGGCGCGAGCAGCGGCAGGGTGACCTCGCGGAAGCGCCGCCCGGGGCCCGCTCCAAGCGTCGCCGCCGCCTCGGACACGCGCCGGTCGAGGCCCGCCCAGAACGTCCCCACGACCCGCACGACGACGGCGACGTTGAAGAACGCGTGCGCGATCAGGATCGGGAGCCAGCCGCGCTCGAGACGTTCGGGCAGGACGGCGAGGAAGGCGAGCGCGACCACCACCGTCGGCAGCACGAACGGGACGACGACGGCGGCCCGCACGACGCTCCGGCCCGGGAAGTCGTAGCGCCCGAGAACGGCCGCGGCCGGGAGCGCGACCACGAGCGTGAGCACGGTCGAGGCGACCGCCTGCCACACCGTGAACCAGACGACCTCCCTCGTGAGCGGGTCGGCGAGGACGGCAAGCGCCGGCCCTGCCCCGTCCCCGGTCAGGCCGCGGGCGACGATCGTCGCCAGGGGGAAGGCGAAGAAGACCGCCAGGAAGGCGAGCGGCAGCCCGTAGGCCAGGGCGGTCGCCGCGCGCGGGCTCAGCGGACGACGATCCGCGTCCACTCGTCCACCCAGCGCTCGCGGTTGGCCTCGATCTCCTCGGGCGGGAGCGTGAGCGGGTCCGGCGGCACGACCGCGAAGCGCTCGAACTCAGGCGGGAGCTTCGCCTCGCGGTTCACGGGGAAGACGAACATCTGCAGCGGGATGTCCTCCTGGAAGCGCCGCGAGAGCAGGAAGTCGATCAGCTTCCGCGCACCCTCCTCGTTGCGGGCGCCGCGCAGGATGCCCGCGAACTCGATCTGGCGGAAGCAGCTCGACTCGACCACCCCGGTCGGCGCCTCCTCGGGCCGCGGCGTGCGGAAGATCACCTCCGCCGGCGGGCTCGACGCGTACGAGACGACGATGGGGCGGTTCCCCTTGCTCCCGGCCGCACCCGAGAAGCGCACCGTGTAGGCCTCCTCCCAGCCGTCCACGACGAGGACGCCGTTTGCGCGCAGCCGGCGCCAGTAGTCCTGCCAGCCGCCCTCGCCGTAGCGGGCGACCGTGGCCAGCAGGAAGGCGAGGCCCGGCGTCGAGGTGGCCGGGTTCTCGACCACGAGCAGCTTGCGGTACTCCGGCTTGGTCAGGTCGTCCAGCGACGCCGGCGGGGCGAGGCCGCGCTCGGCGAACCAGGCCTTGTCGTAGTTGAGGCACACCTCGCCGTGGTCGATGGGCGTCACCCGGTGCTCGGGGTCGAGCACCCAGGTCGCGTCGACGCTCGCGAGCCCGGGCGACTCGTAAGGGACGAAGAGGTTGCCCTCGAGCGCGCGCGCGAGCAGGTTGTTGTCGACCCCGAAGAGGACGTCGCCCTCCGGGTTGCCGGCGGTCAGCAGCGCCTTCGTGACCACCTCGCCTGCATCGCCGGCCTGCAGGATCCGCCAGGTCAGCCCGCTCTCCCGCTCGAACGCCTGCTTCACGCCGTCCGAGAGCGCGAACGAGTCGTGCGTGAGGAGCACGACCTCGGTCGGCTTCTCCCCACCGCCGCAGGCGGCGGTCGCCAGCGTCAAGGCGAGGGCGGCGGCCGCGGCGAGGGCGGCGCACACGAGCTTGTGACACTTTGTCACTTGGGGCCTCCTTCCTCTTCCTCGGGACCCGGGCGCACGGCCAGCAGGACGCCGCGCCCCACGCGCACGAGCGCCTGCGTGCCCGCGAAGACGTTCGAGACGCCGCGGCTCGAGCCGGGGGCGAGCGTCTCGCCGGCGAGCGGGTAGCGGAGCCCCTCGGTGACGACGCCCTCGGCCGGCCCGTGCAGGGCGAGGAGCGAGACGAGCTCACCCGGCTCCCCGGCGAGCGCGCGCTCGCCGCGCACGACGTGCACCCGCGCGGCGCCGATCCAGGCGTCGAGCTCCACGTCCGTCCACCGCGGCGAGCCGAGCAGGAGCAGCGTCGAGAGCAGGTGGTCGAGCCGGCCGCCTGCGCCCGCGAGCACGAGCACGCGCGCCGGTGCGAGCGCGAGGGCGGCTTCGAGCGCGAGCTCGAGGTCGGTCGCGTCCTTCGCCGCCGGGTGCCGCTCGACGCGCACGCCCGCCGCCTTCGCGGCGGCCACCGCCTCGGGCGAGGCGGAGTCGAGGTCGCCCACGACGAGGGCGACCTCGAGCCCGAGCGCGCGCGCATGCTCGAGCCCCCCGTCGGCGGCGATCACCGGCGCTCCGAGCGGGACGCCGAGCGCGGCCTCAGGGGCGGGAGCCTCCCCGCCTGCCACCACCACCACGATCTCCTCCGGCACGCCTTCCTCCGCTGGCATTACCCAGGTCAGGTTCTGCGGGTCGGCGGCGCGCTCCAGCCGCCCTCTCAGCCCGGTTGCCCCGAGCTCCCCGTACGCTTGTTGTCCGCATGGTAGCTCCCGCCAGGCTCGTCGCCGCGCTCGAGGAGGCCCGGATCGGGACGACCTTCAACCAGTACGCCGAGGGCCCGCGGGCGCCGCTCTTGCGCGCGCGGCTCGCCGCCTACCTCGAAGCCCGGCGCACGGCGCGGACCCTCCTCGTCGGCGAGGCTCCGGGCTACCGGGGCGCGCGCGTGTCCGGGATCCCGTTCACCTCGGAGCGCCAGCTCACCGGCACGGGCCCGGCGGAAGCGACCGCGACCATCGTCCACCGCGTGCTCGCCGAGCTCGGGCTCGAGGAGGACGTCCTCCTCTGGAATGTGGTGCCGACCCATCCGGGCACCGAGCGCTCCAACCGCGCGCCCACGCCGGCGGAGGTCGCAGCCGGGCTCCGCTTCCTCGAGCCGCTCGCCGCCGGCCGGTCGCTCGTCGCAGTGGGGCGCCTCGCCGAGCGAGCGCTCGGGCCCCCGTCCGTCTGTCATCCGTCGCACGGCGGGGCAAAGGCGTTTCGAAGCGGTCTCGCCTCCGTAACATCTCGAGCGGATCTTCAAGGTGAGCGGCGCGTCCGTCTCGGAACTCATCCGTCGGGCGATCCGAAGCACGTACCGCTCATGGTCGCGAGCGAGCTCGTTCGCTTCGAGCTCCTCGCAGGCGAGCGGGACGACGAGCTCTCGTCCGCCCAGACGCCCGAGCGAGGCGCGTCGCCCGCGGCGGCGGCGTTGTGCGCAGGTAGCGAGGCCGCCAGCCCGGATGCGTTCGTCGCATACCCGTCGGACCCGTCGGGCCGTGGCGCGAGGCGGATGGTTGAATTGCGCGATCACGGCTGTCTCGCACCCGGTCGGGCGTAACACGCTCCTCCTCTCGCTCTGCCTGCTCCTGCTCTCGGGCGTGCTCCAGCTCGCGGTCGCGGTGGCGACGATCACGCTCGTCCTCGTGACCGGGATCGAGTCGATCCTCGGGCTCGGGCCGGCGATCTTCGTGACCGCGGCGGCGCTCGCCGCGCTGCCGGCGGGGCGGCTGATGGACCGCGTCGGCCGCGTCCCCGTCATCGCGGGCGGGTTCGCGCTGGGAGCGGCCGGCTGCGCGCTGACCGCGCTCGGCTGCATGCTGGACAGCGCGGCGCTCGTCGTGCTCGGCTTCGTCGGCATCGGCGCGATGAACGGGGCGGTGCTGCTCGCGCGGGCTGTCGTCGCCGACATGTATCCCCCCGAGCGGCGGGCGCGGGCGATCTCGTACGTCCTCTTCGGGGCGCTCTTCGGCGCCGTGCTCGGGCCGCTCGTCTTCCGGCCCCTGTTCGCAGGCAAGGACCTCGAGCTCGACGCGCTCGTCCTCCCCTGGTTCGTCGCCGCCGGGATCGCGCTCGTGGGGCTCGCGGTCGCGCTCTGCATCCGCCCCGACCCGCGTACGATCGCGCTCGAGCTCGAGCTCGCGGACGAGCACGCGCCGCCGAGCGCGCCCGCCGCGCCGCTGCGCGAGATCCTCCTCCGCCCGGGCGTCCCCTCGGCCGTGGTCGCGGCCCTGGCGAGCTTCGCCGTCATGGTCTCGGTGATGAACCTGAGCGGCTACATCGTCGTCGGCCACCACCACGAGCAGGCCGACGTCTTCACCGTGATCAGCCTGCACATCGTCGGCATGTACGCGCTCGTCCTCGTCATCGGGGAGCTCATCGACCGGATCGGGCGTCGGCTTTCCCTCGCCTCCGGCCTCGCGCTCATGGCCGTCTCCACGCTCATGCTCGTCTGGGCGGAGTCGATCCTGTGGACGTCGGTCTCGCTCTTCCTCCTCGGCCTCGGCTGGAACCTCTCCTACGTCGCCGCCTCGGCCGAGCTCGTCACGCACGCGACGCCCGTCGAGCGCGGCCGGCTCGTCGGCGCGACCGACCTGGCGGCGGGGCTGCTGGCGGCGGCGCTCGCGCTCCTCGGCGGCGCCGCCTACTCGGAGTGGGGGGTCGCCTCCGTCGCGCTGGGGGCGACGGCGGCGGTCGTCGCGCCCGCGCTCGTCATCCTCCTCGCCCGCCGCCCGCCCGCGCCGGCGCTCGAGCCCGCCGGCTGATCGATCTCGATCATCTCCCTCCCGCCGGGCCGGAGTACCCTGGGCCCGCTGCCCTCGTCGAGCTCGCGAGGGAGGTTCGGCATGAAACCCCCGACGGCCCACCTCGATCCCCAGCCCTGGCCCTGGGTCGGGCAGCTGCGCGTGCTGATCGAGCATCCGGACGAGGCCACCGGCCTGGCGCTCGCGTCCGTCCTCCGCGGGGAGGGGTTCGCGGTGGCCGTCTGTCCCGGCCCGGCGGAGTCGGAGCGCTGCCCGCTCGTAGGGCCAGAGGGCTGCGCTGCCGCCCACGGCGCCGACGTCGTCGTCACCGCCCTCGGCCTCGACCGCCCGGCCGGGCGCGAGGTGCTCGCGGCGCTGCGCGCGCGCCTCCCCGGCACGCCGCTCGTCGTCGCAGCCGATTCCGTCGTGGACCCGGATTGGCTGCTGGCGTCCGTCCGGGAGGCGCTCGCGGAGCGTGCGGGCGACGTGGCATGAGCGTGCGCACCCCGTTCTCGAGCGAGCCGGAGGCGTTCCGCTTCCTGCTCCTCACCGTCGGCGCCTTCACGGTCATCGCGCTGGCGAGCGTCCTCGGCGGCCCGTGGGTGGGCGTGCCGGTCTGGATCGCCGCAACCGGCGCGGCCGCCTTGCTCTACCTGCGACCCAGGCGCACGCGGCCGATCAGGACGGCGCCCGCCCACGCCGGCGGCCCCGACGAGCGGCGCATCCTCGTGCTCGCGAACGAGACGCTCGCCTCCGCGCGCCTCGTCGAGGAGGTCGAGCGCGCGGCTGCGGGCCGGCGCGCGCGCATCCTCGTCGTCTGCCCCGCCCTCACCTCGGCGGTGCGCCACTGGGCCTCGGACGTGGACGGCGGCCGCGCGCTGGCCGAGCGCCGCCTGCACGCGAGCCTGGGCCGGCTGCGCGCGGCCGGCTTCGACGACGTGCGCGGCGAAGTCGGCGACGACGACCCGCTGCAGGCGCTCGAGGACGCGCTGCGCACCTTCGGGGCGGACGAGATCGTCGTCGCCACGCACCCCGAGGACAGCGCCGCCTGGCTCGAGCGACGCGTCGTCGAGCGGGCCCGCGAGCGCTTCGCCCTGCCGGTCGCCCACGTCGTGATCCCGGCAGAGGCCGCAGTGTAGACTGGGGCTCTACATGGGGACGACGACGACGACGACGATCAGGGTCTCCTCCGAGACACGGGACCGGCTCAACGCGCTGGCGCGCCGTCGGGGCGCACCGGTGAGCGAGATCGTGGCCGAGCTCGCCCAAGAGGCCGACGAGCGCGCCCTCCTCGCGGATGCCGCGGAGGGCTGGGAGCGGCTCGCGGCCGACCCGGCGGCGCTCGCTGCCTACAGAGCCGAGTCCCAGGCGCTGGAAGGCTTCGAGCCCCCGCTTCCGGAGCACTAGGACGGCGGCGTGAAGCCGCGGCAAGGGAGCGTCGTCTGGGCCGATCCCGATCCGACCCGCGGACGCGAGCAGGCCAAGGCCCGACCCTTCGTGATCGTCTCGGTCGACCACCTCAACCGCTCGCCGCTGGCTCTCTCCCTGGCCGTACCGCTCACCCGCACCGACTTCGGACACGCCCTCCATCTCGCGATCGATCCCCCGGAGGGCGGTCTCCGGGAGCGAAGCTACGCGATGCCCGAGCAGCTCCGCGCGCTCGCGCACGAGCGAATCGTGCGCCGGATGGGATCGCTTCGCGCTGGCACGCTGACCGAGCTCCTACGACGCTGCCGCTTGCTCCTGACCGAGTCGGCGTGAACGGGAGGAGTCGCTCAGGGTGCGCGCCGGCGCGCCTGCGTGTCTCGGCAGGGCCTTCCCGCGCCCGGGCGACTCGTGGAACGTGGAAGACCTGATTCCCCGGCTCCCGATCGCCGATGTGATATCTTCACATGCGATGGCGAAGATCCTCTCCGTCTCGATCCCGGACGAGCTCATGCGTGAGACGGAGGCGCTCGCCCGCGCCCAGGGTCGGACCAAGAGCGAGCTCGTGCGGGACGCGCTCCGTCGCCAGCTCCAGCTGGAGCGCTTCCGCGAGCTGCAGCGCTACGGGCGGCGACAAGCGGAGGAGCGAGGAATCGGCCCGGAGGACGCCGAGGCGCTCGTCGACGAGCTGCGCGCCGAACGAGGCTGACCCGTCCGCGTCGTCTGCGACACCAACGTCCTCGTCTCGGCGCTGATCGCCGACGGGCCACCGAGCCGCCTGCTCGAGGAGGCGATCGACGGCCGCATCGAGCTCGTGCTGCCCGAGCTCGTCCTCGACGAGCTGAGCCGCGTGCTGAGAGAGAAGCTCGGCTTCGACGAGGAGCACGCCCGCGCGGCCTGCCAGCTCCTCGCCGGCGTGGCGACTTCGCGACCCGGGCCGCCCCGCTCGGTCGAGGCGGTTACCGGAGACCCCTCGGACGACGCGATCCTCGCCTGCGCGGTCGAGGCGGCGGTCGATGTGCTCGCCACGGGTGACCGCCGACACCTCCTCCCGCTCGGCGAGCACCGCGGGGTCAGCATCCTCACGCCACAAAGGGCGCTCGCCGAGCTGCGAGCCAGCGACTGACCTCGGCGAAGCCTGCGGGAAGCGGAACGTCGAAACCTGCTCCCCCGCTCCCCGCCGCGGGAGTCGGAACGTGCAAGACCTGACTGGGAGAGTGAGCGGAGCCGTCCTGACCGACGGTCAGGCTGGCGCCGACCCGCTCGCCCGTGACCCGAGACCTGACCGACCTCTTCACGAGTGTCCTTCCCGGGGATGCGTCCGGGCAAGCGGGCGGTGCCGGCCGGACAGGCCGCTGGCTTGATCAGAAGCCCGTCCGCCGAAGCAGGCGTGACTCCTCCCAGTCTCGCCGCGGCACGTCTGGTCACGACCGGCACCACCGACACCCCCCGTACAGGAGGTAGGCCCATGCTCGCAGACGACGTCAGCTACGTCATCGGCGTCGATACACATGCCGAGCAGCATGCACTCGCACTCGTCGACGCGCGGACGCAGCAGACCAGCCGGTCGTTCACGAGCGCGGCCACCCGCCGCGGGTATCGCCGCGCGCTCCGCCTCGCGTGCAAGCACGCACCCGAGCGACGCGCCTGGGCGCTCGAGGGTACCGGCTCCTACGGTGCCGGCTTCGCCCGCTTCCTCTGCGCTCGCGAGGAGCGCGTGCTCGAGGTCGAGCGACCCCCTCGCGAGGGCCGGCGGGGACGGCTGAAGTCGGATGCCCTCGACGCCGAGCGGGCCGCCCGCGTCGTCCTCCAAGGAGCGGCCGGCGCCCTTCCGCGGCTCGGCTCCGAGAGGGAGGCGCTGCGCGCGCTGCTCACGACCCGCGAGGGCGCCGTCTGCGCGCGCACGGCCGCCCTGAACGAGCTGCGGGCGCTCCTGCTCACCTGCCCGCCCGAGCTGCGCGAGCGTCTGCAGGGGCTCTCCCGGAGCGCGCTCGTCGAAGCGTGCGCGCGCCTGCGGCCCCGAAGCGTCAGCGACTCGGAGCGGGCAGCCGTGGCCCTCGCGCTGCGCTCGCTCGCCGTGCGCGTGCGGCAGCTGAGCTCGGAGGCGGAGACGCTCGAGCGAGAGCTCAGCGAGCGCGTGCAGGCGCTCGCTCCCCGCCCCCGCCGGCGCGTCGATCCCGATACGAAGGCCTACATCGCCCGCCGGGTTGCAGAAGGCAAGAGCGAGCGGGAGGCGGTGCGTTGCCTCAAGCGCTACCTCGCGCGCTCGCTCTTCCGTCTCCTGGAGGCGATGCCGCGGACTTGACGCTTATAGAAGCATCCCCGTTCCGGACCCCGTTCCGAGACCGTGTCCGTGCTTGAGCGTCTCTTGAGCGCAGTGCTGGACAGTACGAAGCGTCAACGATCGCCCACCACCAGACCGAGGGCCTTGCTGTCCAGGTTGTAGATCCAGAACCCACCACCCGGCACCGTGCTGTCGATGGCCCACCGGAACAGGTTCGTTCCCGCGCTCGACTGACCGGCGTCCGCGTACTCCTCCACGGGGTCCCCGGTTCCCGTGCCCGACGTCTTCGAGACCGTTGCGGTGCCAGATCCCTCGCCCACGCCGTTGATACTGGGGTTTGCCTTGATGTTTGCCGTGTAGGTGGCACAGGCCGCGTTGGCCGGAGGACTGAAGGTGACCGTCCATTGCTTGGTGTCGTCGGCACCGCTTGGGGGGCTGGATGGGCCGCCGGTGCTGAAAGACAGCGACGTTGGGGAAGTACTGACCCACGCGCTCGGGATCGGATTCGCCCCTGTGCCCGCGACCTTCAGGCTGGCGGTGAAACTCCCGTTGTTCTTAGGGGCCGTAACGGACTGGACGAAGAAAGTGCTTCCGCCCGGGGCTAACGCTCAGAGTCTGGCTGGTGGGCAAGTAGTCAAGATTCCCACCGTCCGTGAACGTGCCGCTCTCGGTCGCGCCTGACGTCTGCCCCGTCGCCGTGTACGTGTACTCGCCGACCGCGAGCTCACTGTCCCACAGTGTGACCTGGCAGGACCAGGCGCCGTTCTCGTCGGCGACCGCCTCGCACGATGCCTCGTAGCCGTTCGGCCCCGAGACGTTGACCACGACGCTCTCGCCGGCCAAGTAGCCGGCGCCGTCGCTGTTGTCGCCGCTGATCGTGACGACGGACCCGGGCGCGTAGTCCTGCTGATCCGTCCAGACCGCCGCGCCCGCCACCGCGCTCACCATGAGCGCCGCGACGAGTGTCCCGACCATGAGCGACCAGCGCCCTCGCCTTCGTACCTGCTTCTCCGTCGGACGCGGTGGTGTCGAGACCTCGAGGATCTCGGAGTCGTTCAGCCTGAAGCGCCAGGTGCGTTTCGGCCGTCGCGAGGTTGTGCCATCTCCCCAAACCCCCTTTGCGTGCCGCAGGCGGCAGCCCCCCTGCCGCGTGGGTCACATCGTGCTAGCGCCATCGCGTCGAAGGCAAGAGGCGGCTGGTCCTGTCTTACGCCACCCGTTCGGCCAGGGGAGAGGTGCTACAATCCGCCGCCGGCGGACGCTCGTCCGCCCTCTCTTTCCTCCGATGAAGACGTACACCGCCAAGCCGGGCGAGATCGAGCGCGAGTGGTTCCTCGTGGACGCCGAGGGGCAGACCCTCGGGCGCCTCGCCACGCGCATCGCCGACCTCCTGCGCGGGAAGGGGAAGCCGGCGTACACCCCGCACGTGGACTCGGGCGACTTCGTCGTCGTCGTGAACGCGGAGAAGGTCCAGGTCACGGGCTCGAAGCTGGACACGAAGATCTACTACCGCCACTCCGGCTACCCGGGCGGGATCAAGCAGCGCACGCTGCGCGAGCAGCTCGAGCGCCGGCCGACCGAGGTCATCCGCAAGGCGGTCAAGGGGATGCTCCCGAAGAACAAGCTCGCGGCGGCGCAGCTCCGCAAGCTGAAGATCTACGCCGGGCCCGAGCACCCGCACGCGGCGCAGGCGCCGAAGCCCCTGGAGCCGCCGAAGTGAGCGAGCTCGCGCAGTACCTCGGCACGGGCAAGCGCAAGACGTCGATCGCGCGCGTGATCCTGCGCCCCGGCGACGGCAAGACCTGGATCAACGGCCGCACGCTGGAGGAGTACTTCCCGCGGGCGGTGCACCGGAAGATGATCCTCGCCCCGCTCGAGGTCGCGGGCGCGGAGGGGACGTACGACCTGCGCGTGCGCGTCCACGGGGGCGGCATCTCGGGGCAGGCGGGCGCGATCCGGCACGGGATCGCCCGCGCGCTCGTCGAGGCCGACCCGGAGCTGCGCGTCCCGCTCAAGCGCCAGGGCTTCCTCACGCGCGACGCGCGCATCGTCGAGCGCAAGAAGGCCGGCCTGCACAAGGCCCGCAAGGCGCCGCAGTTCTCGAAGCGCTAGGGCCCACGGCAGGAGCGGCCGGCGCCGCGTCGAATCCGGGGATCCCTCGACCGGGGGAGAGCGAGCAAGCTTCGCCGCTCCGGAGCGTCTTCCAGACACATGCGAGCACGGATCCTCCTCTCCGTCCTCCTGCTCACCCTCGTCGTCGCCGCGCCGGCGGGGACCGCGACCCTCACCGTCTCCATCACGAAGGCCGGCTTCGCGCCGAGCGCGCTGACGATCGCGGTAGGCGACACCGTCACCTGGCGCAACGACGACGTCTCGAGCCACCAGGTGGCCTCGAAGAGCGCGGGCTTCACGTCTCCCCTCCTGAAGCCGGGGGAGATGTACTCGTTCACCTTCAAGACGGCGGGCCGCTTCTCCTACCAGGACGAGACGGCGAAGAAGAACCGGGGAACCGTGACCGTGCAGGATCCGGCTGCGACCCCGATCTCGGTGACGGCGAGCGCCTCGAGCGGCCTCGTCGTCTACGGGGGCACGGTCACGCTCTCCGGGGCGATCTCGAGCAAGCGCCCGCAGGAGACGGTCACGGTCTTCGCCAGGCCGTTCGGCGAGAGCTCGTTCGCAGCGGTCGGGAGCGCGCTCACGGGCAGCGAGGGCCGCTGGAGCTACATCGTCAGGCCGAGGCTGCAGACGTCCTACGAGGCGCGCTGGCAGCCGCACGCGGTGACGGCGGCGAGCTCCCTGCTCACGGTGCGGGTCCGGCCACAGGTCCTCTTCCGGGCGCGCTCGGCGAGCGGGCGCGTGGTCACGTTCTTCACGAAGGCGCGCGGCGTCCGTTCCTACGCCGGCAAGACCCTCGCCTTCCAGCGCCGCAACGCCTTCGGACAGTGGGTGATCGTGAAGCGGGTGACGCTGGGCGCGACCTCGTCGGCGACGTTCGCCGCGCGGCTCCCCCGGGGCCGCTCCCGCGTGCGCATGCTCCTGCCCCTGCGGCAGGCCGGCCCCGGCTACGTCGCGGGCATCAGCCGCACGCTCACCCTCCTCCGCTGAGCGGGTAGGTTCTGCCGCCGTGGCGCGGCGTTACTTCGGAACCGACGCGAGGTGGCAGGTGCGGAGTTCTCGAAACGTCGATCCCCCATCGTCTTCCGGCGCGGAGAGTCGACGTCGGAGCCAGCCCGGGAGCGGCTCCGACGTCTCGTAGCCCGTCCGCCTAGCAGTTCGCGGTCGTTGCGCCGAAGCCGCCGTCCCCGACGGTCAGCGGCGCGTTCCCCACGTCCCTCGGGATGAGCCCGGTGATGGGGCCGCCGTTGGCTGCTCCGGCGGGTGTGCTGCTCGCGCGGTTCGCACCAGTGACGGAGTTGTCGACGTGGCACGAGAGGCCAAGCAGCGGTGTGATCCCGTGCACGTGCGCTGCGGCCGCGGCCGGCATTGCCAGTGCTGCTGCGAGCACAGCGAGAGCGATGACGCGTTTCATTCCCCTCCTCCTTTTGTCGCTTGAGGAATTACGGTGCGACGGACGGAGTGGATTGCGGAGGGCGGCCCGGCGGAGCAGCGGCTCGGGCCCGGGTCGAGCCAGACCGCGTATCGTCCCGCGTCGGGGTCGGGCTCAGGCCGAGCCCGCAGCACATGGGCAAGAGAAGCTACTTCGGTACAGATGGAGTCAGAGGCGTCGTCGGCGAGGACCTGACGCCCGAGCTGGTCGAGCGGCTCGGGAAGGCGGCGACGCTGTGGGCAGGCGGCGGGCGCGTGCTCGTCGGTCGCGACACGCGCGGCTCGGGGCCCGAGCTCGAGGCCGCGCTCGCCCGCGGGATCGCCTCCGCCGGGGGAACGGCCGAGCTCGCCGGAGTGCTCCCGACCCCGGCCGTGGCGCTGCTCGCGGAGGGGCTGGGGGCGGTCGTCTCCGCCTCGCACAACCCGCCCGCGGACAACGGGGTCAAGCTCTTCCAGCGGGGCGCCAAGCTGGCCGACGCCGACGAGGAGGCGATCGAGGCGCTGCTCGACGCCCCGGCGCCCGGAGGCGGCTCCGTCGAGCGCTCGGAGGGTGCGGGCGAGCGCTACGTCGCACACGTGCTCGAGCGCTTCGGCTCGGATCTGTCCGGGCTGCGCGTCGCGGTCGACTGCGCGAACGGTGCGATGAGCGGGTTCGCGCCCCGGGTGTTCGAGGCGCTCGGCGCCGAGGTGCACGCGATCGGTGCGGAGCCCGACGGGACGAACATCAACGTGGGCTGCGGCGCAACCAACCTTGTGACACTTTGTCACAAGGTGAGGGAGGCGGGGTGCGATCTGGGGGTCGCCTTCGACGGGGACGGAGACCGGATGCTCGCGGTGGACGAGCGCGGGGAGCCGCTCGACGGCGACCAGATCCTCGCGATCCTGGCACTCCACCTCGGCGTCGACCTGGTCGCGGTGACGGTGATGACGAACCTCGGCTTCCACCGCCTGATGGCCGAGCACGGCATCCGGGTGGTGACGACGCCGGTCGGCGACCGCTACGTGCTCGAGGCGCTGCGGCGGGAGGGCGGGCTCCTGGGCGGGGAGCAGTCGGGGCACGTCGTCTGGCTGCGCGACCACGTCGCCGGCGACGGGCTGGCGGCCGCGCTCCTCCTCTGCGGCGCGCTCCGGGGGCGTGCGCTGAGCGAGGCGGCCGCGGTGCTCGAGCGCTTCCCGCAGGCGCAGCGCAACGTGCCGGTCTCCCGCCGCGAGGTGCCGCGCGCGGTCCTGGAGGAGGCGGAGCGGCTGACCGCGAAGCTGGGCGAGCGGGGACGCGTGCTCGTGCGGCCCTCCGGCACGGAGCCCGTGGTGCGCGTCCTCTGCGAGGCGGAAAATGCGGAAGATGCAGAGAGAATGTGTGCTAGCATCGCCGCGCTCGTGGAGGAGGAGCTCGGCTGAGCCCGACGCTGGGTGTCGCCGGGCTCTTCGGCGTCTCTAGGAGGCCATGCGCATGTGCGGAATCATCGGATACGTCGGGCCGCGGGAGTGCCAGCCGCTGCTGCTCCAGGGCCTCGAGCGCCTCGAGTACCGCGGGTACGACTCGGCCGGGATCGCGCTCCTCGAGGACGGCGGGCTGCGCTACGTCCGCGCCGTCGGCAACCTGCAGAACCTGAAGGAGCGCGCCACGCGCGGCTCGGCGGCGACCACGGGCCTGGGCCACACCCGCTGGGCGACGCACGGCGCCGTCACCGAGCACAACGCGCACCCGCTCGCCGGCTGCGAGCCCGCGCGGCTCTCGATCGTCCTCAACGGGATCGTCGAGAACTACCGCGAGCTCAAGGAGGCGCTCGTCGGCGAGGGCCACGCGTTCTCGTCGGAGACGGACGCGGAGACGGTCGTGCACCTGATCGAGCGCCACTACCGCGGCGACCTGCCCGAGGCCGTGCGGCTCGCCTTCGCCGAGCTCGAGGGGCACTTCGCCTTCGTCGTCATCCACCGCGACCACCCGGGCCTGCTCGTCGCCGCGCGCCACCAGGTGCCGCTCGTGGTCGGGGTCGGGCAGGAGGAGATGTTCGTCGCCTCGAACGCCGCCGCCTTCCTGCGGGAGACGCGCAGCGTGCAGTTCCCCGGCGACGGCGAGATCGTCGCCGTCACCGCCGCGGGGGCGCGCTTCGTCGACCTCGCGGGCACTCCCGTCGAGCACGAGACCGCCGAGCTCGACTGGGACGACGAGGGCGCCGAGAAGGGGGGCTACGAGACGTTCATGCTCAAGGAGATCTACGAGCAGCCGGCGGCGCTCGCCGAGACGATCGGCGAGCGGATCAGGCACGGCCGCCTCGAGCTCGAGGACATCGGGCTCTCCGACGAGGAGCTGCTGCACCTGCGCCGCATGGTCGTCATCTCCTGCGGCACCTCCTACCACGCCGGTCTCGTCGGGCGCTACGTGATCGAGGAGTGGGCGCGCGTGCCGTGCGAGCCCGACATCGCGAGCGAGTGGCGCTACCGCAACCCGGTGCTCACCCGCGACACGCTCGTCGTCGGCATCTCCCAGTCGGGGGAGACCGCGGACACGCTCGCGGCCATGCGCCTCGCCCGCGAGAAGGGGGCGCACACGCTCGCCATCACGAACATGATGGGGGCGCAGATCACGCGCGAGGTC
>DATMAP010000154.1:0-6584 GCA_035559835.1 Gaiellaceae bacterium
GGCCGGCGCCGGCGAGCGCGCGGTCGGTCCAGCCCGCGGCGTCGCCGCCCAGGGCGGGAAGCCGGCTCCGCTCGGCGCGTAGCGCCTGCAGCTCTCCGCGCAGCGAGCCGACCTGGGCAGAGAGGGAGCGGACCGCCTCGAGCAGGTCCTCGGCCGCCGGAGGGCCGGAGGCCTGCGTCGTCTCCCCGGGGTCGGGCACGTGTCCCCGCTACTCCGGGTCGGTCGAGCGCATGGCCTCGAGCGCGGCGCGACCCTGCTCGTGCACCTCTGCGCGCCGCTCCTCGACGCTGGCGGCCGGCGCTGCGGAGGTCTGCTCGGAGCCGGCCGGCGCGGGCGCCTCCGCCTGCTCCGCCTGCTCGGCCTGTCTCGACTCGGCGAGCTTCCGGCGCAGCTCCTCGGCCGGGTCGCCGGCTGCCTGCTCTGCCGGAGCGACCGGCTGTGCCGCCTCCCGCCGCCGGCGCAGCCGGCGCGCGAGCGCGGCGATCCCGAGCGTGACGACGAGCCACGTCAGCAGCCTGCGCATGCGCGGATGGTAGCGCGGCGTGGAGGCCCGTCCCGGCTGCTAGACTGGCCCGACTTCCTGCCTCGCAGCGGCCCGCTCGTTCCCGGCGGTGCCGTCCGGCGAGGCCGACCCAGACCGAAGGAAGGAGACCGGGGAACCCGTGACCGAATACGAGATCCTGCTGCTGCTCGATCCGGAGGCGAGCGAGGAGCGCCAGGCGGAGATCGTCGCCAGGGTACGCGAGCTCGTCGAGCGGTCCGGGGGCACCTGGGACCTGCACGACGTGTGGGGCAGGCGCAAGCTCGCCTACGAGATCCGGCACAAGGGCGAGGGCAACTACCACCTGCTCCAGTTCACCTGCGACGCGGCGACGCTGGACGAGGTCTCGCGCGTCCTCAAGATCGACGACGCGGTCCTGCGCCACCTCGCGACACGTCGGATTCAGGGAAGTCCCGTTCGGCCGCTAGCGGTCGGCGCTCCGACGCGCGAGGATGCAGAGATCGCATCCGAGGTCGAAGAAGAGGAGGAGTAGGCGATGGCAGCCAACATCAACCGCGTCGTTCTCGTCGGCAACCTGACCAAGGACCCCGAGCTGCGGCACACGCCGTCCGGGACCCCGGTCTGCTCGCTCCGCCTGGCGGTCAACACCCGGCGCAAGGACGAGTCCGGCCAGTGGATCGACAAGCCCAACTACTTCGACGTCACCGTCTGGGGCCAGCAGGGCGAGAACTGCGCCCAGTACCTCGCCAAGGGCCGTCCGGTCGCGGTCGACGGGAGGCTCGAGTGGCGCGAGTGGGAGGCGCAGGACGGCAGCAAGCGGCAGGCGGTCGAGATCGTCGCCGACAGCGTCCAGTTCCTCGGCGGCCGGCAGGAGGCCGAGGGTCCCGCCTACGTGCCTGCCGGCGCCGCCGGCGAGGACTTCCCGCCCTCGCCCGCCGACGACGACATCCCCTTCTAGCAGGAGCGCCAGCAGCCTCATGACGACGAAGAAGCCAGCCCGCAAGCGCACGAGTCCGGCGGCCGCGCCCGGCAAGCGCAAGTCGTGCCACTTCTGCCGCGACAAGGTGGACGAGGTGGACTACAAGAACGTCGCGCTGCTCCGCCGCTACATCTCGGAGAAGGGGAAGATCCGCTCGCGGCGGATCACGGGCGCCTGCCGGCGCCACCAGCTCCAGGTGGCGACGGCCGTGAAGCGGGCGCGCGAGATGGCCCTCCTCCCGTACGTGGGCTGAGCGATGCAGGTGATCCTGCTCCAGGACGTGGAGAAGCTCGGCCTGCGCGGGGACGTCGTCGACGTCGCCCGTGGCTACGCGCGCAACTACCTGCTCCCGCGCCGGCTGGCCGAGATCGCCACCCCGGCCCGCGTGGCGGAGGCGCGCCGGCTCGAGGAGCAGCGCGCGCGCCAGGTGGCGAGGAGCGCCGAGCAGGCGCGCGAGATCGCGGACGTGCTCGCGAAGACCGTGCTCCGCTTCGAGGTCCGGGCGGGCGCCACGGGCGCCCTCTTCGGCTCGGTGACGCCGTCCGACATCGTCGACGAGATCTGGCGGACGCGGAAGATCCGGGTCGACCGGCGCAAGGTCGCCGCCGACCCGATCAAGCGCATCGGCCGGTACCTGATCCCGATCGAGGTCTTCGAGGACGTCCGCGTCGAGGTGAAGACGCTCGTCGTGCCCGAGGGCGGCGAGCTGCCTCCGGAGGAGGAGCTGGCGGCGCTCGAGGCGGCGGAGGCCGCCACCGCTCCGGAGGCGGAGGCTGCGGGCGAGGCTGCGGAGGCACGCGAGGCTGCGGAGGCAGGCGAGGTCGCAGAGGCTGCGGAAGCCTCCGCCGAGGAGCCTGCGAGCGGCGCGGCCGCCGAGCCTCCGGCGGCGTAGCGCCGAGGGATCCCCAGCCCTCTCCACAGGCGTGTGGAGAGGACCGCGAAATGTCCGCTCGAAGCGGACGTTTCCGGCTGGACAACCGGGGACGGGCTGTCGAAAGGACGTCCGGGGCCGGGGATAACCTGCGAACGGATGTTCCGAACTGCCTGCACGCTGGCCTTCCCTGGCGCGGGCTGGACACGGCCTGCGAAGACGGGTTGACTGCGCCGCCATGGCCGTCGCCTCCGAGCGCGCGAGCGCCCTCGTCCCACCGCAGAACCTCGAAGCCGAGGAGTCCGTCCTCGGCGCCATGCTGCTCTCGCCGGCGGCGGTGGGGACGGTCAGCGAGATCCTGTCCGCGTCGGACTTCTACCGCGAGAGCCACGCCAAGATCTACCGGGCCGCGCTCGCGCTCTGGTCGAAGGGGGAGCCGGTCGACGCGATCACGCTCGCCAACGAGCTGGACGAGCGCGGAGAGCTGGAGGGCGTGGGCGGGCAGGCGCGCGTGGCGGAGCTGGCCGCGCTCGTTCCCTCGACCTCGAACGTCGAGCACTACGCCCGGATCGTCAAGGAGATGGCCACCTTGCGCGGCCTCGTCCGGGCCGGGCAGGAGATCGCCCGCCTCGGCCAGGAGCGCCCGGGCGAGGTCACCGACCTCGTCGACCGGGCCGAGCAGATCGTCTTCGAGCTGGCCCAGCAGCGCGTCACGAGCGACTTCTCGCACATCGAGCAGCTGCTCAAGGAGAGCTTCGAGCGGATCACGCAGCTGTACGAGGCGGGCTCGGAGATCACCGGCGTCCCCTCCGGCTTCCGCGAGCTGGACCTGCTCACCTCCGGCTTCCAGCCGGGCAACCTGGTCATCCTGGCCGCGCGCCCGTCGATGGGGAAGTCGGCGCTCGGGCTCTGCATCGCCGCCAACCTCGGCGTCCGCCATGGGATCCCGGTCGCGCTCTTCACGCTCGAGATGTCGAAGGCCGAGGTGACGCAGCGGATGATGTGCAGCGAGGCGAAGGTGGAGTCGCAGCGGCTGCGCACGGGGCGCCTCGCGCCCGAGGACTGGCCGCGGCTGACCGCAGCCTGCGACCGGCTGATGAAGGCGCCGATCTACGTCGACGACACGGGCTCGACGACGATCATGGAGCTGCGCTCGAAGGCCCGCCGCCTGAAGTCGCGGGAGCCCTCGCTCGGGCTGATCATCGTCGACTACCTGCAGCTCATGACCTCGGGGGCGACGGCGGAGAACCGCGTCCAGGAGGTCTCCCAGATCTCGCGCGCGCTGAAGGTGCTCGCCCGCGACCTGGACGTGCCCATCATCGCGATGTCGCAGCTCTCCCGGGCGGTGGAGCAGCGCCACGACAAGCGCCCGATCCTCTCCGACCTGCGCGAGTCCGGGTCGCTCGAGCAGGACTCGGACCTCGTCTTCTTCGTCTACCGGGACGAGTACTACCTGGGCGAGGAGTCCGACCAGCAGGGGATCGCCGAGGTCATCCTCGCCAAGCACCGCAACGGCCCGACGGGCACGATCAAGCTCTCCTTCCTGCGTCGCTACGCGAAGTTCGCCGATCTCGCTGCCGTGTAGCGGCGCACGGAGCACGCCGGCACGCCCGCAGCGAGACGTGCTCGCCGATCTGGCCGCCGCCCGAGCGCGCCTCTGCGACACTGGGGGATGTGCCTGCGACCGTCATCGTCGGCGCGCAGTGGGGAGACGAGGGCAAGGGCAAGATCGTCGACCTGCTCGCGCAGGAGTCCGACCTCGTCTGCCGCTACCAGGGCGGCCCCAACGCCGGCCACACGATCGTCGCGGACGGGGCGACGTACCGGATCCGGCAGATCCCGTCGGGCATCGTCGCCGGGAAACGGAGCGCGATCGGGGCAGGCTGCGTCGTCGATCCCCAGGTGCTGCTCGACGAGCTCGACGAGCTCGAGGCGCGCGGCCACCGCACCGCAGGGGTCGTCTTCCTCTCCGGGAACGCGCACCTGATCATGCCGTGGCACGTGGCGCTCGACGGCGCGCGCGAGCGCCGGCTCGGCAAGCTCCAGATCGGTACGACCCGCCGCGGGATCGGGCCGGCCTACGCGGACAAGGCCACGCGCATCGGCATCCGCGTGCAGGACCTGCTCGATCCGAAGATCCTGCGCCAGAAGCTCGAGCTGGCGGTCGCGGAGAAGAACGTCTGGCTCGAGCGGGTGTACGACCTGGAACCCTTCGACCTGGAGGACGTGCTCTCCCGGCACCTCGCCTACGCGGAGCGGCTCGCCCCCTACGTCGCCGACACGTCCCTGCTCGTCGATCGAGCGCTCCGCGCCGGCGAGCGCGTGCTCTTCGAGGGTGCGCAGGGCACGCTGCTCGACCTCGACCACGGCACGTACCCGTTCGTCACCTCCTCGAACCCGATCGCCGCCGGGGCCGCCGTGAGCTTCGGGATCGGGCCGAACCGCATCGACGAGGTGCTCGGGGTGGCGAAGGCCTACGTCACGCGGGTCGGCGAGGGGCCCTTCCCGAGCGAGATCGAGGGCCCCGCACACGCCCGCGTGCAGGAGCTGGGGCGCGAGTTCGGGACGGTCACGGGCCGCGAGCGCCGCTGCGGCTGGCTCGATCTCGTCGCCCTGCGCTTCGCCGTGCGCGTGAACGGGCTCACCGCGCTCGCGCTGACCAAGCTCGACGTCCTCTCCGGCTTCGAGGAGATCCCGGTGTGCGTGCGCTACCGGCTCCCGGACGGGAGCGAGACCGAGGAGCTGCCCGCGCACCAGAGCGACTTCCACCACTGCCGTCCGGTGTTCGAGACCCTGCCCGGCTGGGGGTGCGAGCTGGGCGAGGGCGACCTCCCGGCGGCGGCCAGGGCGTACGTCGCCTTCGTGGAGGAGGCTCTCGGCATCCCGGTCACGCTCGTCGGGACCGGAGCCGCGCGCGAGCGCGTGCTGGCGCTGCGCTGACCGTGGCCGCGCGCCGGCGCCGGCTCTCCGCCGCGTGCGGGTCGGTGCGGTCACGCGCTCGTTCTAGACTCGGCCGATGAAGGTTCTCCTCGTCGGCTCGGGCGGACGGGAGCACGCGCTCGCCTGGAAGCTCGCGCAGGCGCCGTCTCTCTCGGCCCTGCACGCCGCGCCCGGCAACCCGGGCATCGCCCGGCTCGCCGAGTGCCATCCGATCCGGCCGGAGGACTTCGAGGGCCTGCTCGCCCTGGCGCAGGGGCTCGATGTCGACCTCGTCGTGGTCGGGCCGGAAGCTCCGCTCGTCGGCGGGCTGGCCGACGTGCTCCGGCCCGCAGGGATCGCCGTTTTCGGGCCCAGCGCCGCCGCCGCGGCGATCGAGGGCTCGAAGGCGTTCGCGAAGGAGGTGATGGCCGCGGCCGGGGTCCCGACCGCGGCGGCGCTGCCGATCGCCCGCCCCCCCTGCGTGATCAAGGCGGACGGGATCGCCGCGGGCAAGGGCGTCCACGTCTGCCGCACCCAGGCCCAGGTGGAGCAGGCGCTCGCGGCGGTCGGGGCGCTCGGCGGCCGCATCCTCGTCGAGGAGCTGCTCGAGGGGCCGGAGCTGTCCCTGCTTGCGATCTGCGACGGGCACGAGGCCTTCCCCCTCGTCCCCGCGCAGGACTTCAAGCGCGCCGCCGACGGCGACGAGGGGCCGAATACGGGGGGCATGGGCGCCTACGCGCCCGTGCCGGGGATCGGGGAGGCCGAGGTCGAGGAGCTGCTCGCCACCGTCCACCGGCCCGTCCTCGCCGAGCTGCGCCGCCGCGGCAGGACGTTCGTCGGGGTGCTCTACGCGGGCCTGATGCTGACCGCGCAGGGACCGCGGGTGCTCGAGTTCAACTGCCGCTTCGGCGACCCCGAGACGCAGGCCATCCTGCCCCTGCTCGAGGGCGACCTGCTGCCCGTTCTGGCGGCGGCCGCAGGGGGAGAGCTGCGTGGGGTGGCGCCGCTCACGAGCGCGAGCGGGGCGGCGGTGACCGTGGTCGTGGCGGCCGCCGGCTACCCGGCCGCAGGCGACCGAGGCACGCCCATCGCCGGGCTGGAGGCGGCCGAGGCGGCGGGCGCGCTCGTCTTCCACGCCGGGACGGCGCTCCACGGTGACCGCCTGGTCACGAACGGGGGCCGGATCCTCGGGGTCACCGGCCTCGGCGAGACGGTGGCGGCCGCGCGCGAGGTCGCCTACCGTGCGGTCGAGCGGATCGAGGTGCCGGGAGCGCGCTGGCGAAGCGACATCGCCGCCGCCGCAGCGGCCGGGC
>DATMAP010000155.1:0-13708 GCA_035559835.1 Gaiellaceae bacterium
CGTCGAGCGGGTGCTCCGCGCCGGCGGGGTGCGGGTCGACCTCGAGTCCGCCGTCTACCGCGCCGACCGGCGCCTCCGGCCGGGGGAGACCGTCGTCCTCGCTCGCGCGGCTCGCGCGGCGCGCCCCTCGATCTACGGCGACGACGCGCTCGCCTGGGCGCTCGCGCGCGCCGGACGTTGCCGGGAGGCGCTCCCCTTCGCCCGGCGCGCGCTCCGCCTGGGGACCCGCGACCCGCTCCTCCTCTTCCACCGCGGCTACGCCGAGGGCTGTGCGGGGAACCGCGCGGCCCGGCGGGCCTGGTACCGCCGCGCCCTTGCTCTCGACCCCGAGTTCTCGATTCGCTGGGCGCCGGTGGCCCGGGCGGCGCTGCGCGGGTGAGCTGCGGGCCCCGCGCGGCCGGGGCCGTATGATCGGGCTATGGCGCGCACGCGCGTGTGGCTCGCCGTCTCGCCCTTGGTTGCGGTGGGCGTGCTCGCCTCGCACTGGCTCGCCTACCGCTTGACCTCCACCCGCGCGGACCGGCTCCACGCCTACCTCGAGCACGCGCCGCAGCTCCTCCTCGTCCTCGCCCTCGTCGGACTAGGCTGCGCCGGGCTGGGCTCGCGCGTGCGCCCCCCGCGCACGTGGACGTTCCCGCTCGTCGCGGTCGCGGTCTACGTCGCGCAGGAGCACGTCGAGCGGCTCCTGCACGGGGGCGGCGTGCCCTGGCTCCTCGCCTCGCCGGCGTTCCTGCTCGGCCTCCTGCTCCAGCTCCCGATCGCGCTGGTCGCCTGGCTGATCGCCCGTCGCCTGCTCGCCGCGCTCGCCGAGGCTCCGCTCCGCCGCCCGCCGCTTCCGCGCCTGCTGCTCGCACCTACCGCTCCGACGACAGACCCCGTGCACCCCGCTCGGGCTGCGGCGTACCGCGGACGCGGGCCGCCTCTCCTCCACCGGCACTGACCTTGCGCCGCCGCGAGGCGGCCCGACGGAATGGAGGACGACGATGAGAGTACCGGTGCTGGTAGCCGTGCTGGGCGCCGTGCTTGCGCTCGCCGCCTGCGGCGGCGGGGAGACGGCGTCGACGACGACCGGGGAGACGGTGACGACGACCGGGGAGATGGTGACGACGACCGGGGAGATGGTGACGACGACCGAGGAGACGGTGACGACCGAGCCTGCCCCGGCCGCGCCGGTGACGGTGCGGATCGAGTTCCGCGACGGGCGCGCGGTGGGCGGGATCGCCCGCCCGAAGGTCGAGAAGGGAGACCGGGTCGTGCTCGTCGTGACCTCGGACGTCGCCGACGAGGTGCACCTGCACGGGTACGACCTCTCGCGTGAGGTCGCCGCGGGTGGGACGGCGAGGATCCGCTTCCGTGCGAGCGTGCCGGGACGCTTCGAGGTCGAGCTGGAGGAGCGAGGCGTCCAGATCGCAGAGCTGACCGTCACCCCGTGACCCCGCTCGCGCACGGGATCGGCGGGGTCCGCGACCTGCCCGTCCCGCAGTCGTTCTTCTTCACCGCCGCCGCGACCGCGCTCGTCATCTCCTTCGTCCTGCTCGGAGCGCTGTGGCGGGAGCCGCTCCTCGCCTCCCGGGCGCGAGGCCGGGCGCTCCCGCCCGCGCTCGGCGCGGTCCTCCTCTCCCGGCCGCTTCGTCTCCTCTGCCAGGGGCTCGCAGTCGGGCTGCTCGCCCTCACGCTCGCCACCGCGACCGCGGGCACGACCACCGAGCTCCTCAACTTCGCGCCCACGTTCGTCTACGTCGTCTTCTGGCTCGGGCTTCCGCTCCTCTCCGTCCTCTTGGGCGACGTCTGGCGCGTGCTGAGCCCCTGGCGCGCGCTCGCCGACGCGGCCGTCTGGGCGCTCGAGCGCGGGGGTCGGGAGGCACGGCCGCTCCTCCCCTGGACCGGCCGCCTCGGGCGCTACCCGGCCGCCGCCTCCCTGTTCGCGTTCGTCGCGCTCGAGCTCGCGAGCCCGCGGCCGGCGGCGCCGCGGACGCTCGCCGTCGCCATCGTGCTGTACACGTACTGGGCGCTTGCGGGGATGGCGGTGTTCGGCCGGGAGGCGTGGACCCGGAACGGCGAGGGCTTCGCGGTCGCCTTCGGCCTCCTCGCCCGGATCGCCCCCGTCGCCGTCCGCGACGGCGCCGTCGTCGTCAGCTGGCCGTTCGCCCGCCTCGCCGGTGCCGAGCGCGTGCCCGGGACGCTCGCGTTCGTGGCCGTCCTGCTCGGCTCGACGAGCTTCGACGGCTTCAGCCGGACGAGCTCGTGGCAGAACCTCGTCTCCGGCCTCCGGGCCGACCTCGCCGGCTCCTCGCCGCGCCTCCTCGACCTCGCCACGACGGCGGTCAACGTCGCCGGCCTCGCCGCCTTCGTCGCCCTCGTCGCGCTCACCTACGCGGCCTGCGTGTCGGGCGCGCGGCTCCTCGTCGCCGCTCCGAGGAGGCTGCTGGGCGACTTCGTGCTCCCGCTCGTCCCCATCGCCTTCGCCTACCTCGTCGCGCACTACTTCTCGCTCTTCGTCATCCAGGGGCAGTTCGCGATCCCGCTCGCCTCCGACCCGTTCGGGCGCGGGTGGGACCTCTTCGGCACGGCCGGCGTCTCCCCCGACCTCGCGCTCGTCTCGCCCGAGACGGTCTGGTACGTGCAGGTCGTCTCGCTCGTCGCCGGGCACGTGGCCGGTCTCGCGCTCGCGCACGACCGCGCCGTCTCGCTCTTCGCGGAGCGTGCCGACGCGCTGCGCTCCCAGTACCCGGTGCTCGCGTTGATGATCCTGTACACGGTGGGTGGTCTGTGGCTCCTGTCGCGGGGGTAGTCGCGCACGGCGGGGCCGCGGGCGCGCTCGTCGAGGCGGCGATCGGGCTGGCCGTGCTGGCGCTCTTCGTCGCGGTCTGGCTCCGCGAGCGGCGCAGCCGCGAGCCGGGAGGCGAGAGGTCGGCTCGGCTCAGGGACGACGAGCAGGACTGACGAAGCCGGCGTAGAGGAGGAGCGCCGCCGCCGCTACGAACGGCGCGAGCGCACCCACGCCGTGCCCGGCGAGGCCGCTTCCGAGCGCGGCCGTGGCCACTCCCGCGAGCACGAGGGCGTTCCCGAGCGGCCGGCGCCGGAAGGTGGCGAGCGCGACGGCGACGACCGCGAGCGTCCCTGCGGAGTTGCCCGCGATCGCGACCGCGCGCGCCGGCCAGAACGCGAGCACGTCCTGCGCGCGGGGGAGGTCGTCGCCCGCCAGCTCGCCGCGGAGCGGGACGGCGAGGGCGATGCCGGCGGCGAGCCCGCAGTAGGCGAGGACGAGGGGGCCGGCCCAGCGGCGGCCGGCGAGGAGGAGCGACCCGGCGCCGAGGAGCGGCGCCGTGAGCAGCCCGCCGGCGAGGTAGTAGGCCCGGAAGGCGGCCTCGCTCCACCCCGCCGAGGCGCCCCAAGCGAGCGCTCCCGCTGCCGCCGCGTAGGCGGCGAGCGCCGCCGCCCACCAGGCCAGCTCGGGTGCGCGTCGCGTCCGGAAGCGGCGGACGAGCTCGGCCGAGAGGCGCAGCGCGAGCAGCGCCGCTGCGAAGGCGAGGACCGCATCCACGGGGCGGGACACTACTCCGGCCCCGGCCACAGGCCGGAGCCTGCGGTAGGCTCCGGCGCGTGCAGCGACCCCTCGCCGCGCTCGCCGTGGCCGCCGCCGGCGCCTTGGCGCTCGCGCTGACGCCGCTCCACGCGGCGGCGCCGAACCGGGACTACGCGGCCGCAGCCTGGACGATCCTCCCGCCCGGGGAGAACGGCAGCCTCGCCTTCGACCGGAACACGACCGACCAGGCGAAGCTGTACGACGCGCTCACCCCGCTGCGGGGCGGCGTGACGGAGGCCCACCTGCGCCGCACCTTCAAGCCTGCGCCGCTCGGCCTCGGCGCCGACCGCCCGCAGAAACGGGAGCGCCCGCGTCCGGGGGTGACCATCGTCCGCGACAGCTTCGGCGTCGCCCACGTCAGCGGGAAGACGGAGGCGGACGTCGCCTTCGGCGCCGGGTGGGTGACCGCCGCCGACCGCGGCCTGCTCCTCCAGCTCATCCGCGGGCCGGCCCGGGTCGCGGCGCTCGACGTCCCCGGGCTGGATCCCCTGGCGCTCGCGCTGACGGGGAAGACGTTCGTCCCCAGCCCGGAGGCCGAGGCCTTCCTCGCCAACCAGCTCGACGCCCTCCGGGCGCAGGGGGAGACCGGACGCCGCCTCGTGGCGCTCGTCGAGGCCTACGCGGCGGGCGTCAACGCCTGGTATCGGGCGCGCTCGATCCCCGCAGCTCCCTTCACCGCCAACGACGTGATCGCGGCGGCCGCGCTCATCGCCGCCCGCTTCGGGGCCAACGGGGGGCAGGAGGTGGCCAACGCGATGTTCCTGGACGCGCTCGAGGAGCGGCTGGGCGCGGCGGAGGCGCGCCGTGTCTTCGCCGACGTGCGCGAGGCCGACGACCCGGAGGCGCCGGTGACGGTCCCGGGTCGTTTCCCCTACGAGACTCCCGCCTCGCCTACGCCGGGCAGCGTCGTCGTCGACGACGGCTCGTTCACCGGGGCGCCGCTCTCGCCGCCCGCGTTCGCCTCCAACGCTCTCCTCGTCGGGGCCAAGCGCTCGCAGACCGGGCACCCCCTCTTCGTCGCCGGCCCGCAGGTCGGCTACTTCTTCCCCCAGTTCTTCGCCGAGCTGGAGCTGGCCGGCGGGGGCTTCGCCGTCCGCGGAGCCGTCTTCCCCGGCGTCCCCTTCGTGGTCATCGGGCGCGGTCCCGACTTCGCCTGGAGCGCCACCTCCTCGCAGGCGGACAACAGCGACCTGTTCGTGGAGACGCTCTGCGGGGACGATCGGACGTACCTCTACCGAGGGCAGTGCCAGCCGATGCGCCGCTTCTTCGCGGGCACGCTGAAAGCGGCGGGTGCGCCCGACCAGCCGGTCGTCTACGACGAGACCGCGCACGGCCCCGTCGTCGGCTACGCGACCGTCGCGGGCAAGCGGGTGGCGATCGCGCTCCAGCGCTCGACGCGCGGGCGCGAGCTCCTCAGCGCGCGGGCCTTCTACGCGCTGAACACGGGTCGCGTCACCTCGGCCGCGAGCTTCCTGCGGGCCATGTCGGGCGTCGAGTTCAGCTTCAACTGGTTCTACGCCGACGACCGCGACATCGCCTTCTTCTCCAGCGGCCGCCTCCCGCTGCGTGCCCCGGGGACGGACCCGGCGCTGCCCACCCTCGGCAGCGGCGACTACGACTGGCGCGGCTTCCTCCCCTTCGCCGGGCACGCCCGCGGGATCAACCCGCCCTCGGGGGTGATCCTGAACTGGAACAACCGGCCGGCGGCGGGGGTGGGGGCGGCGGACTCGAACTTCTCGTACGGCTCCGTGCACCGGGTGGAGCTGCTGCAGCGGCCGCTCGCAGCGCGCCGCCTGCACACGCTCGCGAGCGTGACGGCGGCCATGAACCTGGCCGCGACCCAGGATCTGCGGGCGACGGACGTGTGGCCGGCGATCCGGGCGGTGCTCCGCACGGGGCCGGCGCCGAGCGCACGCGCGGAGGCTGCGGCCGGGCTCGTGGACGCCTGGCGCGCCGCCGGCTCGAGCCGCCTGGACGGCGACCTCGACGGCAAGATCGACCATCCCGGCGCGGCGGTCATGGACGCGGCCTGGCCGCGGCTCGCAGACGCGGTCCTGGGCCCCGTGCTCGGCCCGCTGGTCGACCGCCTGGCGGCGCTGCACCCTCGCAGCGACGACCCCGGGCCGGGCGGCTCGGCCTTCATCTCCGGTTGGTACGGGTACGTGGACAAGGACCTGCGGGCGCTGCTCGGCCAGCCGGTGCGCGGGCCCTTCTCGCGCCGCTACTGCGGAGCCGGCGTGCTCGCGACCTGCCGCGAGGCGCTCTGGGCGGCGGTCGACGCCGCCGCGGCCCAGCTCGAGGCGACGCAGGGGCCGGCGCCCTCGAGCTGGCGTGCCGACGCCACCGCCGAGCGGATCCGCTTCACCTCGGGCGTGCTCCAGGAGACCATGCGCTGGACGAATCGGCCGACCTTCCAGCAGCTCATGTCCTTCTCCGGCCACCGGCCCCGCTGAGGCGTCCCGGCGCCCCCGGGCCTGCTCGCTAGGCTGCGCGCAATGCCGCCGGCGAAGCGCTACCTGCTCGCTCCCGGGCCGACCCCGGTGCCGCCGGAGGTGCTGGCCGCGCTGGCCGAGCCCGTCCTCCACCACCGGGGCCCCGACTTCCGGGCGCTCATGCGCCGCTGCCTCGGCCGCCTGCAGGAGGTGCTGCGGACGCAGGCCGACGTCCTCGTCTTCACCGCCTCCGGCTCGGGCGCCTTCGAGTCGGCGGTCGTCAACCTGCTCTCGCCGGGCGAGCGTGTGCTCGCGGTCAGCGCCGGCGAGTTCGGCGAGCGCTGGGCGAGGATGGCGAGGACGTACGGCGCGGAGGTGGACGAGCTGCGCTATGCCTGGGGGGAGACGCCGCAGCCGGAGGACGTCCGCGCGCGTCTCGCAGAGACGGGCGCCGAGGTCGTGCTGCTCGTCCACTCGGAGACCTCGACCGGGGTCGTCGCCGACATCCGCAGGCTGGTCGAGGCGGCGCACGAGGCGGGCGCGCTGGCGGTCGTGGACGCGGTCTCGAGCCTGGGCGCGGTCCCGCTGGAGACGGACGCCTGGCAGCTCGACGTCGTCGTCTCCGGCTCGCAGAAGGCGCTCATGACCCCGCCCGGGCTGTCCTTCGTCTCCGTCTCCCCGGGGGCCTGGGAGCGGGCGGCGCGCACGACGACTCCCCGCTTCTACCTCGACTGGGCCCGGATGCGGGCGGAGCTCGCGACCGGGACGACACCGTTCACGCCGGCCGTCTCGCTCGTCTCCGCGCTCGACGTCGCGCTCGGGCTGCTCCTCGCCGAGGGGCTGGACGCCGCCTTCGCCCGGCACGCCGCCCTCGGACGCGCCTGCCGGGAGGGGGCGAAGGCGATGGGGCTCGAGCTCTTCTCCCCAGACGAGGAGCGCTCGGCCGTCGTCACCGCGATCCTCACGCCGGAGGGGATCGATGCCCGCGAGCTGGTGCTCGCGTTGCGCGACCGCTTCGGGATCACCGTCGCCGGCGGGCACGGCGAGCTGGGAGCCCGGATGTTCCGCATCGGGCACATCGGCTACTACGACGTCTTCGACATCACGACCGCGCTCGCCGCGGTCGAGCTGCTCCTCGCCGAGCGCGGGGCGGAGATCGAGCGGGGGGCAGCGGTCGCCGCCGCGCTCGAGGCCTACCGCGCAGCCGTCCGTGCCTGAGCGGCGCCGCGTCCTCGTCCGGGAGCCGATCGCCGAGTCGGGGCTCGAGCTCCTGCGGAGCCGCTTCGAGGTGGTCGAGGACGCGGAGTCTCCGCTCGAGGAGATCATCGCCGGCTTCGACGCCATCGTCATCCGCTCCGCGACGAGGATCGACGCAGCGCTGATCGAGCGGGCCGACCGCTTGAAGGCGATCGGGCGGGCGGGAGTGGGGGTGGACAACGTCGACGTCACCGCGGCGACGCGGCGCGGGATCGTCGTCTGCAACGCGCCCGAGGCGACCGTCGTCTCCGCTGCGGAGCACGCGCTCGGGCTGCTGCTGGCGCTCGCCCGCAACATCCCGCAGGCGCACGCCGCGCTCAAGGCCGGCTCCTGGGAGCGCGAGCGCTTCGCCGGGATCGAGCTGGCGGGCAAGACGCTAGGCGTGCTCGGCCTCGGCCGCATCGGCCGCCAGGTCGCCCGGCGCGCGCTCGGCCTCGGGCTGCGCGTCGTCGCCTACGACCCCTACGTCGCCCTGGAACGGTTCCGCGAGCTGGGCGTGGAGGCGGCTGCGACCCCGGAGGAGGTCTACGAGCAAGCCGACCTGATCACGCTCCACCTGCCGCTCACCGACGCGACCCGCGGCCTGCTCGGCCGCGAGGCCTTCGCCCGCATGCGCGACGGCGTCCGCATCGTCAACGCGGCGCGGGGCGGGCTGATCGACGAGGAGGCGCTCGCGGAGGCGATCGCGGCCGGGAAGGTGGCGGGCGCGGCGCTCGACGTCTTCGCGACCGAGCCCTACGCGGGCCCCCTGCTCGAGCTCGAGCAGGTCGTGGTCACCCCGCACCTCGCCGGCTCGACGACCGAGGCGCAGGACCGCGCCGGCCTCATCATCGCCGAGCAGATCGCCGCGGCGCTCGCCGGGGAGCTCGTCCAGACCGCCGTCAACATCCCGGTCGTCGAGCCTGCCGACCTCGAGGTGCTCGGGCCCTTCATCCCCCTGGCCGCGAAGCTCGGGCGGCTCGCGACCGCGCTCGGGCGGGGTCGGCCCTCGCGGATCGTGGTCGCCGCGCACGGCCCGCTCTCGGAGCACGACACGCGGCTCCTGACCGTGGCCGCGCTCAACGGCGCCTTCCAGGACCGGGTCGACCAGGCGGTCAACTACGTGAACGCTCCCCTGATCGCCGCCGAGCGCGGGATCGAGGTCTCCGAGCAGCGCTTCGCCACCTCGCAGCACTACACGAACCTCGTCCGCGTGGTCGTGACCGCCGATGGGGAGGAGGTGGAGGTCTCGGGTACGACCGTCGGCCCGGAGCCGCGGCTCTTCCTGGCCGGCGCGCTCGGCTTCGCGATCGACATCGAGCTGGCGCCGCTGATGGCGTTCCTCGTCTACGACGACGTCCCCGGGGTGATCGGCCGGGTGGGGACGATGTTCGGGGAGGCGGGCGTGAACATCGCCAACATGGCCGTCTCGCGCACGAAGGAGGGCGGGAAGGCGCTGATGGTCTTCTCGATCGACTCGCCGGCCCCGCCCGAGCTGGTCGAGCGCGTCGAGGCCTCCGGGTTCGACGAGGCGCGCTTCATCAACCTTGGCTGAGCTGCCGGCCCTGGGGAGGCGGGGGGAGGGCTGGGTGGCCCTGCAGCTCACGCTCATGGGCCTCGCCGTCGCCGCCTGGGTCGCCGGGCCGCGCTGGCCCTCCGCCGCCGCGGGGGCGTGTGCCGTCGGCGGAGCCCTCCTCGGCCTCGCCGGCGGGGCGCTCGCCGGCTGGGCGGCCCTCGTGCTCGGGAGGAGCCTGACGCCCTTCCCGCGCCCCGCCCGCGGCGGCTCTCTCGCCGCCAGGGGGCCCTACGCGCTCGTCCGGCATCCGATCTACCTGGGCGGGATCCTCTTCTTCGCGGGCCTCTCGCTCGCGCTCTCGCCGCTCGCGCTCGCTCCGACCGCCGCCCTCGCGCTCCTCTGGGCGCTCAAGCTCCGGGTCGAGGAGCGGTTCCTGCGCGCGGCCTACCCCGAGTACGACGCGTACGCCGAGCGCACGCGCTACCGGCTCCTCCCCTTCGTCTACTGACGCTCCCAGGGCGAGCACGACGGCCCCGTCCATGCCCATGCGCCAGCCTGCGCTCGGGGGCGGACAGGTCCTCCGGCCGGCGCTCTTTCCGGTCGCGGCGGCCGAGCGCTTGTGACACTTTGTCACTTGGCTCGGAGAGGGCGGCGGCCGCAGGGAACGAGCAGCTTGCCTCGCCGGTGAGGACGGGCGTGCCCGGCGGCGGCAGCGGCGATGCGAGCGGCGCCGCCTCGTGTCCCGGGTGGCGTCCTCCACCTCGGTGAAGAGGAAGGTGAGGGGGTCGCTCCGCACGACTTTCATCGTGCGCGGGCCGGCGCCGTCCGGGTAGATTGCGGCGGTGGCGACGACGTGGCCGGAGGCGGTCGAGCGGGTGTCCTCCTTCCTGCGGGAGGCGGGGGCGGAGGCCCGGATCGAGGAGTTTCCCGAGGAGACGCCCACCGCCGCCGCGGCGGCCGCCGCGGCCGGGTGCGGCCTCGAGCAGATCGTGAAGTCGCTCGTCCTCCTCTGCGACGGGCGCCCGGTGCTCGCGCTCGTCCCCGGCGACCGACGGGGCGATCCGGCGAAGATCGCGCGCGCCGTCGGGGCCTCCGTCGTCCGCGTCGCCTCCCCCGAGCAGGTCACGGCGGCGACGGGCTTCGCTCCCGGCGCGGTCGCCCCCTTCCCGCTGCCGCAGGTGGAGACCGTCCTCCTCGAGCGGACGCTCTTGCGCCAGCCCGTGGTCTGGGCGGGAGCCGGCTCGACCCGCCATCTGGTCGCGCTGGCCCCGGTCGAGCTCGCCCGCCTCGCTCGGGCCCGGCCGATGGACGTCGTCGAGTCACACCCCTACGATGCGGGCGAGCCCGAGGAGCGCTGAGCGATGCAACCGACCGAGAAGATCTGGATGAACGGCGAGCTGGTGGACTGGGAGGAGGCGAAGATCCACGTCGCCTCCCACGGGCTCCACTACGGCAGCGGCGTCTTCGAGGGCATCCGCTGCTACGACACCGCCCGCGGGCCAGCCGTCTTCCGCCTGCGCGACCACCTGGAGCGCCTCGAGCGCTCCGCGAAGGTGCTGTACATGGACCTGCCCTACTCGGTCGAGGAGCTGCGCCAGGCGACGCACGAGCTGATCGCGGCCAACGGGCTCGCCTCCTGCTACGTCCGGCCGCTCGCCTTCTACGGCTACGGCGAGCTGGGCGTCGCCACGGCGGGGAACCCCGTCGACGTGATCATCCTCAGCTTCCCCTGGGGCGCCTACCTGGGCGAGGAGAGCCAACGCAGCGGGATCACGGCCACGATCTCGAGCTGGGAGCGCGTCGGGCCCAACGTCATCCCGCACGTGGCGAAGGCGACCGGGATCTACCTCAACTCCATGCTCGCCACGACCGAGGCGCGGCGAGCCGGCTACGACGAGGCGATCATGCTGACGCGCGACGGCTACGTCGCCGACGGGCCGGGCGAGAACATCTTCGTGGTCGCGGACGGCGTCCTGCGCACGCCGCCGCTCTCGATGTCGATCCTGCCCGGGATCACCCGCGACACGATCATCCAGCTCGCCCGGGAGCTCGGGCACCGCGTCGAGGAGACGCTGCTGATCCGCACCGACCTCTACCTCGCGGACGAGGTGTTCATGGTCGGCACCGCGACGGAGGTCGCCCCGGTGCGGGCGGTGGACGACCACGAGCTCGGCGTCGGGCCGGTGACGCGTGAGCTGCAGCAGGCCTACGTGGACGTGGTGCACGGCCGCAGCGAGCGCTGGAGCGACTGGCTGGACGTGGTCGAGATGTCGCGCTCCACCGCGTAGCGCGTGACGTCGGCGCGGACCGTCCCGCTCTCGAGGCCGTGGCTGGACGGGCGGGAGGAGGAGCTGGTCGCGGAGGTGCTGCGCTCGGGCCGGCTCTCCCTCGGCCCGGCGATCGACCGCTTCGAGGAGGCCTTCGCGGAGGCCGTGGGCGCGCCCTACGCGGCCGCCGTGGCGAGCGGGACGGCGGGGCTCCACCTCCTCTGCGTCGCCGCCGGGCTCGGCCCCGGCGACGAGGTCGTGACCTCGCCCTACTCCTTCGTCGCCTCGGCCAACTGCGCCCTCTACACCGGGGCGACGCCGGTCTTCGCCGACGTCGACCGGCGCACGTTCAACCTCGCTCCGGCCGCGGTCGAGGCGGCGCTGACCCCCCGGACACGGGCCGTCGTCGCCGTCGACATCTTCGGCTACCCCTGCGAGCTGGACGAGCTGCGCGCGCTCTGCGAGCGGCACGGGCTCGTGCTGATCGAGGACGCCTGCGAGGCTCTCGGCGCACGGTACAAGGGACGGCGGCTCGGCTCGCACGGGCCCTCCGCCGTCTTCGCCTTCTACCCGAACAAGCAGATCACCACGGCCGAGGGCGGGGTGGTGACGACCCACTCGGAGGACGAGTGGCGGCTGCTCCGCAGCCTGCGCAACCAGGGCCGGGCGGACGCCGGCGGCTGGCTCGAGCACGCTCGGCTCGGCTTCAACTACCGCTTGGACGACGTCCGCGCCGCCATCGGGATCGGGCAGCTCGAGAAGCTGGAGGAGATCCTGGCGCGCCGCGCCGCGGTCGCTGCGCGCTATCGCGCCCTGCTCGCCGACATCGAAGGGCTCGAGCTGCCGTGCGACGACGACGCCGAGCACGAGCGCTCCTGGTTCGTCTACGTCGTCGTCCTCCCGGCGGGGTCCGACCGGGAGGCGGTGATCGCCGCGCTCGAGGCCCGCGGCGTGCAGACCGCGCGCTACCTCCCCTGCATCCACCTGCAGCCGTACCTGCGGGAGCGGTTCGGCTTCCGCGAGGGGCTCTGCCCGGTGGCGGAGGAGCTGAGCGCCCGCACGCTCGCGCTCCCCTTCCACGCCCGGCTGGCCGAGGACGACCAGGTCTACGTCGCCGAGTGCCTGCGCGCGGCCCTCGACGCCAAGTGACACTTTGTCACTTGGCCTCCTCTCGCGCCGGGCTTGACGGTGACGCCTACCGTCCCCGTGTTCAACAAGTGACACTTTGTCACTTGGCCTCCTCGTGCGCCTCCTCGGAGCGCCTCTCCGCCGCCTCGGCCAGCACGTCGTCGGGCAGGTCGTAGCCGCGGAAGGCGAGGAAGCCGGCCAGCACGAGCAGGCCCGCGACCGGGCCGGCGAGCCTGACCCCGAGCGGGTCGTCCGCGGAGCGCCCCAGCTCGAGGAGGAGCCCGAGCACGAGCGGCGCCAGGGCCGAGGTCGTCTTCTCGACGAAGTTCTGGGCCCCGTAGTACGTCGCCTCGCGCCGCAGGCCGGTGCGCAGGCTGTCGTCGTCGATGATGTCCGCCGTCAGCGGGGCGGGGAAGAGGTAGTTGCCCGCGATCGGCAGTCCCGCGAGCACCATCGCGCCCACGAGCTGCGCCTCCACGGGAATCCCGGGCAAGAAGCCGGCGAAGGCGAGCAGGGGGAAGAGCAGGACGGCCGCGACGAGCGACACCCGGTAGGCATGCCGCTTCGTCGTCCGCTTCGCGACGAGGCCGGCGACGGGGATCATCGTGACCATCGTCCCCACCGCGACGGCCGCCAGCACCGCGACCCAGGCGCCCTCCTCCTCCAGCTCGAGCGCCGCCTTGACCAGGAACGGGAGCACCCCCAGCAGGACCTGGAAGCCGAGCTGGAAGAGCGCGAACGCGGGCAGGAAGCTGAGGAAGGCGCGGTTCGAGAACGTCGTGCGCAGCGCCTCGCCGAGGCCGAGCGCGGCCGGGGGCTGCGTGCGGCTCGCGTACGGCCACGCCCCGGCGAGGCCGATGTAGCGGAAGGTGAGGGCGATCATCGCGACCAGCGCGGCCATGGCCGTGAAGCCGGCGGCGTCCTTGACGATGCTCGTGACCACGAGCCCGAACCCGGCGCCGGCGGCACCGAAGTAGACCCGCAGGCCGGTGAGCGTGACCCGCTCCGCGCTCGAGGGCGCGATCTCGGGAAGGAGCGCCTCGTACGGCCCGCCGGAGAGGGTCGAGGCGAGGAAGTAGAGCTCGAGCACGATGAAGAGGTACGCCGCCGCCGCGGCGCCTCCGGACGAGGGCGGGGTGAAGAGGAGGAAGCCGAAGAGCGCCCAGAACGGGGTCGCCGCGAGGATGAAGGGAATGCGCCGTCCGAGCCGGGAGCGCGTGCGGTCGCTCCAGTACCCGATGAGGCCGTCGTCCACGGTCTCGAGCAGGCGCGCGGCGGTGACGATCGTCCCGACCGCGACGGGTGAGAGGTAGTCGTTCGCCTCGGTGTAGAAGTAGAGGAGCCACAGGCTGCGGCTCTGGGTGAGCGCCTCCCCGCCGAAGCTCGACGAGGCGTACATCAGCTTGGCCCGCAGCGGGAGGCGGCCCGGCATCCCGCCTATTCTCCGCTCCGTGAGCGGACGGTGGGACGCGCGGGCCGCCTCCCTCGAGCAGGGCCGCGTGCTCCTCGCCCTCGCGGCGGCGTGCGGGCCCGCGGCCCTGCG
>DATMAP010000156.1:0-9360 GCA_035559835.1 Gaiellaceae bacterium
GTCGCCGGGCGGGACGAGCAGGCCGGTGACACCGTCCTCGACCGCGTCGGCGAGGCCGCCCACCGCGGAGGCGACCACCGGGCGTCCGTAGGCCATCGCCTCGCGGGCGGCGACTCCGTAGCCCTCGCGCCGCGACGGGCAGGCGACCACGGCCGCCCGCGCGTAGTAGGGGCCGAGCTCGCGCGGGGGCACGAAGCCGACCGCGTCCGGGACGCGCTCGCGGAGGGGGCCGTCGCCGACGATCACGCGCGGCAGCCCCTCCGTCGCCTCGAGCAGCTCGAGGATCCCCTTCTCCTCGGCGAGCCGCCCGACGAAGAGCACGTGCGGCGGCTCCTCCGGCTTCGCCACCTCCGCAGGCACGGACACGCCGCTCGGAACGATGCGCACCTCGCGGGCGCCGAGCTCCCGCGCCGCCTCGGCGAGCGCCTGCGAGGGGCAGAGCACGACCCGGGCCCTGCGCAGGAGCAGCCGGGCCGCCCGAGGGGCGCGGCGCGCGAGCTCGACGTCGCTACCCCAGAGCTGGAGGACGAGCGGCCGCCGGCCGGCGAGCGCCGGGAGCGCGGAGGGGAGCCAGTGCGCGTGCACGAGGTCGGCGCGCCGCGCCGCCCGTCGGGCCGCCCCCGCGTAGGACAGGAGGAAGAGCGGGAGCAGGAGCGCCTTCCAGGGGCTCCGGCGCAGGTTCCCCGGGATCCCGTGCCCGTAGGCGAGCCCGAAGTGCCGAAACGACGCCGGCGAGACGACCTCGACCTCGACTCCGGCCTCGCGCAGCCGCTCGACCGCATCGCGCACGAAAGCGCCGGCGACGTCGTCGGGCCCGCGCGGGTAGGAGGTGGTGAGGACGGCGACCTTCACGGTGCGCGCGCTGCGCGCGCGAAGACCGAAGGCAGCGCAGCCGCGAGCGCCGCGAAGACGTAGAAGTAGTAGAAGGTCATGGTCAGGTAGAAGAGGTTCGCGACCAGCGTCGCCACCAGCGCCGCCGTCATCCCCCACGCGAGCGGACGCAGACGGGCGGCGAGCGGGTCGCCGGCCGCGGCGAGGGAGCGGCCGAGCCGGCGCGCGGCTCCCAGCCTGCGGAAGAGCCAGACGACGAAGGCCGCGAAGAGCGCCGCCCCCACGAGCCCCGTCTCCACGATCGTCGCCACGTAGAACGAGTGCGGACCGAAGTCCTCGCGCCCGGTGACGAACTCGTAGTAGACGGAGAAGTTGTTCAAGCCGAGGCCGAGGAACGGGTGGCTGGAGACGATGTCGGGGATGAACCCGTAGACGTCGAAGTGGGGCGACGCCGCCGCCCGGCTCGTGTTCGTGCGCGCGCGCAGCACGGTCAGGAAGAAGTCGAGCCGCGCCAGCACGACCGCGCCGACGACGACCGCCACCGCACCCAGCGGGACGAGGAACGCGGGCCGGCGCAGGTGACGCCGGTACGGGAGCCCGAGGAGGAGCGCACCGCAGGCCAGCCCGAGCAGGCCGCTCCGGGAGAGCGTCGCCAGCTCGACGACGGCGAGGAAGACGAGCAGCGCCGCAAGGCGCGTCCGCCACGGGTGCCCGCGCTCGAGGCGCAGGTACAGCGGCGTGAGCACGAGCAGCGGCAGGACCAGCTCGATGCCCAGGTGGTTGGGGTCGCCCGTGAGCGCGTTCGGCCGGAACACCTCCTGCGTCCCGCCGACCGCACCGAAGACGTTGATCCCGGTCTGACGAGAGGTGATCGGCTCGATGAGGGCGGCGTCGAGGTTCGCGCCCACCAGCTCCGCGAGCAGGAGCTGGACGATCCCGTAGCCCGCGTTCAGCGCGATCCCGCCCAGGAAGGCGGCGAGCGCGAGCCAGTAGAAGCGGAGCGGACGGCGGGCGAGCAGGGCGACGCCGGCCACGAGGAAGCCGAAGTGGAGGACGAACTTGACCATCCCCTTCCACCACTGGTCGAGCGCCTGCGCAGTGTCGAGGGCGTAGAAGCCGGCGAGGTAGACGACCGCAAAGGCGACGAGCCACGCGAGCGCGACCGCGGCGGTGCGCGTCAGCCGCAGGTCGCCCCGCTCGAGTCGGTCCCAGAGGAAGAGGACGAGGAAGAGCGAGGTGAGGACGTCCGAGAGCGTGAGCGAGCCGGCCAGCTCCCACTGCAGCTTGTGGAACGTGACCGTGAGCGCGGTCAGGAGGAAGAGCCCGTCCAGCACGGGCTGGGCGAGCACGCGCTCGCGCGTCGAAGCCCGGAGCGGGAGCACGTGCGTGCTCACGCGGAGGCCAGCTCCTGCAGGAGGTCCGCCGTCTCCTGCACGCGGGCGCGGCGCGAGAGCCGCTCGCGAACATCCTCCGGCAGCTCCACCGCGGGCAGGCCGCCATCGCGGAAGCGCGCGTACAGCGACTCGAGCGCGGCGCGGATCCCGGCCACATCGTCCGGCGCGACCACGACCCCGGCCCCCGTCTCGCGCAAGAGCGCGGCCGCCGCGCCGTCCGGCGGCACCGCGGCCAGGATCGGGCGCCCGGCGGCGAGGTACTCGAACACCTTCCCGGAGAGGACGCCGCGGCCGCGGCCGCCTGCGTCGGGGATGAGCAAGAGCAAGGCCTCCGAGTCGCGCTGGAGCCGCAGCGCCTCCGCGCGGGGCGCATACGGCACGAGCTCGAGCCGATCGCCGAGGCCGAGCGACTCCGCCCAGGCGCGGTCGGAGGAGCGGAAATCGCCGACGAAGCGGGCGACGACGTCGAGGCCCGAGTCGGCGAGCGCTTGCAGGAACGGACGCGGGTCGCGGCGGCCGAAGAAGCTCCCGGTGTGGGTGATGCGGAAGCGGGCCGACGGCTGGTACTCGAGGCCGGCGAAGTCGTCGAAGTCGCAGCCGTTCGGGATGGTGCGCACGAGGCCTCGGGCGCCGAGCGCACGCACCTCCTCCGCGATCGCGTCCGAGACGCACGAGATCGCGTCCGCCTGCCGCGCGACGAGGCGGGCGAGCTGTGCGTTCGCCGCCTGCCGCGCGCGGGCGGCGGCCGTGTCGGAGCGGCGGTGGGGGTTGGCGACGAGCGGATCGCGCAGGTCGGCGAGCCACCTCGCCCCGGTCGCCCGCTTCACGGCGGCCCCCACGAAGTGCACCGAGCCGGGCGGGGAGGTCGTGATCACGACGTCGATCCCTTCCCGGCGGGCAAGCCGGATCGCCGCCGGGATCGCGGTTACGTTCCAGGTCACGCTCGCATCGGGGACGAGCAGGCGCCGCGCCGTCACCTGGGCCTGCACGAGCGCACGCTCGATGCCCCCGGATGCCGCCTGCAGCTCCTCGGCCGGCTTGCGGTGCCGGGGCCCGAGGTAGCGAGCCCGGTGCACCCACGCCTGGGTGGGCACGCGCAGGTCGGGATCCCGGTGCACCCACCTCGGGTCGTCGGGCGCCAGCACGTGCGTCTCGATCCCGAGCGCGGGGAGGTACTGCGCGAGCTTGAGCGGGCGCTGCACCCCGCCCCCGCCCGCAGGCGGGAAGTAGAGCGTGACGAGCAGCGCCTTCACGGAAGCGAAGGGTAGAGGTCGGGCGCTGGCTCAGTTGCCCCGTGGCCCCGTAGCCCTGTCGTCCCGTGGCCCCGGATCGGCTGAGCCAAGTGACAACTTGTCACTTGGCGGGTGGGGCGGGCTGAAAGAGGGGTCCTGGGAGTCGCGCTCCGGTCCGGTGCGCCTCGTCTGGCCGGGGAAGCCCGAGGCGTTCCGGAGCCCGAGGCTTGCGGCCGCCTCGGTCTTTCGCAGCGGCCGGGCTTCTCTTTCCCCAGCCTCAGGCCCCACGGGCGAGGGCGGCCAGCGCCTCGCCGACGGCCGTCACCGTCGCGTCGATCTCGGCGTCGCCGTGCGCCGTCGAGAGGAAGCCCGCCTCGAACTGCGAGGGTGCGACGTACACGCCGCGCTCGAGCAGCTCCCGGTGGAAGGCCGCGAAGCGCTCGGTGTCCGCCCGCTTCGCCTCCTCCCAGCTCGCGGGCGGCGCCTCCGTGAAGAAGAGGCCGAGCATCGTCCCCACGCGGGCGACCTGCAGCGGGAAGGGCGCGGCGGCGGCGGCCTCCGCGAGCCCTCGCTCGAGCCGCGCGCCTGCCCGCTCGAGCCCGGCCCACACGCCCGGCTCGGCCAAGACGCGCAGCGTCTCGGCGCCTGCCGCCATCGCGAGCGGGTTCCCCGAGAGCGTCCCCGCTTGGTAGACGGGCCCCGCTGGGGCGACGAGCTCCATCAGCTCGCGCCTGCCTCCGTAGGCGCCGACGGGCAGCCCGCCGCCGATGACCTTGCCGAGCGCGGTCAGGTCGGGCGTGACCCCGTAGAGGGCCTGCGCGCCGCCCGGGTGGACGCGGAAGCCGGTCATGACCTCGTCGAAGACGAGGAGGGCGCCGTGAGCGGCGGTCAGCTCGCGCAGGCCCTCGAGGAAGCCGGGGCGCGGGGGGACGAGGCCCATGTTCCCGGCTACCGGCTCGACGATCACGGCCGCGATCTCCTCCCCCGCGTCCGCGAAGAGCCGCTCGACCGCGTCCGCGTCGTTGTAGGGGGCGACGAGCGTGTCGGCGACCGCTCCCGGCGTGACCCCAGGGGAGTCCGGCAGGCCGAGCGTCGCTACCCCCGAGCCCGCTTGGACGAGCAGGAGGTCGGCGTGGCCGTGGTAGCAGCCGGAGAATTTGACCACCTTCGCCCGCCCGGTGGCGGCGCGCGCGAGCCGGAGCGCGCTCATCGTCGCCTCGGTGCCCGAGCTGACGAAGCGCACCAGCTCGAGGGTCGGCATCGCCTCGCGGATCAGCCGCGCCAGCTCCAGCTCGAGCGGGCTGGGGGCGCCGTAGCTCGTCCCCCGCCGGACGCCGTCCTCGAGCGCTGCGACGACCCGCGGGTGCGCGTGCCCGAGGATCAGCGGCCCCCAGGAGAGGACGTAGTCGAGGTAGCGGTTGCCGTCCACGTCCACGAGGTAGGCGCCCTCGCCGCGCTCGACGAAGAAGGGCGTCCCGCCGACGGCGCGGAAGGCGCGCACCGGGGAGCTGACCCCGCCCGGCATCAGCTCGAGGGCCTCGGCGAAGAGTCGCTCGGAGCGCTCCCGACTCACGCCGCCCGCACCTCTTCGAGCCAGCGCGCAGCCCGCTGCCGGACGAGACCGGCGAGCGTCTCGGCGAGCAGGGGGTCGTCGTTCAGCGCGGGCGGGCGCTCCAGGCGCACGCCCAGCTCCTCCGCGACCGCGCGAGCGCGCACGTCGAGGTCGTACAGGATCTCCACGTGCTCGGAGAGGAAGCCGACCGGCACGCAGACGACGTCGCGCACGCCGCGAGCCGCCAGCTCCCCGAGATGCTCGCCCAGGTCGGGCCCGGCCCAGGGCTCGGGTGAGCGCCCGGCCGACTGGTAGCTCCACGACCAGCCGCCCTCCGGGAGCCCCGCCCGCGCGGCGACGAGACGGGCCGTCTCGCGGCACTGCGCGTCGTAGGGGTCGCCGGAGGCGAGGACGCGCTCGGGGAGGCTGTGCGCGCTGAAGACGACGTGGACGCGCCCGCGCTCGGGCTCGGGCCAGCGGGCGAGGCCCTGCGCGACCCGGGCCGCGAAGGCCTCGATCAGTCCCGGCGCGTCGTGGTAGCTCGCCACGTGCTCGACCTCCAGCCGGCCGCCGTGCAGCTCGAGCCCGTCCGCCACCTTCTGCTGGTAGCGGGCGACGGAGAGCGCGCTGAACTGGGGCGCGAGGACGAGGGTGACGGCATGCGTGATCCCGTCGGCGAGCATCTGCCCGACCACGTCTTCGATCCAGGGCGACCAGTGGCGCATGCCCAGGTAGCAGCGGTAGCCCTCGCCCAAGCGCTCCTGCAGGGCTTCCGTCTGGCGGCGGGAGATCTCGAGCAGGGGCGAGCGCCCGCCGATCGCTCGGTAGCTCGCCGCCACCTCCTCGACCACCGCGCGCGGCGTCGTCCGCCCGGCCCGGATGTCGGCGAGGTAACCGGGGATCTCGTCGAGCGACTCGGGCCCGCCGTAGGCCATGACCAAAACGCCCACCGGCAGGCGCACCTGCGAACCTCGGTGTCTGACACCCGAGGGGCTCGAACCCGCATCGCTCCGTGGGGTGGTGTCAGACACCGTCTACCGCGAGGTCCGCTCACGGACATGTTCGACCAGGCGCTGCACGTTCTCCACCGGCGTCTGGGGGACGAGCCCGTGGCCGACGTTGAAGATGTGGCCGAGACGGCCCCCGGCTCGGTCGAGCACGTCGTCGATCCGCGCCTCGAGCGCTCGCCAGGGCGCGAGCAGGGCCGCCGGATCGAGGTTGCCCTGCACCGCGCGCTCGAGGCCGACCCGCTCCCAGGCCTCGTCGAGCGCGAGCTGCCAGTCGAGCCCGACCACGTCTCCGCCGCACCCGGCCGCCTCGGCCAAGTAGGCGCCGACGCCGAGGGAGAAGTTGATCACGGGCACGCCCGCCTCTTCGAGCCGCGCGAAGAGCTCGCGGTTCGCGGGCGCGACGAACCGCAGGTAGTCGTCGCGCGCGAGCGCGCGGCCGGCCCAGGAGTCGAAGACCTGCAGCGCCTGCGCTCCCGCACGGGCCTGCGCAAGCAGGTAGTCGGCCTGGACGGTGACGAGCTTGCCGAGCAGCCTGCGCCAGGCCGCCGGCTCGGAGAGCATGAACGCCCGCGTGCGCACGAAGTCCTTCGAGGTGCCGCCCTCGATCGCGTAGCTCGCGAGCGTGAGAGGCGCTCCGGCGAACCCGATCACCGGGATCCCGCGCGGCTCCAGCTCGGCGCGGACGAGCCGGATCGCCTCGAGCGTCTCGGCCATCGTCTCCTCCGCGGGCGGCACGGCCAGCAGGTCGACGTCGCGCGCGCGCGCGATCGGGTTCGCGAAGCGCGGGCCGTCGCCCTGGACGAAGTCGAGCTCGAGCCCCATCCCCTGCAGCGGAGGGAGGATGTCCGAGAAGACGATGGCCGCGTCCAGGCCGAAGCGCTCGATCGGCATCAGCGTCACCTGCGCGGCCAGCTCGGGCGTGCGGATCAGCTCCAGCATCCCGTGCCGCTCGCGGAGGGCGCGGTACTCGGGCAGGTAGCGCCCCGCTTGGCGCAGGAGCCAGACCGGGGTGCGCTCGACCGGCAAGCGCCGGCAGGCGCGGAGGAAGAGGGCCGCAGGCTCGGGGTCCCGCGCCTCGCCGGCCGCGGCTGGGCTCACCCGCTGCTCGGCCGTGCCTGCCACGCCACCCTGCCGACGAAGAACGGCCCCAGGCGCTCGAGGTGGAGCGAGGTCTGCTTCGTCCTCCGCATGCGCTGGACGATGACCGAGAGCGGGTGCAGCTCCGGCCCCAGCAGCCCGACCACGAAGTCGTTGTCCGCTTGGCCGAGGCCGTGACAGGCGAGCCGGATGTCGTAGCCCAGCCCCGCCCGCCCGAACGCGGCCCCGATCCCGCCGTGCTCCATCAGGATCCGGTTCTGCTCCGCGCGCGAGAGGCGCTCGAAGGAGCCCGCACGGCGCAGCGGATACCAGACCGCCCAGCGCAGCGCCGGATCGAGCACGCGCGCGCGGGGCCGGTCGACGAGCGCGTCCACCAGGTCGTGCTCGTGACCGAGCGCGTAAGTGCGGCCGAGCATGGTCAGCTCCGGCTTGCGCTCGAGCTCCGCGAAGGGGGGCGCCTGCAGGAACCTGCGTAGCTCGGAGACGAAGAGGTCGGGGCTCTCGCTCAGCGTCAGCAGCGCCACGCCGGTGGGGTCGTTGACGTCCTCGTAGAGGACACCCTCGAAGCCCGCCCCCTCGAGGGCGGCGACCAGCGCCTGCGTGTCCCGGGCGCCGCCGAAGGCATGGAGCTGCATGAACAGGCGGCGGTCGAGCGTCGTGGGCGCGCCCTCGGCGCTGCGCCCGTGCTCGGCGACGTCGGCGTCAGCGAGCGCCGCCCCTTCCGGCCGCTCGTCCACGCGCGCCCTCACGCCCCCTCCCCGAGCCAAGCAGCTGCGTCCTTGGCGTGGTACGTGATCACGAGATCCGCGCCCGCCCGCCTGATCCCGGTCAGGACCTCGAGCACGGCCGCACGCTCGTCCAGCCAGCCCTTCGCCGCCGCCGCCTTGACGAGGGCGTACTCGCCGCTGACGTTGTAGGCCGCGAGCGGCAGCTCGCCGAAGCGCTCCCGGACCGCCCGGACGACGTCCAGGTAGCCGAGCGCGGGTTTGACCATGAGCCCGTCCGCGCCCTGCTCGACGTCGAGCGCCGCCTCGCGCAGCGCCTCGCGGACGTTCGCCGGATCCATCTGGTGGGAGCGGCGGTCGCCGAAGGCCGGGGCCCCCTGAGCCGCGTCCCGGAACGGCCCGTAGAAGGAGGACGCGTACTTGACCGCATACGAGAGGCAGGCGACGTGCTCCAGCCCGGCGCCGTCGAGCGCAGCGCGGATCGCGCCCACCATCCCGTCGATCATCCCGCTCGGTGCGACCACGTCCGCGCCCGCCTCGCCGTGGGAGACGGCGATCCGGCCGAGCAGCTCGAGCGTCTCGTCGTTGAGCAGGTACCCCGTGTCGTCGAGGAGGCCGCAGTGGCCGTGATCCGTGTACTCGCAGAGACAGACGTCGGTCACGACCACGAGCTCGGGGCTCGCCTCCTTGAGCGCACGCACCGCCTGCTGGACGACCCCGTCCTCGGCCCAGCTCTCGGAGCCGCGCGCGTCCTTCGCCTCCGGGACCCCGAACAGGAGCACGGCCCTGATGCCGAGGGAACCGAGCTCCCGCGCCTCCCCGGCGAGGGCGTCCACCGAGAGCTGGTCGATCCCGGGCATGGAGGGCACCGGCCGGCGCACCCCCCGACCCGGGACGACGAAGAGCGGGTAGACGAGGTCGTCGGGGGCGAGCGTCGTCTCGCGTACCAGCGCTCGCAGCGCAGGCGTCCGCCGCCAGCGGCGCGGTCGGCGTGCGCCCGGCGCCGCCCGCAGCGCATCCAGGGGGTCGGTCTCGAACTCGGTCATCCGCTCTGCTCCCCGAGCCTCCAGGCGATCGCGCGGACGAGGCCGTCCGCGGTCGCCTCGTCGGCGACGAGGCCGACCGACAACCCTACCTCGCGCGCGACCTCGGCCGTCCGGGGGCCGATGCAGACGAGGAGCGCACGTGGCGGAGGGTGGCCGGCGGCCGCGAAGGCGGCGGCGAGGCTCCGCGCGGCCGACCCGCTCGCGAGCACGATCGCGTCGGCGCGCGCGAGCTCGGCCAGCTCCTCCGGCGGCAGCTCGACGGCGACGGTGCGGTAGGCGGCGATCGCGTCCACGAAGGCGCCCCGTCGCCGCAGCTCCTCCGCGAGCCGCGGCGAAGCGAGGTCGGACTGCGGTAGGAGCACGCGCGCGCCTGCCGGCTCCGGTAGCCCGGCGGCGATCTCCTCCGCGGCGAAGCGGGAAGGGACGAGGGCCGGCTCCACGCCGAGCGCGCGCACGGCGGCGGCGGTCGCAG
>DATMAP010000157.1:0-8040 GCA_035559835.1 Gaiellaceae bacterium
GGGACGCCCGCCGAGGCGCTCCGCTTCCACCGCCTCGACGGCCGCTCGCTGGCGGAGCGGATCGAGGAGGCGCTGGGCTGAGCGCCCGCGCTCCCCGCCTGCGCGCCGCGGCCCGGCGGCTGGCGCTCCGGCTCGTGCCGGAGCCACGTTTGGTCGTCGTGGCCACTCGCGGCGGGCTGGGGAACAAGCTCAAGGCGCTGGTCTCGGCGCTGCGCCTGTCGGACGAAGTGGCCGCGATCTACCCCACGTTCAGCCTTCTCCTCGAGAACGACATCCCCGTGCTGGAGACGATCCCGGCGCGGTGCCGGGTTTTCTCGGACTGGCGGTTCGTGCTCACGCCCTCCGACCGACTGCCGGACGACTTCGCCTCCGTTCCCATTCCGGAGAGAGGCGATACCGTCGCGCGCGTGCCCCTCGGGCGGTCGATCGATCTCGAGTACGAGCGTGTTCCCACGCATCTGCGGGAGGCCTTCCTCGCTGCGTTCGCGAAGCTCGAGATCCGGCGGGAGATCCGGCAGGAGGTGGAGCAGATCAGCGGGAGCTGGCCTGGCGACACGATGGCCGTGCACGTGCGCTCCTGGGTGGAGAGCGACTTTCGCCGGCGTACTCTCTTCGACTTGGAGCGCTTCTTCTACGCCGTCGACCGGCGCGGCGCCGCCGCCGCGCTCTTCGTCTCGAGCGATGCGCCGGAGGTCGTGGACGAGTTCCGGAGGCGCTACGGCGTCCGTGTTCTCTCGCCCACCTCGGAGGAGTCCGTCGCACATTCGGGCCACACCGAGGACGAGCGCGTGCTCAGGCGCGCGTTCGTGGACATGCTCTGCCTCGCGCGCGGCTCCGTCTTGATCGCTTCCTACCTCAGCACGTTCTCCGAGTGCGCATGGTGGCTCGGCGGGTGCCGCCAGGAGGTCGAGGTCGTGTGACCAAGACAGGGGTCAGGCGCGTCTGGCTCGTCCTCCCCGACCAGCTCTCGATCCGGATCTTCTACGAGACAGGGATCGTCGCCGGCCTCTACGAGCGCCTCGGTGAGCGCCTCGTGGCCGTGTTCCTGGTCGACGATGCGGAGTGGCGGGATCGAGTTCCCGGCCTCGAGATCGTCTCCGGCGCGGAGCTCGTTCCCGTTCGGGTCGGGCTGCTCGAGAAGGTGGTGCGCCGCGCGGACCGCTGGCTCGACCGGCAGCTCGGCTTCTACCCCCTCGCGATCCGGCTCAACTACCGGCACGGGTTCCATCTGGAGCGGATGGCGCCGGGGCACGGGAACTGGATGCTGGACTCGGCGCGTGTCGGTCCGCTTCCGCGCTGGACATGGCTCGAGCGGGCGATGGAGCGGTGGCACTACGGGCGCCTCCGCTACGTGCCGAGCGCGCTCCGGGCCCGGCTCATGCGGGAGTGCGGCGGGATCGCCTTCTCGAGCGTACAGCCGCACGCGGCCGTGCCCTTCCTGCTCGCCGCGAGGCGGCGCCGTCTCCCCATCGCTGCGACCATCGCGAGCTGGGATCACACGGTCGGCAAGGGGGTGATCCCCCGTTTCTGCAACGTCTACCTCGTCCAGAACCGGACGATGGCGGACGACCTCGCCCGCTACCACCGGATCGGGCCCGAGCGGGTGGTGGTGACGGGCTGGCCACAGACCGACGTCTACAACCGCCGCCGGCCGCGGGAGGCGTACGAGCAGCTCCTGCTCGGATACGGCCTCGACCCTGCGCTCCCGCTCGTGGCGGTCATGGGCAACACGCCGACGAACGCGCCCTACGAGGGCCGCTTCGTCGAGCGGCTCGTGTCCTGGTGGGAGGCGGAGGGGCGCGGCCGCTTCTCGCTCCTCTTCCGCCCGCATCCGCGCGACCGCGAGTGGGGCGAGCGCTTCGCGTTTGCCCGGGGGCGGCCGGGGATTCATGTTCAGGAGCCGAGCTTCACCGACCTGGAGGCGCTCGCGACCATCCTCCAGCACGCAGCATGCGTAGTCGCGAACGCGGGCACGATCCTGCTCGAGGCGATCGTCGCAGACCGCCCGGCGGTGTGCGTCCTCTACGACGAGGGCGCTCCGCCCGGCGAGTCGTGGGCGCTGAAGAACGTGATCGGCGAGCACTACCGCGAGCTGGCCGCCTCCGGCGCCTTCTATCGTGCCGAGCGGTTCGAGGAGGTGGCGGCGGGGATCGAGCGCGCGCTCGCCCGACCCGGCGAGCTGGCGGAGGAGCGGCGCCGGGTCGTCGCCGAGGTGGTCGGTGAGGTCGACGGGCGCGCGGCGGAGCGCGTCGTGGACGCGATCGTCGCGGGCGTCGAGCGCTAGCCCGGCCCCGCGGAGAGGCCGATCAGCTGTCGGGCCTGCGCGGGCGTCGCCACCTCGCGCCCAAGGAGGCGCGCGAGTGCCACGAGCCGCTCGACAAGCGCGAGGTTGCTCGCGGGCTGGCGCTTTCCGGGGTCGAGCCAGAGGTTGTCCTCCAGCCCCACCCGCACGTGGCCGCCCGAGGCGACGGCCAGGGAGTTGACGAGGAGCTGGAAGCGGCCGATCCCTGCGCCCGCCCACGTCGCCCCCGGCGGGAGCGCGCGCGCGAGCAGCGCGAGGTTGAAGGGGGTCGCGCTCACCGTTCCCAAGGAGCCGAGGAGCAGGTTGAAGTAGAGGGGTGGGTGCAGCACGCCGCGCTCGAGCAGGTAGGTCGCGTAGTCGACCATCCCCAGGTCGAAGACCTCGAGCTCTGGAACGATCCCGCGCTCGTGCATGCGCTCGGCCAAGCGGCGGATCATGTCGGGGTCGTTGACGGAGGCCTGGCGCGGGAAGTTCAGCGAGCCGAGCGTGAGCGACGCCATCTCCGGCTTCAGCTCGCCGTCGAGATCGAGCACCTCTGCCCGCTTCTCGAACTCGTTCCACAGGCGCCCGCTCGTCGAGACGCAGACGACGACATCGGGACAGCGTTCCCGCACGCGTCGCACGATCTCGGCGTAGACGTCCGCCCGCCAGGTGGGGCGGCCGTGCTCGTCGCGGGCGTGGAGGTGCACGATCGCCGCGCCCGCGCGGCGGCAGCGGGCAGCGTCCTCGGCGATCTCCTCCGGGGTGACGGGGACGTTGGGGTTGTCCTCCTTCGTCGGGACCATCCCCGTGAGCGCGGCGTTGACGATCAACGGGTTCATGCCCTCACCTGCCCTCGATGCCCTCCTTGACGATCCGCGCTGGGACGCCGGCGACCTGGACGTTATCGGGCACGTCGGCGACGACCACGGCGCCGGCGGCAATCAGGGAGTGCGCGCCGATCGCGAGGTGGTCGACGACGACCGCGCCCATGGCCACGAACGTCGCCTCGCCTACGCGGCAGGAGCCGGCGATGTTCGCGCCCGACTGGATCGAGCAGAAGTCCCCGATCGTCGTGTGGTGCCCGACGAGCGCACCGCGGTTCAGGTGGACATGACGGCCGATCTCCGTATGGGCGCCGACGACTGCCCCGGCGCCGACGATGCTGCCTTCGCCGAGGGTAGCCGTGGGCGAGATCCAGGCCCGCGGGTGCACGACGGTGGCGAAGGCGAGGCCTCGCTCAGCCGCCTGCTCGACGAAGATGCTTCTCCGGGTCGTGCCGATTCCGCAGACGGCGAGGTGCGTGCCTGCAAGGGCGGAGGTGTCGTCGATCCAGTACACGGGCAGACCCGCAAGCGGCTCGGCGCAGCGCTTCCGGTCGAGGTTCTCGACGAACCCGGCAACCTCGAAGTCCCCGGTCGCAGCCGCAACGTCGGCAATCTCGAGCGAGAAGGAGGTGGTACCGAGGACGAGCAGCGGCGCAGTCACGCCGGCCGATTCTACGAGCGCGTAGGGCCGCGTCCGCGCCGAGGCCGCAGCTAGCATCGAGCGGATGACCGACACCGAGCTCGACGCTCGGGACTTGGCACCGGTGGCAGACCCGTCGCTCTCCGCGGCTGCGCCGTCGGTCGACCGTGTCACCGTGATCCGGCCGGCGCCGCGGTGGCCGCATCTCGACCTGCGCGAGCTGTGGCACTACCGGGAGCTGCTCGTGACGCTCGCCTGGCGTGACATCGCCGTCCGCTACAAGCAGACCTCGATCGGCGTCGCGTGGGCCATCCTGCAGCCGCTGCTGATGATGGTCGTGTTCACGCTCATCTTCGGGAAGTTCGGAAACTTCCCCTCCAAGGGGCTGCAGTACCAGATCTTCACCTACTCGGCGCTCCTGCCCTGGGTCTACTTCGCCTCCTCGGTGAACCTCGCGAGCGCGAGTCTCGTGGCGAACCGGGGCCTGGTCACGAAGGTCTACTTCCCGCGCGTGCTCATGCCGCTGGCGGGGGTGGTCGTGCCCCTGGTCGACTTCGTCTTCGCTTTCGGCGTCCTCGTCGCCCTCTGGGCCTGGTACCACCGCTGGCCGGACGCGACCATCGTCGTCGCTCCACTCTTCCTCGCCATGGCGCTCGTGACCGCCCTCGGGGTGGGACTCTTCCTCGCTGCGGTCAACGTGCGTTACCGCGATGTCGCCTACACGATCCCGTTCCTGATGCAGCTGTGGATGTTCCTCTCCGGGGTCTTCTACGCGTTCAGCGCGCTTCCCGAGTGGGCTCAGCTCGTGCTCGCCGTCAACCCGATGACGACCGTCATCGACGGCTTCCAGTGGGGGACGCTCGGCACGCACCCGCCCGAGCTGGACAAGGCCATGATCAGCGTCGGGGCGACCGCAACGGTCTTCGTCGTCGGGCTCTGGTACTTCCGTCGCTCCGAGCCCCGCTTCGCGGACACGATCTGATGGCGAGCGCGATCGCGGCCGAGGAGCTCTCGAAGCGCTACCGCATCGGCGAGCTGCAGAGCGCGTACGGGACGCTCCGCGACTCCCTCGTCTCCGCCGCCCGGCGAGCGCTGCGGAGGGAGCATCGGCCACGCGTGGCCGAGGTCTGGGCCTTGCGGGATGTCTCCTTCGTGGTTCCCGAGGGCGAGGTGCTCGGGATCATCGGCCGCAACGGCGCCGGCAAGTCCACGCTACTCAAGATTCTCACCCGCATCACCACGCCGACCTCGGGACGGGCGACGATCCGCGGACGCGTGGGCAGCCTGCTCGAGGTCGGGACCGGCTTCCACCCCGAGCTCACCGGCCGCGAGAACATCTTCCTGAACGGATCCGTCCTGGGGATGAGGCGCCGGGAGATCCAGCAGAAGTTCGCCGAGATCGTCGAGTTCTCGGGGGTGGAGAAGTTCATCGACACGCCGGTCAAGCGCTACTCGAGCGGGATGTCGGTGCGGCTGGCGTTCGCAGTCGCCGCTCACCTCGAGCCCGAGATCCTGCTCGTGGACGAGGTGCTCGCGGTCGGCGACGCCGAGTTCCAACGCCGCTGCCTGGGCCGCATGGAGGACCTGAGCCGGTCCGGCCGGACGGTCCTCTTCGTCTCCCACAACATGCAGGCCGTCACCCAGCTCTGCGACCGTGTGCTCTGGCTCGACGGCGGGAGAGTGGTCGGCGACGGTCCCAGCTCCGAGCTCGTCGCCGCCTACCTGCAATCGGGGCACGGCTCGAGCTCGAGCCGGGTGTGGCCCGACCTCGAGACCGCTCCCGGCGACGAGCTCGTACGGCTCGTTCACGCCCGCGTCGTGCAGGACGGAAAGGAGGCCGCCGCGGTCGACGTCCGGCGTCCGGTCGGGATCGAGATCGGCTTCCATGTGCTGCACCGCGACGGACCACCTGTGTTCCCGAAGCTGAAGGTCGTCGACGAGCGTGGCGACGTCGCCTTCAACGCGATGGACACGAGCCCGCGCTGGCATGAGCCCGCGACCCCGGGCACGTACGTGTCGACCGCGTGGATTCCGGGGAACCTCCTCAACGAGGGCTTCGTGACGGTACACGTCGCGGTCTGCTCGCTCGGATTGACCAAGCTCGTGCACCACGCCGGGATGCACGATGCGCTCTCGTTCCACGTCCAGGACCCGGGCGAGGGTGACTCGGCGCGGGGTATCTTCGCGGGGCAGTGGCAGGGCGTCGTGCGCCCGCTCCTCGAGTGGACGACCGAGGAGCGCTGACCTGTGCAGATCGTCGGCGTCTCGCTCGTGCGTAACGAAGATCGGTTCCTCCGCCGAGCGCTGCTCAACGTCGCGCACTTCTGCGACCGTCTCTTCGTCGCCGATCACCTGTCCGACGACGAGACGCCCGAGATCCTCGCCGAGCTCGCCCGTGAGCTCGATCATCTTGAGGTGCGACGGGTGCGTCATGCGGCCGAGTCGCACGCCTTCGTCGAGCGCCTCGCCGGCACGGGGACGTGGGTCCTCTCCGTCGACGGAGACGAGCTCTACGATCCGGCTGGGCTCGAGCTCCTGCGCGCGGCCCTCGAGGGCGGGGAGTACGACGGCACGTTCCGGCTCCGCCCGGCCGGCTTGCACTGCGACTTCCTCGACGTCGAGGAGAGGGTGGCTGCCGGCTACCTCTCTCCTCCGAGCCGCCCGCTCGTGGGCCTGCTCAACCTCGGTGCCCTCGAATCCTGGACGAACGTCCGGAGCGAGCGACTCCACGGAGGCGACGTCGTCTTCAGACCAGGGTTCGACTGGGAGAGCTGGTGCCATCTCGGCGCCGAGCACGGGTGGGACGAGAGCCCGTTCCGTTGCCTCCACGTCTGCTTCCTGCGGCGGTCGAGCCGCGATCCGGAGCTGCTGCCTGCGAGCGGTCGCCCCAACCTCGGGGAGACCGGCGCCTACCGGCGCGGTGCGCTCGGCGTCGTCGAGCGTCTCGCCCGCTGGGCGCTCGGCCGCAGCCTCGGCGACCGTCGCGAAACCTCTGCCTGGAAGGCGGAGAAGTACCGCCGGGGAGAGCGTGTCAGCGTCGATGCGGCGCCGTTCCTCGGTCATGCGCGCACGTGAGGGGCGGGCTCGTCAGCGCCGTCGTCGCGACCTACGAGTGGCCCGAAGCGCTGGACGCGGTCCTCCGTGCGCTCGCCGAGCAGGAGGATCCCGCTTTCGAGGTCGTCGTCGCCGACGACGGCTCCGGGCCCGAGACGAGGGCGGTCGTCTCGCGGTGCGCGGACCGGCTCGGCGGGCGCGTTCGCCACGTGTGGCAGCCGGACGAGGGCTGGCGGAAAGCGCGCGTCCTGAACCTCGCCGCCCTCGCCGCTCGGGGCGAGTACCTCGTGTTCCTCGACGGCGACGTCCTCGTCCGGCGCGGGTTCCTCGCGGCGGTCCGGCGCGGCGCGCTGCCCGGCTGGTTTCTCGCCGGCAAGCGGCTGAATCTGAGCGCGACGCTGACTCACCGCGTGCTCGAGGAGGGATTGCCCGTCTGGCGATGGTCGGCACTGCGGTGGCTCGGTCGCGAGGTCAAGCATCTGCTTGCGTCCCCACGGGAAACGAGACGGCCGGGACTCTTCCTCCCTGTCCGCGACCGGCGACGCCACTGGCGCGACGGGCAGGGGGAGTTCCACCCTCCGTACGATGCGTACGGGTTCTTCACGGGGGTGGCGAGGACCGACTTCGAGCGGGTGAACGGTTTCGACATGCGCTTCGAGGGCTGGGGGGGCGAGGACGAGGACCTCGCGGCACGTCTGCGCCGGGCCGGGCTCCGCTGCGGCTGGCCCGGGACGCGGGCGACGCTGCTCCACCTCGACCACCCGCTCAACAAGGGACGGCACCCCTCGAACCAGCCGCTCGTGCGGGAGACGATGGCCGGCACGCACGTCGAGGCCCGGCTGGGTCTGCGCGAGCTGCGGGCCGAGCTCGCGGTCAAAGCCGGCCAGCGTTCCGTGCGGTGAGCGACGCGAGTGGCATGCCGCACGAGGCGCCTTCCCGGACGGGGAGCGCCGGGAGGGCGATCACAGCTCTCTTCCCGCCCGCCGCCCGCACTACGGTTCCCGTGTGAGGCTCCGCACGGCTCCTCGCGCCGTTCTCGTTCACACCCGGCGGCTGCTGCGCGCGGCTGCGCGGGAGCTCGCGACGGAGCGGGACGTCCGCCGCTACCGGCGGCGCGGGCGCGCCGACCTCGCCCTCTTCCACGAGCTCGAGCCGCCGCCGACAGGGGGTGGACATCAGTTCCTGCGCGCGCTCCTCGGTGAGCTCGAGCGGCGGGGGCTCGTCGTGGAGCTGAACCG
>DATMAP010000158.1:0-18847 GCA_035559835.1 Gaiellaceae bacterium
GTCGGCGGGCGAGCGACCTGGAGCGCCCAGGCACCGCTGGCGGAGCGGTTCGAGCTGCACGTGGTCGAGCGTCCCGGGTTTCCGCCCGGCCCGCCCGTGGAGCGGATCGACTTCGAGGAGCACGCGCAGCTTCTCGCCGCCGAGCTGCGCCCCGGCGACCACCTCGTCGGCCACTCCTACGGCGGCGTCGTCTCGCTGCTCGCCGCGGCCCTCGAGCCCGAGCGGCTGCGGTCCCTGACCGTGATCGAGCCTCCGGCCACCCGGGTCGCAGCCGGACACCCGGCAGTGGACGCGTTCGTGGCCGGCGCGGTCGAGCTCTGGGAGCGCGGGCCGCGCGAGGACCCGGAGGCGTTCCTGCGCATCTTCCTCCGAGCGGTGGGGTCCCCGTACGACCCGCCCTCCCCGCTCCCGCCCGACCTCGAGCAGGGCGCCCGCGCACTCGTCGCCGAGCGGGGGCCGTGGGAGGCGGAGATCCCGCTCCCCGCGCTTCGTGCGGCGCCGTTTCCCAAGCTCGTCGTCTCCGGCGCGCACCACCCTGCGTTCGAGGCGACCTGCGACGCGCTCGAGCAGGCGCTCGCCGCCGAGCGCGTGGTGCTCCCGGGCTACGGCCATGCCGTCCAGCGCCACCCCGAGTTCAACGCTGTCCTCGCCGGCTTCGTCGAGCGCGCCATGGGCCTCGAAGCCGTGCCGGAGCTCTCGTGAGGCGAGCTGCCTCGGCCCGGCAGGATCAGCGCACGGTCGCGCTGCGCAGGATCGACCGCGCAGAACCCGCCCAGGATCGGCCGCGCAGGACCCGCCCAGGATCGGCCGCCCAGGATCGGCCGCGCAGGATCGGCCGCGCAGGACGCGCCGCGCAGGATCGCCCTGCGATGTCGAATCCGCCAAGTGACAAAGTGTCACTTGGCGGCATGTGGCTCGGAGACCGAGGCCGGACCGGGCAACCTGCAATGTCGAATCCGCCAAGTGACAAAGTGTCACTTGGCGGCATATGGCTCGGAGACCGAGGCCGGATCGGGCAACCTGCGATGTCGAATCCGCCAAGTGACAAAGTGTCACTTGGCGGTGTGCCGGTTCTCCCGCCCGTCCCCCGCCGCGTTCAGTCGCCGACGAGGAGGTCGGTGATGATCGCATCTGCGCGGCGGGTGTTGTATGCCAGCTCGAGTAGCGGCTCCCACCCGGACCGCCTCGGGCCGCGACGCAACCGCTGCTCGTGGACGAGCTGACGGACGGTCTCGTAGCTCGGCCGTGGGAGATCGAGGGCAACAGCGACGGCTCCGACACGCCTGCGCACCTCGGCGATCGAGCTTCGCCGATCGTCGAACTCGGCAACGGCTCGGAGGAGCCTCGGGTCGAGACGCGGTGCGAACTGCACGTTCGTGCAGTGTCGAGGCGGATGACTCGCTCGTGGGTGAAAACTCTGCAACAAACCGACGATCTGCAACAAACCGACGAGCAGCGCTCTCTCCCAAGTGACAAAGTGTCACTTGGCGATCTCGGACTGCGGGACCCGGTCGCCAGCGGTGTTCCCAGGCAGTGCTGCCCGCGTCGGTACCGCCTACGCTGCGCCGTGCCATCCGCGTCGTGCTGCCCGCGTCGGTACCGCCTACGCTGCGCCGTGTCGTCCGCGTCGTGCTGCCCGCGTCGGTGCCGCCCACGCTGCGCGGTGCCGTCCGCGCCGTGCTTGCCCGCGCTGTGCTTGCCCGCGCTGTGCTTGCCCGCGCCGTTCCGTGCCGTCCACGCTGCGCGCCGTGCTGCCCGCGCCGTGCTGCCCGCGCTCGCCCCCGCGCCTGCTGCCCGCGCCCGGCCCGGCTCCTACGCCGTGAGGCGCTCGCGCTCCTGGGCCTCGGCCCGCTCGCGCTCGCGCCGCCGGATGCGAGGGTTCATCAGCTTGACGATCTCGAGCAGGTAGACGATGTAGACGGAGAAGGCGAGCGCCACCAGGGCGATGGCCGCGACCGCGAGCGTCTCCCATGGGTGCCACTCGCCGCCGGCGCGGAAGGGGACGAAGCGGGTCGCGAGCGCCGCTCCGGCGAGGCTCGCGCACCACAGCCACATGGTCACCGCTGCCCGGCGCTGGGAGAAGCCGATGTTGAGGAAGCGGTGGTGGAGGTGGCTGCGGTCGGCGACGGTGATCGGCCGGTTGTGCTTCAGCCGGCGCAGGACGACGAAGGACGTGTCCACGATCGGCACGGCGAGCACGAGCAGCGGGAGGACGAGCACGACCGTGGACGCCGTCTTGAGGAGACCCTGGATCGAGACCGCCGCGAGCACGAACCCGAGCGTCAGGGCCCCCGAGTCGCCCATGAAGATCCGGGCTGGGAAGAAGTTGTGGCGGAGGAAGCCGAGGCAGGCGCCGGCCGTGATCGCGGCAAGGATGGCCGGGTCCGCCTTGCCGAGCGAGAGGGCGAGGATCGCATACGTGACGCCCGCGATCGCGCACACCCCGGCGGCGAGGCCGTCGAGCCCGTCGAGAAAGTTGACCATGTTCATCACCGCGACGATGAAGAACATCGAGAGCGGCACCCCGAGCCAGGGCGAGAGGTCGACGACGCCGAGCAGCGGGAAGGTGAAGTGGTCGATCCAGACGCCGAAGGCGGGCGGCATCGCCGCGGCGATGAGCTGGCCGGCGAGCTTGCCGGAGGGCGAGAGGCCCCGGAAGTCGTCCACCGCGCCGACCACGGTCGCCACCGCGGCGCCGAGCAGGACGCCCCGGCTCTCCCCGGAGAGGTCGAGGAAGGCGAGCGCCGGCACGAGGATCCCGAGGAAGATGGCGAGCCCGCCCAGACGCGGGATCGGGTGCCGGTGCAGTCGGCGCGAGTCGGGGCGGTCGACCGCACCGAGGAGTCGCGCCATCCCTCCCACGGCAGGCGTCAGCAGCACGACGATGGCGAGCGCGATCCCCGCTCCGTACAGGACCTCCGGCGTCGCCCGCAGCTCGTCGAGCATGGCGAGCCGCTACTTCGTCCCGTAGAGCCGGTCGCCTGCGTCGCCGAGGCCCGGGAGGATGTAGCCCTTCTCGTTCAGCCCGCGATCGACGGCCGCGACCACGATGCGGACGTCCGGATGGTCGCGGTGCACGCGCTCGATGCCCTCGGGCGCGGCGATGAGGGCGATCAGGCGGACCGACGTCGCCCCCGCCCGCTTCACCGTCTCGACGGCGGCGGCGGTCGAGTTGCCGGTCGCGAGCATGGGGTCGAGCAGGATGACGTCCCGCTCGGCGATGTCGCCGGGCAGCTTGACGTAGTACTCGACCGGCTCCAGCGTCTCCTCGTTCCGGTAGAGACCGATGAAGCCGACCCGCGCCCCGGGGACGAGCGAGAGCACCGCGTCCAGCATCCCCACCCCCGCGCGCAGGATGGGGCAGACGGCCACCTTCTTGCCCGAGATCCGCCGCGCGGTCGTGCGCTCGAGCGGCGTCTCGATCTCCACCTCCTCGTCGGCGAGATCCTTCGTCGCCTCGTAGGTGAGGAGCAGCGTCAGCTCGTTGACGAGCTGCCGGAACATCTGCGTGGTGGTGGTCACGTCCCGCAGCAGCCCGAGCTTGTGCTGGACGAGCGGGTGCGTGACGACGGTGACCTCGCGCAGGGGCACCTCGACGCCGGCCGCGGCCTCCACCCTACCGCCCTCCGGCGAAGGTCGGGAACGCCCCCAGACCGGGGTAGAGCGGGCGCCGCCGGAGCAGCTCGCCGGCACGCGCGGCGAGCGCGGCCAGGTCGGCGTCCGCCGACAGCGCGCCCGCCATGATCCTCCCCACCTCGCGGAAGTCGTCCTCGTCGAAGCCGCGCATGGTCATCGCCGGCGTCCCCACCCGGAAGCCCGAGGCGACCGTCGGCGCCCGCTCGTCGAAGGGAACCGTGTTCCGGTTGACGGTGATCTTGACCTCGGCCAGACGCTCCTCGGCCTCCTTCCCGGTCCACTCCGTCGTGCGCAGGTCGACGAGCAGGAGGTGCGTGTCCGTTCCCCCGGTGAGGACGTCGAGACCGCTTCCGAGCAGCGTCTCCGCCAGCGCATCCGCGTTCGCCCGCACCTGCTCCTGGTAGCGGCGGAAGGGCTCGGAGGCGGCGATCTTGAAGCAGGTCGCCTTGGCCGCGATCACGTGGTTGAGCGGGCCGCCCTGCATCCCCGGGAAGACGGCGCGGTCGATCGCCTGGGCGTGCTCGGCGCGGCAGAGGATGAACCCGGAGCGCGGCCCGGCGAGCGTCTTGTGCGTCGTCGAGGTGACGAAGTCGCAGTGCTCGACCGGGTTCGGATGCAGCCCGGCGGCGACCAGCCCGGCGAAGTGGGCCATGTCGCAGAGCAGGTACGCCCCCACCTCGTCGGCGATCTCGCGGAAGCGCCAGGCCTCGACCGTGCGCGGGTAGGCGGACCCTCCGCAGACGATCAGCTTCGGCCGGTGCTCCTTCGCCAGCCGCCGCACGTCGTCGTAGTCGACCACGTTCGTCTCCCGCGAGACGCCGTAGTGGACGACGTGGTACAGGCGTCCCGAGAAGTTCACCTTGAGCCCGTGCGTCAGGTGCCCGCCGTGCGAGAGCTCGAGCGAGAGGATCGTGTCCCCGGGCTCGAGGCAGGCGAAGTAGACGGCCATGTTCGTCTGCGCGCCCGCGTGCGGCTGGACGTTCGCATGCTCGGCGCCGAAGAGCGCCTTCGCCCGGTCGATGGCGAGCTGCTCGATCTCGTCCACGACCTCGCACCCGCCGTAGTAGCGCCGGCCCGGGTAGCCCTCCGAGTACTTGTTGGTGGGGATGCTCCCGACCGCTTCCAGCGTCGCCCGCCAGGTGAAGTTCTCCGAGGCGATCAGCTCGATCTCGCCGCGCTGCCGCTCCAGCTCGCGCTCGAGCAGCGCGGCGACGTCCGGGTCGACCTCGGCGAGCCCGGCGGCCCGCAGGTCCTCGAGCTGGAGCGGCGCGACGGCCATCGCCGGGATGCTACTCGGCCAGCGCCGCCCGTACACGAGCGAGGGCAACGGCGGCGGGGACCGCCCCTTCGCGAAGCACCACCGGCTCGGCGCCGGTCAGGTCGAGCACCGTCGACGGCGTCCCCGGGAGCTCGCCACCGTCGAGCGCGATCGCGACCGCAGTCAGCTCGGGAGGAACGTCCTCCAGCCGGCGCGGGTCGGGACCGCCGTGCAGGTTGGCGCTCGTCGCGGCGACCGCCCCCACCTCCTCGAGCAGTTCCCTGGCCGGGCCGGCGACGGCGGGGACGCGCACGCCGATCGTGCCCGGACGCTCACCCGCGAGCCAGGGGAAGCGCTCGGCCGGGTTTCCGAGCACGAGCGTGAACGGCCCGGGCAGGAGCGCGCGCGCAGCCACCGCGCCTCGCCCGCGCAGCTCCGGCACGCACTCGAGCAGCAGGTCGACGCTCGCCGCGACGAGCGCGATCGGCTGGCGCGAGGAACGTCCCTTGAGGGCCTGCAGGGCGCGCACAGGCGCCGCCCGGTACGGCGTGCAGGCAAGCCCGTAGACCGTATCCGTGGGGATGATCGCCGGCTTTCCGGCCCGGATCGCGGCGGCGACATCGGCGACAGCGGCCATCCGGACAAGGTACAACGCACCCTCCGCGGAACGGCAGCGGCCGCACCGCGGAGAGACACGGCAGGGCTGCAGCCGCTTGCAGGGTCTGCTCCGGGCCGTACCCCTGCTTCAGGACCACGCGCCGGGTCAGAGCAGCGCGCCGGCTCGGGGCCTGCGGGCTCGGCGCCGGAGCGCCCGGGGCCAGGGGCTCGGGGCCTGCGGGCTCGGCGCCTGCGGGCTCGGGGCCTGCGGGACTGCGGACCCGCGATCGAGGCAACCGGGGCCAAGTGACAAAGTGTCACTTGCTCAGGGCGATGCGCCGGTCAGAGCAGCGCGCCTGTTCCAGGTCGCGCGCGTGCTCCAGGGCCGCGCGCCGCTCCTCGTTTCGGCATGCGCTCTCTCGTTTCGGCCACGCACCTCTCTCCCCCGTTGCTCGGCGCGCCTGTTCAGGCCCGCCCGCTGGACCGCAGGCCGGAGACGACCCGGTCGCGGCCGGCCAGGTCGGTTGTGATCTGGACCTCCTCGTAGCCGAGCTCCCGCAGGAACCCCGCCACGCGGTGAGCGTCGCCGTCTGCGACCTCGAGCACGAGCGCGCCGCCGGGTCGCAGCACGGCGAGCGCGCCGACGGCGACCGCCTCGGTCGCCCCCTCGGCCACGAGCGCGCCCCGGGGCTCCCACTCGCGCACCTCGGGCTCGAGAGCGCCGATCTCGCCGGGCTGCACGTACGGCGGGTTGGAGACGACGAGGTCCCAGGGACCGGCGGGCAGCCCGGTGAAGAGGTCGTGGCGGCGCAGCTCGACCGCCAGCCCCGTCAGCGCGGCGTTCTCGGCTGCGAGCGCCAGGGCGCCGTCCGAGACGTCGATGGCGGTCACGCGCGCACCCGGGTGCTCGTCGGCGAGCGCGAGCGCGATCGCGCCGCTGCCCGTGCCGACGTCGAGGACGCGCGGCTCGCTCCTCCCGCGCAGCAACGCGAGACAGCGCTCGACCACGACCTCCGTCTCCGGCCGGGGGACGAGCGCGCGCGCGTCCACGCGCAGCGTCAGCCGCCGGAACCCCCACTCGCCGAGGCAGTAGGCGAGCGGCTCGCGCCGTTCGCGGCGGGCGACGAGCCGTGCGAGGGCGCGGCGCTCGGCCTCCGTCAGCCGTCGGCGGCTCTCGGCGTAGAGCCCCGCCCGGGTCGTGCGGAGCACGTGCGCGAGGAGATGCTCGGCGTCCACCGTCGGCGCCTCCACACCGGCCGCCGCGAGCCGCTCCGCTACGTGCCGGAGAGCGCCGGCGACCATCCGCGGCTCGCTCGCTCGCATCACTCGCGGCGTGTCGCTCGTCGAGGCGCCGCTACACGCTCGCGGTGGCGAGCGCGCGCCGCCGCTCCTCGGCCTGGAGCGCCTCGGTGAGCTCGTCCAGCTCTCCCTGCAGCACGCGGTCGAGCCGGTGCAGGGTGAGCTTGAGGCGGTGGTCGGTGACGCGGTTCTCGGGGAAGTTGTAGGTGCGGATCTTCTCCGCTCGCTCGCCGCCGCCGATCTGAGACCGGCGCGCGGCCGCCAGCTCCGCCTGCTGGCGTTCGCGCTCGCGCTCGTAGAGTCGTGCCCGCAGGACGCGCAGCGCCTTCTGCTTGTTCTGGAGCTGGGACTTCTCGTCCTGCATGGCGACCACGATCCCCGTGGGCAGGTGGGTAACGCGCACGGCGGAGTCGGTCGTGTTCACGCTCTGCCCCCCGGGGCCGGTCGAGCGCATGACGTCGATCTTCAGGTCCTTGTCCTCCAGCTCGACCTCCACCTCCTCCACCTCGGGCATGACGGCGACGGTGGCGGTCGAGGTGTGGATCCGTCCCTGCGCTTCGGTCTCCGGGACCCGCTGGACGCGGTGCGTCCCGCCCTCGTACTTGAAGACCGAGTAGGCGCCCGCGCCCTTGACCGCGAACACGACCTCCTTGAACCCGCCCGCCTCGTTCTCGCTCGTCGAGAGCGTCTCCGTGCGAAACCCGCGCCGCTCGGCGTAGCGGGTCAGCATCCGGTAGAGATCGGCGGCCCAGAGTGCAGCCTCGTCGCCCCCCACCCCCTGGCGGATCTCGACGATCACGTCTTTCTCGTCGGCGGGATCGTGCTCGACGAGCGCGAGCCGCAGCTGCTCCTCGAGCCGAGCGACCTCCGCCTCGAGGTCGCCGGTGAGCGAGGCCAGCTCCGGATCGGCCCGGGCGGCCTCGAGGTCGGCGCGCGCAGCGCGCCAGGCCTCCGCCAGGCGCCGAGGGGCTTCCAGCTCCTTCAGGCGACGGCCGGCCGCGGCCGCCTCGCGGCGGTCGTCGTAGACGGCAGGGTCGGCCATCCGCTCCTCCGCCTCGCGGTAGGAGCGCTCGAGCTCCTCGACCAGCGCCTCGATCGCGTCCATGCAGCGATCGTAGCCGGGCCAGGCCCGGAGTCAGGCGAGCGCGGCGTCGAGCGTGATCTCGGGGACGGCCGCGAGAGCCTTCGACACCGGACAGCCGGCCTTGGCTGCTTCCGCAGCCTGGGCGAAGGCGGCCGGGTCCAGGCCCGGCACGGAGCCGCGAACCCTCAGCGCGACCTTGGTGATGCCGGTCCCGGGCACGAAGGTCACGGTCGCCGAGGTCTCCAGCCGCTCGGCCGGGGTGCCCGCCTGGGCGAGCCCGTGCGAGAGCGCCATCGAGAAGCAGGCCGCGTGGGCAGCGGCGATGAGCTCCTCCGGGCTCGTCCGCCCCTCCGGCTCCTCGGCGCGCGAGGACCAGGTCACCTCGAGCGGCCCGAACGCGCCGCTCCCCACGCTCTCGATCGTGCCGCGCCCCTCGAGCAGCGAGCCCTGCCAGGTCACGCGAGCAGTGCGGTCAGCCATCGGCTCCTCCACCTCCTTCGGTGTCGAGCGTCGCCTCCACGGTCACGGCGGCGCTGGCCCGGATCAGCGCCGAGAAGGGACAGCCGGCGTCGGCCGCCTCCGCCGCCTGGGCGAACGCGGCCGGATCACACCCCGGCACCACCCCGCGGGCGGAGATCGCCGAGGAGACGATCCGGTGGCCGACGCCCTCGACCTCGTCCATGGTGATCGTGCAGCGGACGCGCAGGCGCTCGGGCGGAGTGCCACCCCGGGCGAGCTCGCTCCCGAGCGAGGTCACGAAGCACGCGGCGTGTGCGGCGGCGAGCAGCTCCTCCGGGCTCGTCTTCCCCTCGGGCTCTCCGACCCGCGACGCGATCGTGATCGGCAGGGCGAACGCTCCCGAGCTGAAGGCGGTCACGACTCCCGAGCCGCGCGCCGTCGTCCCCTCCCAGACGATGTCCGCCTCCCGGACGATGCGCGGCATCTACGCCATCACCTCCACCTGCGAGGCGGCCTGCGCGCGCTCCGACGCGTCCGTCTCCTCCCGCTCGAGCACGCGCTCGAGCGCGCGGATCGAGACCTCCACCTGGTCGTCCGAGGGCTCGCGGGTCGTCAGCCGCTGGAGCCAGAGGCCGGGCGCGAGCAGCGCCATCAGCGCGCGGTTCGAGCGGTGCGCGCCCGCATAGCGGATCAGCTCGTAGGCGAGGCCCGCGATCACCGGCAGGAGCAGGATCCTGCTCGCGATCAGCCAGTACCAGACCGGCCGCCCGACGAAGGCGAAGACGAAGATGGCGATCACCATAACCCAGAGCAAAAAAGCTGTTCCGCAACGAGGATGGATCACACTGTACTTTTGCACGCTCGCCGGGGTCAGCTCGGCGCCCGCCTCGAGCGCGTTGATCGTCTTGTGCTCGGCGCCGTGGTACTGGAAGACGCGGCGCAGGTCGGGAAGCAGCGAGATGAGCAGGATGTAGCCGATGAAGACACTGACTCTGATCAGTCCCTCGACGACGACGAAGAGCCCCGTCGACTCGATCGGCAGCCAGCTCGTCAGGAGGGCGGGCCCCACCTTGAAGAGCATGAGCGCGAACCCGATCGCGAGCGCGAAGGAGAAGAGGATCTGGCCGCGCCCGATCTGCGTCTTGATCTCCCCGTCCTCGCCCCGCTCCTGGGAGACGACGTTGGCGGAGATGGCGAGCGCGCGGAAGCCGATCGCGAGCGACTCGCCGAGGGCGATCACCCCGCGCACGACGGGGAGGCGCCAGAGCCGCCGCCGCTGCATCGGGGAGGTGATCGCGCGGACCACCTCCGTGATCTCTCCCTCCGGGGTGCGGACCGCGACCGCCCAGCTCGTCGGGCTTCGCATCATGACGCCCTCGAGGACGGCTTGGCCGCCGTAGGCGATGCGCATGGGCGCCTAGCCGCGGCGCGCGCCGCCGGCCTTCTCGAGCCGGCGCTGGAACCGCTCCACCCGGCCGCCGGTGTCGACGAGCTTCTGCTTCCCCGTGTAGAAGGGGTGGCAGGCCGCGCAGATCTCCACGTGCAGCTCGGGCTTCGTCGAGCGGGTCCAGAACTCGTTCCCGCAGGAGCAGGTCACGTGGGCAAGGACGTAGTCGGGGTGGATGCCGGCCTTCATCGGCCCGCCAGGATAGCAGCGGCCGTCTCCGCGGCGACGTTCCCGCCCGAGACGACGGCGACCACCGGCGAGCCCGGCTCCGCTCGGACCTTGCCGGCGAGGAGCGCCGCGACCGCGGCTGCTCCGGCCGGCTCGCACGCCAGCTTGGCACGCGCGTACAGGAACCGCATCCCTTCGGCGATCTCGTCGTCGGTCACGAGCACGACCTCGTCCACCCGCTCGCGGCAGACCGCAAGCGTGCCCTCGCCGGTGAAGGGCGCGTTCAGCCCGTCCGCGAGCGAGCGCGGCTCGATCCGCACCGGGGCGCCCGCCTCGAGCGCGGCGGTGAGCGTGGCCGCGCTCTCCGGCTCCACCCCGACGACGCGGCAGTCGAGGGCGGTCGCCACCCCCGCGATCAGCCCGCCGCCGCCGACCGGGACGACGACGGTCGAGACTGCCGGCACGTCTTCGGCGATCTCGAGCCCGAGCGTCCCGTGCCCGGCTTGGAGAGTGGGGTCGTCGAAGGGATGGACGAACGTCTGGCCGGTGCGCTCGACGTGCGCGAGCAGGCGCTCGTGAGCTTCCGCCGGGCTCGCGGCCTCGAGGTCGACGTCGGCGCCGTAGGCGCGGGTCGCGGCCACCTTGGCCGGGCTCGCGCCCGCCCACATGAACACGCGGCAGGCGACTCCCTCCTGTGCGGCCGCGAACGCGGCTCCCTGGGCGGCGTTCCCCGCCGACCAGGTGACGATGCCGCGCGCTTTCTCCTCGGGAGAGAGCGCCGCCAGCTTCGCCAGCATCCCCCGCGGCTTGAACGAGCCCGTCTTCTGGAACAGCTCCGCCTTGAGGTAGACGTCCGGCCCCAGGCTGCGCGAGGTGAGCAGGGGCGTCCGGTGCAGCCGGCCAGCGATCGTGCGCACCGCGCGCTCGACGTCGTCGCGGGAGAGCAGGAGTGTCGCCACCACGGGATCGTAGAAGAACCGGTGTCAGACACACCGGCGCGGCCTCTCGCGGCCAGGGCCCGCCGGGACGTGTCCCGGGCAAGCATGTCAGTCGCTCCATCCCCGGTGCCGGCGAGGCTGCCACCTGTGGAGAAGTCCGCACACTTTCGGCACACCTCCCCCTTGACAGCAAACGGTGTCTGACACCGGAGGCGACCTCGAGGGTGAGAATGGGGCCCCGTGGCCGCCGTACCTCGCAGGCATCCCATTCGGCTTGTGCTCCGCGAGGACGACCTTCGCCGCCGCCGCTGGACCGTGCTCGGACGACTCCTGCTGGCCATCCCTCATCTCGTGTGGCTCGCAGCCTGGGGACTGGCCGTCTCGGTCGCGGCCGTCGCTCTCTGGCTCGTCCTCCTCGTCGAGGGCAGGGCACCAGCGATCCTCCACGAGTTCGTTGCCGCCTACCTGCGCTACTCCACGCACGTCGGCGCGTACGTCCTCCTCGCAGCCGAGCGCTACCCCGGCTTCCGTGGCGCCCCGGGCTACGTCGTCGACCTCGAGATCGACCCCCCGCGGCGGCAGAGGCGATGGAGCGTGCTCGCCCGCCTCGTACTCGCGCTACCGGCACTCGCTCTCTCCTCCGCACTGGGTGGGGGGCTCACTCTCGGCGGCGGTCGCGGAGTGGCGGCGGTGGCAGCCTTCCTCGCCTTCTTCGCCGCGCTCGTCCTTGGTCGGGTGCCGCGCGACCTTCGCGACCTCATCGCCTATGCCCTCGGCTACGCGGCGCAGACGATCGGCTACCTCCTCCTGCTCACCGACCGCTACCCGAGCTCCGATCCCGCCCTGCTTCTGCCCACCGCGGAGCTTCCCACCCACCCGGTGCGGGTCGTCGTGACGGACGAGCTCGAGCGCTCCCGCCTGACCGTCTTCTTCCGCATCCTGCTGGCCATCCCCCACGCCGTCTGGCTCGCCCTGTGGACGACGGTGGTTCTCGTCTCCACCGCAGCCGCCTGGGTCACGGCGCTCGCGGCCGGTCGCGTCCCGTCGCTTCTGCACCGCTTCGGGGTCGCCTACGTTCGCTACTCGACCCACGTGAGCGCGTTCGTGACGCTCGTCGGGCGACGGTTTCCTGGCTTCGTCGGCCGCGCAGGCTCATACGAGATCGATGTCACGATCGACCCGCCGACGCGGGTACGCCGGCTCGGCATCCTCGCCCGTCCGCTCCTCGCGCTCCCCGCGCTCCTGCTCGCGGGCGCCCTGTCGGGCGTCCTCCTCGTCGTCGCCCTCCTCGGGTGGTGGTACGCACTCGTTGCCGGACGCGAGCCCAAGGGGCTACGTAACCTCGGCGCCGCCTGCCTCCGCTACGGCACCCAGACGAGCGCCTACCTCCTGCTGCTCGCGGATCGTTACCCCGACGCCGCCCCGGTGCTCCCGCGCACGAACGCACCCGAGTCGCAGGCCCTACCGCTCCCCAGGAGAGATGCCTTCTGAAGGCGTCAGGGGCCATCCTGGGCGCCGCAGCCGCTCTCGTCGGCCTCGCCGCCGGCGCCACCCTCCTCTGGCCGACCGCGGTCCCAGGGGATCTCGCCCTGCCCGCGGTCGACGTCGAGCGTGTCTTCGGCGCCGACCTCGTCGCCGAGACGGAGCGCTACGAGCGCTTCCTCTACCTCGACTGGGGGCTCGCTCAGCTCGCGCTGCTCGTCACACTCGCGCTCTACGCACGCTACGGCGTCGCCTACGTGCGCGAGTCGGCGGCGGGGCCGATCGGAACGGGCATGCTGCTCGGGATGCTCGGGCTCGGGCTCGCCTGGCTCGCCAGGCTTCCGTTTCATCTCGCCGCGCACTGGTGGGAGCGTCGGCACGGGCTGAGCGAGCTGGGCTACCTCGCCTGGCTCGCGCAGGACTGGTGGCTGCTGGGCGCCGAGTTCCTCTCCGTCTCCCTCGCCTTGCTGATCGCGATCGGGCTCGCCCGGCGCCTCGGCGAACGCTGGTGGATTCCGGGCACGGCCGTCTTCGTGGGGGTGGCCGCGCTCTTCACCTTCGTCTCGCCGTACCTCGACTCCACGACGAAGCCGCTGCGCGACCCCATCCTCCTGGCGTCGGCGAATGCGTACCGGCAGGAGCTGGGCCTGCCCGAGATCCCGATCCGAGTCGAGAAGGTCAGCGACACGACCACGCAGGCGAACGCGTACGCCACAGGTCTCGGGCCTTCCCGCCGGGTCGTTCTCTGGGACACGCTCCTCGAGGAGCCCTTCACGCGCGCCGAGCAGCGGGTCGTGCTCGCCCACGAGCTCGCGCATCACTCGCAGCGTCACCTGCCGGAGGGACTCGGCTGGTTCGCGCTCTTCGCGGCGCCCGGAGCGTGGATCCTCATGCGCGTCACCCGCCGTCGCGGAGGGATGGGCACTCCGGAGGCGGTCCCGCTCGCCCTTCTGGTCGTCGCCTGCCTCCAACTCGCGCTCTCTCCCGCCGGCAACCTGATCTCTCGGCGAATGGAGGCCGAGGCCGACTGGATCGCGCTCGCGGTGAGCCGCGACCCTGCGGCTCTGGAGCGGGTCATGGTGAGGGGGTTCGCGCGACTCTCGCTCGCCGATCCCGAACCGCCGCGCTGGGCGCAGCTCCTCCTTGGCACGCATCCCACTCTGGCTGCTCGGGTGGCGATGGCGCGTGCCTGGACCGAGCGGAACCGGGCCAAGTGACACTTTGTCACCAAGGGTTGCGTCACCAAGGGTTGCGGAACTGCGCCACGTGACACTTTGTCACAAAGGGCCGCAGGCCAAGTGACACTTTGTCACAAGGGCATGTCTTGCTCCTGTGCGTAAGAGCCTGCCTCGGCCTCGTGCGCGAAGCTCGCGTGGAAGACCCGAGAGCGCGACTCTCCAGAGAGCCGAACGCCGGGCCAAGCAGCGCGAAGACGCCGATCAAGTCGAAGAGCCGAGGCCGCCGAGGATCGGGGGGTCCGCGACGAGCGCGAGCTACCCGGTCGCGTTGGCGCTCGAGCCCCCAGGCCGGATGGGGATGCAACAAGGGGGACCTGACCCCGTGTTGCAGGATGGGGATGCAACAAGGGGGACCTGACCCCGTGTTGCAGACCCCGTGTTGCAGACTCCGTGTTGCAGACCCCCGGACTCGTCAGGTGAGCGTGTACTCGGGGCCGGAGCCCCCTTCGGGCGGGGTGAAGCGGCCGCCCTTGGCGGTGATCGCGCCGCACTGGACGCAGTTGGAGGGCGTCACCTGCACGGACACCATCCCGTCGCCCAGGTCGGCCCCGACCTCGTACACGTTGGCGGGACACATCCAGGCCCAGGCCTCGGCGACGGGTCGCCGCACCCGCGCCGCCACCTTCAGGTGGTTGGGCTGGTCGTCGCGCGTCCGGTTCCCCGAGGCGAAGACGGAGGAGAGCTTGTCGAAGATGTACTTCCCGTCGGGCGCCGGGTAGCGCGCCGCGCGCCCCGTCTTGAGCAGCGGCGCGGCTGCATTCGGATGCGTCGGCAACCGCCGCCCCGGGAAGCGCCCCTTCGTCGCCGTCATCGCGCTCGCCAGCGCGCCGCCGACGAAGAAGCCGCGGTCGAAGGCCTGGCGCATGTTGCGCACCTCGTACAGCTCCCGCCACAGCCGGCTCCGCCGCAGGGCCTCGTCGTAGGAGCCGAGCGCGCCGACGCGGCTCGGCACCTCCCCCCGTTGCAGCGCCCGGAAGGCGGCCTCGGCGGCGAGGCGGCCGGACTCGATCGCGTAGTGGACGCCCTTCAGCCGCGGCACGTTCACGAGCCCCGCGCCCTCGCCCACGAGGAGCAGCCCCGGTGCGCTGAAGCGCCGCGGGAGCGAGTAGTAGCCGCCCTCGGTGATCGTCTTCGCCCCCCACGCAACCCGCTCGCCCCCGTTCAGGATCTTCCAGACGAGCCGATGCGTCTTCAGCTCCTGCAGGAGGTCGTGGACGGAGAGCTCGACGTCGCGCGCCTCCAGGCCGGCGACGAACCCGATCGAGACGAGCTCCTCCCCCATCGGGTAGATGAACGAGCCGCCGAACTCGCCGTATGCGGCCGCGGCGCGAAGCGGCCAGCCCATCGTGTGCACGATCCGCCGGAGCGGCCGTGGAACGCGCCAGACCTCCTTCACCCCCAAGGCCCAGATCTGGGGGTTCTCGCCCTGCAGCCCGAAGTGATCGATCGCGGCGCTCGTCAGCAGGCCCTGCGTCCCCTCCGCGAGCACGGTCACGCCGGCGAGGACGTCCGAGCCGGGCTCGAAGGTGGGCAGCGGCTCGCCGTCCCGCCCCCGGCCCCGGTCGCCCGTGCGCACCCCCGCGACGCGCCCGTGCTGGACGAGCAGCCTGCTCGCCGTCGTCTCCGGGAGCACGGCGACCCCGAGCCCCTCCGCCTGCTCGGCGAGGAAGCGCCCGAGCGCGGAGAGGGAGAGGATCACGTTGCCGTGGTTGCGCATCGTCGGCGGCGGCGGGATGCGGAACGCCGAGCGCCGGGTGAGCACGTACACCGCCTCTCCGGGCACCTCCCCGTACGTGGGGAGGTCGGCCGTCGTCAACCGCCCGCGGAAGAGCTCCCGCAGCGGCCCGGGATCGACGACCGCGCCCGAGAGGAGGTGCGAGCCGGCCTGCTTGCCCTTCTCGAGCACGGCCACCGGGACCTCGCCCAGCCGCTCCCGCACCTCGGGGTGCTCCTCGAGCAGCTGGCCGAGCCGGATCGCGCAGGCGAGCCCGCCGGGCCCGCCCCCCACGATCAGCACCCCGACCTCGATCCGCTCCTCGGGCGGGTCGGTGGGGACGCCGATCGCGTCGGCCGGGGCGAAGTCGGGGGGGAAGTCGATCGGCCGGGCCACGGGTGCGCCCTCAGCCGCGGGCTCGGACGAGCTCCGTCAGCTTGGGGACGATCTGGTGCAGGTCGCCCACGACGCCGAGGTCGCAGAAGTCGAAGATGGGCGCGTTCGGATCCTTGTTGATCGCCACGATCGTGCCCGCGCCCTGCATCCCGACCTTGTGCTGGATCGCCCCGGAGATCCCGCAGGCGATGTAGAGCTTGGGGGACACGGTCTTCCCGGTCTGGCCGACCTGGGTCGAGTACGGGTACCAGCCGGCGTCCACGACCGCGCGCGTCGCAGCGACCGCGCCCCCGAGCGCGGCCGCCAGCTCCTCGAGCAGCGAGAACGCCTCCGGGGAGCCGAGCCCGCGCCCGCCCGCCACGATCACGTCGGCGTCCTCGATCGAGGGGCCGCTTGCCTCCTCCTGTGTCTGCTCGACGAGCCTCGCCAGCGTGGAGAGGTCCGACACCTCGAACGCGAGCTCCTCGACCTCGGCCGCCCCGCCCGACTCAACGGGGTCGAACGAGCCCGAGCGGACGAGCGCCAGGCGCGGCGCGCTCTTCCAGCCGACGTCCACGAGCACGGTGTCGCCGAGCGCGGGCCGCTTCCCGATCAGCTCCCCGTCGGCGAGGAGGAGGTCGGTCAGGTCCCAGTTCAACCCGGCCTCGAGGCGCGCGGCGAGCCCGGCGGCGACGTCGGCCGAGAGCACCGAGGCGGCGAAGAGGACCGCGTCCGCGCCCGTCTGCTCGACGAGCGCGGCCAGCGCATCCACGCGCGGCTGCGGCAGCGGCGCCGCCAGCGCCTCGTGCTCGCTCGCCCACACCCTGGAGGCGCCGAACGCGCCCGCCCGGGCCGCGACCGCCCGGGCGTCCGGCCCGAGGACGACGCCCTCGGCCTCGCCCAGCGAGGCCGCCTTCGAGAGCAGGCCGAGGCTCCCCCGCTCGAGCTCGCCCCCGTGGTGCTCGAGGAAGACGAGCGCCTTCACAGGAGCCTCCGCTCGGCCAGGAAGGCGACGATCTTCTCGGCCGCGGTGCCGTCGTCCTCGATCTTCACGGAACCGCTCCGCGCGGGTGGCGGGCCGAGCGCGAGCACGACCGTGCGCGAGCCCGCCTCCCCGACCGCCTCCGCGGGAAGGCCGAGGTCGGCGACGGACACCGTCTCCTGCGGCTTCGCCTTCGCGCCCATGATCCCCTTGAGCGACGGGTAGCGCGGCTCGTTGATCGCATCCGAGACGGCGACCACCGCCGGCAGCGGGGCGGCGATGACGTCGTAGCCGTGCTCGGTCTGGCGCTTCCCCCTCACCGAGCCGCCCTCGACCGTGAGCGCCGCCACCTGGGAGATCAGGGGCCGCCGCAGCCGGTCGGCGACAGCCGCCCAGAGCACGGAGCCGTCGCCGTCGCTCGAGGCCTGCCCGAAGAAAACGAGGTCGGCCTCGACCCGCTCCAGCGCGGCCGCGAGCACCCGGCTCGTCGCGACCAGGTCGGAGCCGGCGGCCGTCTCGTCGGCGACCAGGAGCGCCCGGTCGGCCCCCATCGCCAGCGCCTTGCGGAGCGACTCGAGGGCCCTCTCCGGCCCCATCGAGACGAGCACGACCTCCCCGCCGTGGGCCTCCTTGACCCGCAGCGCCTCCTCGACCGCGTTCAGGTCGGTCGGGTTCAGCGTCGCCTCGCCGGAGCGGTCGAGCCGCTTCGTCTCCGGGTCGATCCGCTTGTGCACGGTCGCGTCCGGCACCTGCTTGACGCAGACGGCGATCTTCATCGCGCGGGACTCTAGCCGGGCCGCCCTCGCGCCTGACGCACCTACCGCCCGCATGCCCGTAGGCGCGGGCCCGGCTCGGTCAGGCCGTCGCGACCGCGCCGCGCAGGAAGTCGACGATCTCGCTCGTGGAGGCGCCGGGGCCGAAGACCTCCGCCACCCCCAGCCGCTTCAGCTCCTCGGCGTCGTCCGGGGGGATGGTGCCGCCGACGAGGACGAGCACGTCGTCGGCCCCGTTCTCGCGCAGCCCCTCGACGATCCTGGGCACGAGGGTCATGTGCGCCCCGGAGAGGATGGAGATGCCGACGGCGTCGGCGTCCTCCTGGATGGCGGTCTCGACGATCTGCTCGGGGGTCTGGTGGAGGCCGGTGTAGATGACCTCCATTCCCGCGTCCCGCAGCGCCCTGGCGATGATCTTGGCGCCGCGGTCGTGGCCGTCGAGCCCCGGCTTGGCGATCACCACACGGATCTTCCGCGGCACATCGGCAGAATACCGCGGTGCGCCTGACCGTTATCGGCTCCTCGCCCGCCTGGCCGAACCCCGGCAGCGCGCACTCGGGCTACCTGGTCGAGGGCCCGGAGCGGCTCCTCCTCGACTGCGGGCCCGGCGTCCTCGGCCGCTTCCGCGAGCGCGAGGGCTGGCCGGACGTGGACGGGATCGCGATCACGCACTTCCACCTCGACCACTGGGGTGACCTCGTCCCCTGGGTCTGGGGCAGCTTCTACCTCGCGACGAACGGGCCCGTACCGCGGCCGAAGCTGTGGGTGCAGCCCGGCGGGACGGACTACCTGACCGCGCTCGGCGAGCGGCTCGGATTCCCGGACATGTTCGAGCGCGCGTTCGAGCTGTCCGAGTACGAGGAGGGAACGCCCTTCGGGATCGGCGCGCTCCGCATCAGCGCGGTGCGCGTGCCCCACTACACGCTCCAGACCTACGCCTTCCGCGTCGAGAACGGGAGCCGCGTGCTCGCCTACTCGGGCGACTCGGCCCCCTGCGACGAGCTCGTGGAGGCGGCCCGCGACGCCGACCTCTTCGTCTGCGAGGCGACCCTCCTGCGGGGCGAGCTCGACGGACAGCCGCGCGGGCACCTCTCGCTGGAGGAGGCGGTCGCGGCCTTCGAGGCCTCCGGCGCGCGCCGTCTCCTCGTCACGCACCGCCCGTGCGAGCTGCCCACCCCCGAGCGCTACGAGCTCGCCTACGACGGCCTCGAGCTCGAGATCTGAAGAGACCTGCAGAGCGGCGAGATCGCTCCCGCGATCAGAACACCGGCGTCTCGCGCCACACGCCCCACACCTCGCGCAGCGCGTCGCAGACCTCGCCGAGGGTGACGTAGTCGCGGGCGGCGTCGATCAGGAGCGGCAGCAGGTTGACGCCCTCCCGCGCCGCGGCCTCCTTC
>DATMAP010000159.1:0-10528 GCA_035559835.1 Gaiellaceae bacterium
GCTCCGGGTGTCCGGCGGCGATGACCGCGAGGCCGGCCCCGGTAGACGCGCCGCAGAGCGCGATACGGCCGGCGAGGACGTCGGGTCGTTCGAGCGCGGCACGGATCACGGCGTGAGCGCCCTGGAGAGTCGCTGCGCCCACCTTGCCCTCCCCGAGCCCCGGGAGGTCGGGCACGAGGCACACGTAGCCGGAGCGCGCCAAGCCGTGGGCGAGTCGCTGGACGACTGGCTCCCTTCGGCGCTCCGGGTGCGCGCCGGTGACGAAAACCCAGCAGGGCCAGGGGCCGTGTCGTCCGGGACGAACGAGGTCGACGGGAACGCCTTCGATCTCGAGGCTCTCGACGCGTGGCTCGGCCGTGATGCGGCGGACCGCCTTCGCGAGGCCGCGCACGTCGAGGACCACTGCGAGCAGGACCGCTGCCCGCGGGACCGCCCTGATCTCGCGGAGGCCCACCTTGCATCAAGGATATCCGGGAACCCCGCCTCGGTCTATCAGGCTCGCCCACTCGACCGTGGAACTGTCCCTCGGTGGGCCGTCGCGTGGCGGGGTCGAGTTGATCGGGAGGCGCCTTGGACGCCGAACGACCATCGAGACCCTCCCACTCCATAGTCACGCCTTCATGCGCAGGGTCGCGACGGGATCGCCGCCAAGTCAACTGGACGCTGCAAGCTCACTCAGACGGGCGCGAGTCGACTCGGCTCGGCGACGCGGCGCTGGGCAGCCGTCACGATGGCCCCCGACGTCGGAGATCCACTCGTAGGGCTACGGACGGAGCTCGGTGAAGCCGGCGGCGGCGAAGTCCCCGTCGAAGGCGAGCGCGTCGGTGATCCGGAGCTTGCGCATGAGCGCGAAGCTCGTGGCGTCCACGAACGAGTACGGCCGCTCGTTGTGGAGACGGAGCCAAGCCCACGCCTCGTCCTCGAGCGCCGCATCGATCCGATGGACGGCGACCTTCCGGGTGGCCAAGGTATCGAGCCAGGCCACGGCGAAGGAGTGCCAGGTTCGCGCGCGGAGGAACGTCCACGTCTCTCCCAGGACGAGGGTCGAGGTGGCAAGCGGCGACGCCGCATGGATGCGCGAGAGCGCGTCGGCCGCAGCGTGACGGCGGTCGCGCTCGATGACCTGTCCGATCCAGAACGAGCTGTCGACGAAGATCACGCGTCCGAGCCGAGCGACCCGTACAGGAACTCGTCGATGTCGTCCACGGGCTCTACGTGGGCGGTGAGCTTCGAGAGCTCGAGCAGCGCGAGCAGCCCGTTGTCCAGCGGCTCCTCGGGGAGCTCCCGCGCAACGCACTCGCGGATCAGCGCGCTCTTCGAGATCCCGCGGGCGGCCGCCTCGCGCTCGAGGCGGTCGTCGAGCTCGGAGTCGATCACGACCTGGATCCGTCGCATGCGTGACATGCTTACACACTATCCGTTCCAGGTGTGTAACACAAGCGTCGGCTGCGGGCGGGGGGCCGCACAGACCGGTGGTCACGCCCTCTCGTGAGACGTGGCTCGAGCCGCACGGGGGGCGCGCCTCTCGCCGTCTGCTCTCGTAAGGTCAGGAGCGCCGATGGCCGACTCACAGCAGGTGTCTCCGGGCTTCCGTGTCCTGCTGGGCGCACCGGCGCGCGTCGAGGACGCGTTTCTCGAACGGATCCAGTCGATCCGCGCCGGCGCTCCGCTCGCGCCGATCGACGTCCTCGTCGGCGGCGTGCTGCTGCGTCCGTACCTCCAGCGCCTGATCGCCGACACCTCCCCAGCACTCCTCAACGTCCGGTTCTGGACGCTGGGCGAGCTCGGGATCCGCCTCGGCGGAGCGGCGCTCGCGGTCTCGGGCAGGCGTCCGCTCCCGGCGATCGCGGAGCGCGCGTACGTCGGCGAGGTCGCCCGCGGGTGCGAGGGCTACTTCGCGCCGGTCGCCTCCACACCGGGCTTCGCCGAGGCGGCGCGCCAGCTCCTGCGCGAGCTTCGCCGCGAGGGGATCGACGCCGACGAGCTCGAGCGAGTGGCGCCGGGCTGTCTCGAGTCCGAGGCCAAAGCAGACGACCTCACCGCCCTCTACCGCCGCTACCTCGAGGGCCGCGCCGAGCTCTACGACGGCGAGGACGCGCTCGCGGTCGCCGACCCTGCGCGCTTCGACGGGAGCGAGCTCCTGCTCGTCGGCGTCTGGAGGCTCGGCGCCCACGCGCGACGGCTCGTGGGAGCGCTCGCAGAGCGTGTCCCGATCACCGTCTTCCTCCCCAGCGTGAGCGAGGATGCCGACGCCGCGCACGCCGAGCTTCGCGCCTGGCTCGCGGAGCGGGGAGCGCAGGTCGAGGAGCTTGCCGCCCCCGCTGGAGCGACGGCCCTCGCGCACCTCCAGCGCGACCTCTTCGCCCCGAGCGCCCGAGCGCCGCACGACGACAGCGTCGACCTCGTCTCCGCGCCCGATCCGCTGACCGAGACGCGCGAGGCGGCCCGCGCCTGCCTGGCCTGGGCCGAGCGAGGCATTCCGTTTCGGGAGATGGCGGTGGCGTACCGCCAGGCGGAGGTGTACCGGCCGCTCGTCGAGGCCGTCTTCGCGGAGGCAGGGATCCCCGTCTACCTCGACGACGGCCCCTCGCTGGCAGAGCGTCCGCTCGGGCGCCGGATCCTGGCCCTCCTCGACCTGATCGACTCGCCACTTCGCCGCGCCGATGTGATGGCATTCCTCTCGGACGGGCGCATGCCGAGGGAGACGCGCGAGCGCTTCGGTGGCACGCCGCCGGCCCGCTGGGACTCGATCTCCCGGCGCGCGGGGGTCGTCGAGGGAATCGAGCAGTGGCGCAGGCGGCTCGAGCTCTACCGCGCGGAGCAGGCGGAGGCCGCAGCCGCCGAGGACGCGCCTGAGTGGGTTCGCCGTCGCGTGGACGACTGCGACTCGCTGCTCGCCTTCGTGGAGGCCTTCGCCGCCGACCTCGCAGGCCACCCCGAACGGGCCTCGTGGTCGGAGTCGCTGGAGTTCCTCCGCGGCCTGCTCGAGAGGTACGTGGACGGCGCCTCGGACGTCGTCGGCTACCTCGACCAGCTCGCCGCCCTCGACGAGCTCGTCCCCGAGGTCGAGTTCTCACGCTTCCTGGACGTCGTCCGCGCCGAGGTGAAGGCGCTCAAGGCGGCCGACCTCGACGAGGGACAGCAGGGCGCCTTCGGCCGCCGCGGCGTGAACGTCCTCGACGTCAACCAGCTCCGCAACCTCCGCTTCCGCGCGGTCGCCGTGCTCGGGCTGACCGAGCGCGCGTTCCCGCCACCTCCCCGCCAGGACCCGCTCCTGCTCGACGAGGAGCGGGTGCGCCTGAACGAGAGGGGCGGCTTCGGCCTCCCACTCCGCGCGCGCGGCGCCGACCCCGAGCCGCTGCAGTTCGCGCTCGCCGTCGCCGCGGCCCGTGAGTGCCTCCTGCTCTCGACTCGACGCGCCGATGCGCCGGGCGGCCGCGTGCAGCTCCCCTCGTCGTTCTTCCGCGCCGCGGCGGGCGCCCTCGAAGGCCGGCGCGTGCGCGTCGAGGAGATCCGCGGGCTCGACCGCGTTCGCACGCTTCGCGCCGGCCGCGTCGGCGCCGGCTCGCTCGAGCGCGCGCTCACGCCGAGCGAGCGCGACCGCACGCTGCTGGAGCTCGACCCGACGCTCGGACGCGCCGTGCTCGAGCGGCTCGAGCCGCGGGCGGCGCGCGCCGACGCCGTCCGCCGTGCCCGCTGGGCCACGCGCTCGCTCACGCCCCACGACGGCGTCTTCACCGCTCCGGCCGCCCTCGCGGCGCTCGCCGAGTGGCTCTCGAGGCGCGCGTTCTCGGCGACCAGCCTCGAGACGTACGGGAACTGCCCTTACCGCTACCTCCTCGGCGAGATCTTCCGCCTCTCGCCGTTCGAGGAGCCCGAGCGGATCCAGCGCATCGACCCGCTCACCCGCGGCAGCCTGGCGCACAGCGTCCTCGAGCGCTTCGTCGCCTCGCTCGACGCACCGCTCGCCCCCGCGCCGGCCGATGCCCACCGCAAGGCGCTGCTCGCGATCCTCGAGGAGGAGCTCGCCGCCGTCGAGGCGCGCGGGCTGACCGGCGCGCCGCTCCTCTGGCGGGCCGACCGGCAGGAGATCGTGGACGACCTCCTCGCCTGGCTCGATCTCCAGCTCGGCACCCCGAGCCCCTACTCGCGCAGCGAGGTCGAGGTCGCCTTCGGCACCCGCTTCGCCGGCGAGCGCCGCAGCGCGCTCGCCCGCGACGAGCCGCTCGAGATCGAGCTCCGGTCCCGGAGCTTCCGCCTCGCGGGCAAGATCGATCGCCTCGACTTCGAGCCCGGTGGCCCCTTCCGGGTCGTGGACTACAAGACGGGGTCGGGCTCGCAGCTCCCGAAAGGGGGCCAGCTCAAGGGCGGTCGCGCGCTCCAGCTCCCGCTCTACATCCTGGCCGGGGCGCTCCTCCTCGGCGTCGAGCCGGGCCAAGGCGAGGCCGCGTACCACCTCGTCTCGCGGCGCGGTGGGCTTCGGCAGCTTGTCTTCCGCGGCGGCGACCTGGAGGCACGCCGGGACGAGCTCGAGCAGGTCCTCGGCCGCATCCTCGACGGGATCGCCGGAGGCGACTTCCATCCCGAGCCGGCTCCCGACACGTGCCGCTACTGCAACTTCCAGGATCTCTGCGACGTCGGCCGCCAGCGGATCAGGGAGCGCAAGCAGGGCGACGCCCGAGTCCAGACCTTCGCCGACATGCGGGGGATCGCGTGAGCGCGCTCGTCCCGATCGACCAGGACGTCCGCGAGCGGATCCGCTCCGATCTCCGCACGAGCCTGTGCGTGGAGGCCGGAGCGGGTACGGGCAAGACGACCGTGCTCGTCGCTCGCGTCGTCGAGATCCTGCGCTCCGGTCACGCGAGCGTGGACGAGATCGCGGTCATCACCTTCACCGAGGCGGCAGCCGCAGAGCTCGCCGCTCGCATCCGCCAGGAGCTCGAGGACGCGCTCGCCTCGGCGACGGACGACGACGAGCGCAGGCGCATCCACGACGCGCTCGCCGGCCTGCACCGTGCGCACGTGGAGACGATCCACGCCTTTGCCGCCGGGCTCTTGCGCGAGCGCCCCGTCGAGGCGGGCCTCGACCCCGGCTTCGAGGTGCTCGACGCCCTCGCCGCGCAGCTCCACTTCGACGCCGCCTACGAGGAGTGGCTGCAAGGGCTGCTCTCCGAGGAGCGCCCGGAGGTCGTGACCGCGGTCCGCCGCCGGTTCGACCTCGACCAGATCCGCGCGCTCGTCGAGACCGTGCACGCGTACCGCTCGCTGCTGCCCCTCGCCCCCGCCGCCGTCGGCGGCAACGGCGCGGCGACGCTCGTGGCCGAGATGCAGGCCGCGGCGGACGAGTGCCGCCGCCTGCTCCCGTCCGTGGGCACGGATGAAGACGGAGCACGCGACATGGAGGCGATCGTCGAGTACGCAGCGGCGCTCGAGGCGGCGCGCGACGACCCGGTCGAGCTCGACCGGCAGATCCTCTACCGCGCCCCGAGGCTCCGCCCCGGAAGAGGGCGCAAGGACGACTGGGACGACCCTGCGCTCTGCGCCGAGTCGAAGGCGCTCCGCAAGCGGGTGCGTGCCCAGATCGAGACTGCGCAGGAGGCGCTCCGCACGGAGGCGATCGCCGCCTGTCTCCCGCTCGCCGAGGACTTCGTCGCACGCTACGAGGCGGCGCGCAAGGCGGAGGGCGTCGCCGACTTCGACGACCTCCTCGAGTGGGCGCGCGACCTCTTGGCCGAGAGCCCCGAGGCGCGCGCGTACTTCCGCACGCGCTTCCCCGTCGTGCTCGTGGACGAGTTCCAGGACACCGATCCCGTGCAGGCGGACATCGCCCTCTGCATCGCGAGCGATGCCGAGCCCGGCGACGACTGGCTCGAGCTCACTCCGCGACCGGGCGCGCTCACCGTGGTCGGCGACCCGAAGCAGTCGATCTACCGCTTCCGGCGCGCCGACATCGCGGTGTACGACTCGATCCGCCTCGGCCCGCTCGCAGGCCGCGAGGCGCGGCTCGTCCAGAACTTCCGCTCGGTGAAGGGCGTCCTCGACTTCGCGAACACGGTCTTCGACCAGGTGCTCGTCGCCCAGGAGGGCGTCCAGCCTGCGAACATCCCGCTCGCGGTCGGCTCCGCGGCGCTCAGCGACGAGTCTCTCTCGGTGTGCGTCGTGCACGGCGAGGTCGCCGACCCGAAGGCGCCCACGATCCGCGCCGAGGAGGCGCGCCTGCTCGCCACCACGATCCGGCAGGCGGTCGAGGACGGCTGGCTCGTCCGCGATCGCGACAGCGGTGCCGAGCGCCCCGCGACCTACGGCGACGTCGTCGTCCTGCTCCCCCGCCGCACCCAGCTCGACGTCTACCTCGACGCCTTCCGCCGGGCGGGCCTGCCCGTGCGCGCCGAGGGCGGACGCTCGTTCTTCCAGCGCCAGGAGGTGCGCGACCTCGCGAACCTGCTGCAGGCGGTCGACGACCCGCTCGACCAGATCGCGCTCGTCGCGAGCCTGCGCTCGACCTGCTTCGGCTGCTCCGACGAGGAGATCTTCCTGCACCTGGCCGCAGGCAACCGCCTCGACTACCGCCTCGAGCCCGTGGACAGCCCGGAGAGCGTCGCCGAGGCGCTCGCGCTCATGCGCGACCTGCACGACCTCCGCTCACGCGTCTCGCTCTCCCAGCTCGTCCGCGCGACGCTCGAGAAGACCCGGCTCGTCGAGATCGCGCTCGCCGGCTGGGACGGCCAGCAGTCGGCTGCCAACCTCGTCAAGCTCGCCGACCAGGCGCGCGCGTTCAGCGCGTCCGGAGCCGGAGGCCTGCGCGGGTTCGCCCGCTGGCTCTCCGACCAGCGCGCCTCCTCCGACGAGGCCGAGGCGAACGTCGCCGAGGAGTCCGACGAGGTGGTGCGCATCATGACCATCCACGCCTCGAAGGGGCTCGAGTTCCCGATCGTGGCGCTCGCCAACCTCGGCGGCACGCCCGACCACCGGGTGGAGCCCGTGCCCGACCGGCGCGCGCGCCGGCTGCACGTGCGGATCAAGAACGGCGAGGCCGAGTTCAAGACGCCCGGCTTCGACGAGGCCTGGGCGCACGAGAAGGAGCAGAAGGCCGCGGAGGAGAAGCGGCTCCTGTACGTCGCGGTCACGCGCGCCCGCGACCATCTCCTGATCCCCGTCGCCTCCCGCCCGGACAAGCCGGACCGGATGCTCTCCCACCTCCTTCCCTTCCTCCCCGAGTGGGAGCCTGAGCTCGCCGGGACGCAGGTGAACGGCTGCTACGTCGTCGATCGCGACGCGCTCCCGGAGCTCCCCGACGACGAGCCCCCGCTCCGCGCAGACGCGCCGGAGACGGAGGTCGAGGCCGCGCTGGCCGAGCGGGCGGCCTGGGAGGCAGCACGGGCAACGACCGTCGCCGCTGCCCGCGACGAGCTCGAGGTGCACCCGGCGACCCGCGACGAGGGCGACGAGCCCGTCCCCGCCGCGCTCGTCGGTGCCGGCGACGAGCCGCTCATCGCGAGCGCGGACGAGAGCCCGCCGCGCCTCAAGGGTGAGGCGCTGCACTGGGCGCTCGAGCAGGTCGACCTCCGCGCGCCGGACGACCTGGAGGAGGTCGTGCGGGCGATCTGCTCCGTGACGGGGATCGCCGACGCGGCCGGCGAGGTGCTCGAGATGGCGCGTGCCTGCCTCGAGTCACCCGTCGTCGCCCGCGCGCTCGCCGCCGACGAGCTCTGGCGCGAGGTGCCCTACACCCGCCGTGTCGCCGACGGCTACGCGACGGGCCGCATCGACCTCGTCTTCCGCGAGGGCAAGGAGCTCGTCGTCGCCGACTGGAAGTCCGACTCGGTCGGGCCGGCCGCGGTCGAGGCCGCCGCCGAGGGCCACCGCGCGCAGGCCGTCGCGTATGCCGACGCGCTCGAGGCCGCGACCGGCATGCGCCCGAAGGAGGTCGTCTTCGTCTTCCCGCGCGCCCGCTCCGAGTGGGCGCTCGAGGTCTGAGCGCAAAGGCTCACTGCCGACACGCCCCGATCGCCTCCTCGAGCTCGCGGCCGTCGAGCGTCTCCCGCTCGACGAGGAGCTGCCCGAGCTGAAGCAGCGCCTCGCCGCCGATCTCGGCCAGGTACGAGCGCACGTCGGAGGCCGCCTCCTCGATCAGCGCGACAGCGTCCGCGTCGACCCGCGAGAGGAGCCACTCCGAGACCGCCGGCAGCGAGCGGGAGGGGCCGTCGTTGTCGCCGAGAGCGTGCGGCTCGAAGATGAGGCCGCTCGCGCCGACGCCGTAGCTCACGAGGCCCGAGGCGATGCGGGTCGCAGCGAAGACGTCACCCTGCGCGCCCCCGCCCTGCCCGAGCCCGGCCTCGACCTCGGCCAGCATGCCGGCGAGCCCGATCCGCAGGCGCGCGAGGCCCTGCGCGATCGTCTCCGGGCCGCCCCGGTCCTCGCCGGTCGTCGTGACCCCGAGGAAGGTCGCCCCCTGCCGGCAGGAGACGAGGCGCACGGCGACCCCGTGGCGGAGCGCGAGGAGCGCGTGCCCGATCTCGTGCACCGCCGTGCGCAGGAGCGTCTCCTCGGAGCGGCGCGGGTGGGCACGCGGGCCGAAGACGTCGTCGAGCGCAGCGCGGCGGAGATCGTCCTCGCAGAGCGTCGGCTCAGAGCTCTCGTCGATCGAGCGGCGAACGGCCTCGCGCCAGGCCTGCGCTGCGATCTCCTCGAGCGCCGAAGCCGGCCGATCCGGGTCGAGCAGCGAGGCGATGCGCAGGTAGTCGATCCCCTCCTCGCACGCGAAGCCCGAGGCGTAGTGGGCGAGGAGGAGCGCCTTGCCTTCCAGGTCGGGCGCCTGGAAGGGAATCGTGATCCCGATCCGGCCGCGGCGGCGAAGCGCGGGCGGAAGCGCGTTCGGCTCGTTGGTGCAAGCGACGAGGAGAACGCCCTCGGCCTTGCCGGCGATCCCGTCGAGCTCGGCGATGAGCTGCGAGCAGACGTCGGTCGCGCGCTTGCCCCAGGGGCCGGAGGCGGGGCAGACCGCGTCGAGCTCGTCCCAGAAGAGGACGACCGGGCGGCCGTGCTCTGCCCTGGCCTCGCGCGCGTGACGAAAGAGCGCGCTCACGTCCTCGGGCGCCAGTGCGCGCTCGGCGGTCGGGAACGCGCGCGCGTCCACGAAGAGCGCGCCCGAGGCGGTCGCGAGGTAGCGCGCGGCGAGCGTCTTCCCCGTGCCCGGAGGGCCGGTCAGCAGGATCCCCGGCTCCAGGCGCGAGCCGGCCTCCGCGTAGCGATCGGCGTGGACGAGGACGTGCAGGACGTCGTCCACGCGCTCGAGCACCTCCTCGACGCCGACGATGTCGGAGCGGTAGGCGGGCGCGTAGGGCGATCCCTCCAGGAAGAGCGCGCGACGGCGCTCCTCGAGCGAGCCGGCGCTGCGGTTCGGGGGGCGAGAAACGACCTCGAGCTGGGTCAAGCGGTCTCCTTCCGGTCGGAGCGGAGCCGTTCGGGGAGGCTGCGAGGCGAGCGCGTGCGCGCGGGAGCCGCTGCCCGGCGAGACCGGGCCGCATCGTTCCCCGCGCGGGGCTTCTCGCTTGCCACCTTGGCGGCTTCCGCCAGGTCGGCGGGCGCTACGGGCGAGAGCCCTCACGCCGCTAGGGATGCTGTAGTGGTGCAAAGTCGGCGGAGCGCAGGCGATCCCTTACGTCCTCACCGACGTGCGCGGTGCACGCCGGGGAGAGGGAGCCCTGGGCGCCGGCGACCTTCGAACAGTCAGGTCACCTCTTCGGTGGTTCGAAGGCCCACCTCCGGGAGGGTCCCACGCCGCCCCGAACCGTGTAGGCCGTCTCGAACCACTCGTCGAACAGCCGCTGCCGCGCCTCGAGGGACAGGCCCTCGCTCTCGCGCTCGAGCGCCTCGAGCTCCTCGTCGATGCGATCCAGGGGCGGCATCGTCCGCAGGACGTCGAGCGACCGCGTGAGGTGGTCGGGCTCCACCATGCGCCCGTAGTGCTCGGAGGCGAACAGGGCCCAGGTACCGGGATCGACGCTCTCGGCCCACTGCATGTAGTCGAAGAGCGCCTGCTTCACGACGGGGGTCGGCAGGAGCTCGGGGCAGTCGTTCGAGACCTCGGTCGGGAGGCTCCCGAAGAGCCCGTCGCCGTGGCGCCGGCCGTTGACGGCGAGGTACGCCGAGACCGCGGACGACACCGCGCGCGGGTCGTCCCAAGGCTCGACCGCCGCGAACACGCGGTGCGAGTCCACCTCGTCCCAGACGCCGACGTACCGCCTCCGGCCGGTGCCGACGAGCACCATCCCCGCCTCCCAGCTCGGCGGCCCGAAGCTCTCCCAGTAGAAGCGAAGCAGCTCCTCCTCGGCACCGGCCTCGGTGAGGAGCTCCGAGACGCTCCCCGGCGAGACCGCGAGATCGCCGTACTCGTCCCGCTCGTCCTCGGTCAGCGTGCTCTCCATCAGCGGGGCGAGCGCGACCGGCCGTCTCCGGTGCACGACGAGCGCCTCGCCGACCCGCTCCGGCCTCGCCCGGAACGCCCGGCTCAGCTCTCGCTCCACCT
>DATMAP010000160.1:0-3939 GCA_035559835.1 Gaiellaceae bacterium
GCTCTGCAACCACGTCCTCCTGGGCGGCGCGGTCGCGGCGGCGACCATCCCGAACGCCTCCGGGAAGATGGAGGGCACCACGCAGGCGTCCGCGAGCGCGAGCAGGTGCACGAGGTGGCGGTGCTCGAGGGGGCCGGTGAAGAGCGTCCGGGCGGGGTCGGCGAGCCGCTCCAGCTCGGCGCGGTAGTCGCCGAAGCCGACGACGACGAGGCGCGCGTCGAGGCCGCGCAGCGCCTCCAGGAGGACGTGCACGCCCTTGTTCTCGAGCAGCTTCCCGAAGTAGACGACGGTGGGGACGTCCCCGGCGAGGAAGCCGGCCAAGCGCTCGGCGTTCCCCTCGTCGGGGAGGCGCTCGTTCGCGCTCCCGGGGTTCGGCGGATCCCGGCGCGCCTCCTCCAGCAGGCCGGCGAGCGCCTCCGTCCGAGGGCGGGGCCGCCACTCCTCGACGTCCACGCCCGGCGGCACCTCGTGCACGCGCTCGACGTGGCCGCAGACCTCCTCCAGCACCTCGCGGATGTGCCTCGAGCCGACCACGACCGCCGCCGCCCCCGCGAGCACCTCCCGGCCCCAGGCCGCGAGGCCGGGGCTCCCGCGGAGCGAGTACTCGAGCTCCGAGCCGTGCGCCTTGACGACGTAGGGCGCCCCGGTCGCCGCCGCGACCGCGCCGCCCAGGAGGACGTGGTTGCAGAGCAGGAGGTCGGCAGGAAGCCGGGGACGGAGCGCAGCCGCGTTCGCCTCCACCCACCGCTCCAGCTCGGCCCGGGTGCAGTCCTGGAGCAGCTTCACCGTGTAGCCCGGGTAGCGGTCGAGGACGAACACGGGCAAGAGCCCGCCCACGTCGGGCCGCACGACCTCGGCGCCGCCGAGGTCGTAGCGCTCCGGGTGCGGCTCCTGGCAGACGACGGTCACCTCGTGCCCTGCGCGGCTCCACTCGCGCGCGAGCTGACGCGTGTACACGTTCGACCCCGTGCCACCGAGCAGGTAGCCGTGCCAGAGCAGGATCCTCATCGTGTCGGGGGAGCCCTCATCCCGCCAAGTGACACTTTGTCACTTGGCATACCCTCCCCGCGAGCCGCGCCGCCAGCTCAGCCGACCTCATCCCGCCTAGTGACAAAGTGTCACTTGGCATCATCGAACGACAGGCCCGCGGTGACACAGTCCTCGTCGGCACGCCGCTCGTCGGCACGCCGCTCGCTGGCACGCCGCTCGCTGGCACGCTCGTCGGCGCGCCGCTCGGATGCCACGCCACTCCGATGGCACGGCCCTCGGTGGCACAGCCCGCGGTGGCACGACGTACGTCGGACGCGACGGTCGCACCTCTCCAAGTGACACTTTGTCACTTGCTGTCACTCGCGCGGACGCGGCCGCCAGTCCGTCGCCTCGATCAGGCGAAGGGACACCTGCGTCAGGCGAAGGGACGCCTGCGTCAGGAGAAGGGACGCCTGCGTCAGGCGAGGGGAAGCCTGGATCAGGCGAGGGGAAGCCTGCGTCAGGCGAGGTGGAAGTAGAGGGCGTAGAGGAGATCGACGGCGGGGTTGGAGGTGTGCACGCTCACGTCCGGCGGCACGTCGAGCAGGGCCTCCGAGTAGTTGAAGATGATCTTGACCCCCGCCGCGATCAGGGCGTCGGCGGCCGCTTGGGCACTCTCGGCCGGAACCGCGATCACCCCCACGATGATGTTGCGGTCGCGGCAGATGTCGATCGCGTCCTCGATCGAGCTGACCGTCACCTCGCCCACGCGCTGGCCGATCTTCTCCGGATCGTTGTCGAAGATCGCCGCGATCGTGATCCCGTGCTCGGCGAAGATGGGCGAGCTGGCGATCGCGCTTCCGAGCCGGCCCGCTCCGACGAGCGCGATGTTGTGCTGCCCCTGGGTACGGAGGATCTTGCGGATCTCGTCCAGGAGAGCGTCGGTCCGGTAGCCGACCCCGCGCCGGCCGAACTTGCCGAACGCCGAGAGGTCGCGCCGGATCTGGGTCGCGTTGATGTTCGTGTAGTCGGAGATCTCCTGCGAGGAGATGCGTTCCTTCCCCATCTTCTTCGCCTGGGTCAGCACCTGCAGATACCGGCTCAGGCGGGCGGCGACGCCGACGGTCAGACGCTCGGCCACGTGCTTCCTTTCGTTCGCGCTTGTGACAAGTTGTCACGATTCTGCCAGCAGGTGGCGCTTGGCGGAGAGAGAACCGTCGGCCGGCGTCAGCCCCCGGCCCGAGCCCGGTCCCGCCGCACCCCGGCCTGCACGGCACGGAGGCGGGCAGCCAGCGCTTCCGGCTCGACGAAGTACGTGAAGGCGCGCTCGCCGTCGATCTCGACGACGGGCAGGTGCTCGCGGTAGCGGCGCTCGAGCTCGGCGTGCCCGCCGATGTCCACGACCTCGAGCTCGAAGGCCAGCTCGGCCCGAGCCGCGCGCACGACCTCGAGGGCCTGCTCGCAGAGCCCGCAGCCTTCGGCCGTGTAGACGACGACCCGGGGCGAGCCCGCCTGCCCTGCCCTACGGATAGAGCCCCCTCGTCGTCGTCGCCTCCGCGACCCGCTGCACGGCGAGCCCGTAGGAGGCCATGCGCAGGCTCGTGCCGAACCGCTCCCGCGTGTGCCACGCCTCCTCGAAGGCCCGTGCGACGATGTCGTGCAGCTTCGCGTTGACCTCCTCCTCTCGCCAGAAGTACTCCTGCAACCCCTGCACCCACTCGAAGTAGGAGACGACGACCCCGCCCGCGTTGGCGAGGATGTCGGGGAGGACGAGCACGCCGCGCTCCTCGAGGATCGCGTCCGCGGCCGGGGTCACCGGCCCGTTCGCTCCCTCGCAGATGATCCGCGCCCGGACGCGCTCGGCGTTCTCCTCGGTCACCACCTGCTCCAAGGCGCAGGGGGCGAGAACGTCGCAGGGCAGCTCGACGAGCTCCTCGTTCGTCACCGCCTCGGCGTTCGCGAGCCCGACCAGCGTGCCGCGCTCCTGCTTGTGCGCGAGCGCAGAGGGGATGTCGAGGCCGTTCGGGTTGTACACCCCGCCCTGCGAGTCCGAGACGGCGACGACCCGGACGCCCTCTTGGTGGAGGAGGCGAGCGAGGTTCGCACCCACGTTCCCGAACCCCTGGATCGCGACCGTGTAGTCGCGCAGCGACGCGCCCTGCTTGCCGGCCAGCGCCTGGATGCAGTAGAGCGCCCCCCGGGCGGTCGCCTCCTCACGCCCGAGCGAGCCGCCCACCGAGAGCGGCTTACCGGTGACGACGCCGAGCACCGAGTGCCCCTTGTTCATCGAGTAGGTATCGAAGATCCAGGCCATGACGCGGCCGTCCGTGCCCACGTCGGGGGCGGGGATGTCCCGCTCGGGCCCGATCTCGTTGATGATCTCGCTCGTGTACCGGCGGGTGAGGCGCTCCAGCTCCCGGGAGGAGAGGCGCTTCGGGTCGCAGATCACGCCGCCTTTGGCGCCACCGAAGGGGAGCGCCATCAGCGCGCACTTCCAGGTCATCCACATCGCCAGCGCCTTGACCTCGTCTAGGGTGACGTAAGGGCTGTAGCGGATGCCGCCCTTCACGGGACCGCGGGCATCGTTGTGCTGGACGCGGTAGCCCGTGAACATCCTCGTGTCGCCTGAGTCCATGCGGACCGGGAAGTGGACGGTGAGCTCCCGCTTGCACTCGGAGAGGAGCTCCAGCAGGTCCTCGTCCAGGTTCATGATGCTCGCGACCTTTGCGAGCTGGCCCTGAGCGATCTCGAAGGGGCTCTCCGTTGTCGCCGTCATGGCTTCGGCCATGTGTCCCTCCTTACGTCACCCCGACCCGTACCGCGCTCCGGCCCGCGGGCGCGCGACTAATCCGCCTGCCCCTCCACCGCCTTTATCGGCCGGACGAGCTCGAAAACCCACTCTTCGCCCTCGGCCTCGTCGAACTGAGAGCCGATGCGGCGGAAGCCGAGCCGCCGCGCGAGCGCCAGTGA
>DATMAP010000161.1:0-20094 GCA_035559835.1 Gaiellaceae bacterium
CCTCTCCGGCTGGGCACGGCCCCGCGGCCGGGCAGCCGTCGCCGCCGCTACCCTCGCGGGCGCGCCGAGCTTCGCCGCCCTCGTCGTCGTGGCCGGCATCCCCGCCCGTCCCGACGCGGCACCGGCGGAGCCAGCCGGCGCACCCGCGGCCCTTCCCGCCATCAGCGTCGTCCAGCGCACGGGCATCGCGCCGCTCGGCCGGAGCGCGGCGGTCGAGATCGCCCGCGACCTCCTCGCCGCCCTCCGCAACGAGGAAGCGGCGCTCCGCCTGCGCGACCCCGAGCGCGCGACGGCGGGAGCCTCCGGCCCCTGGCTCGCCGAGCTGTGGCAGCGGATCCGGTCGGCGAGCGGCGGCGCCCTCGCCGTCCCCGTCTACGAGGTCAGGAAGGTACAGCTCACCCTCGAGCCGGCGCAGGGCCAGGCCCCGCCCACGGTGGTCGCCCGCCTCGAGGGCACGATGACGGTCGCGTCCGACGGGGCGGGCGCCTCGCAGCCCGGGAGCCGGAGCGAGGGGGTCGCCTTCCGGCGCACGCTCGAGCTCGTGCTCGAGCGGGGCCGCTGGCGCATCGCCGGCTCGCGCGGCGGCCTGCCCGCAGCCGCCACCGGCTCCGCCACCGCGGCCGCCCCGCCCGGGAGCCTCGGCGGCGTCCGGCTCGTGGACGTGGCGCGGCAGGTCGGGCTCGACTTCCGCCACGGCGCCTTCCGCTTCGGCGTCTCGAACGACCCGACGGCGATGATGGGAGGGGGCCTCTGCTGGCTCGACTACGACCGCGACGGCTGGCTCGACCTGTTCGTCGTCAACTCGTACGCGCAGACCGACCTGCTTGCCTGGGAGGCGCGCGGTGGGCTGCCGCGCAGCGCCCTCTTCCGCAACGTCGGGGGCCGGTTCGAGGATGTGAGCCGCTCGGCCGGAGCCGACTTGCCGCTCCGCGGGAACGGATGCGTGGCGGCGGACTTCGACCTCGACGGCAACACCGACCTGTACGTGACGACGGCCGGGTACAACGTCGCCACCGACGGGTACGACGCGCTGCTCTGGAACAACGGCGACGGAACGTTCAGCGAGGGCGCGCGGGAGGCCGGGATCGACGGGATCGGCTGGCATGCGGGCGCGGCGGTGGGCGACGTGAACCTGGACGGGCGCCCCGACCTGTTCGTCGCCGGCTACACCGACGTCAACGCCCCGATCCCGACCTCCAGCGCCGGCTTCCCGGGCAACCACCGGGCGGTGCGCGACCTCCTCTACCTCAACGAGGGCCCGGACGGGAACGGCCGCGCGCGCTTCCGCGAGGTCGGGCGGCGCGCCGGCCTGGAGCCGGCTCGGGCCGAGCACGGCCTCGGAGCCGTGCTCGTCGACCTCGACCTCGACGGGCGCCTCGACCTCTACGTCGCCAACGATGCCGACCCGAACCAGCTCTACGTGAACGTCCCCTGGCCCGGCGGCGCGGCCGCCGATCCCGCCGGCCTCGGCTTCCGCTTCCGCGAGGTCGGGCGCGAGGCGGGCGTGGACGATTCCAACGCGGGCATGGGGATCGCCGTCGGGGACGTCGGCCGCGACGGCCGCCTGGACCTGCTCGTGACCAACTCCCGCGGACAGCTCCACGCAGCCTTCCGCAGCCGGGCCGTGCGCGGCGAGCCTGCGTTCACGGACGCGCGAGCCGACCTGGCACCCCTGCTCGGCACCCGCTCGACCGGCTGGGGCGCAGCCTGGGCCGACCTCGATCTCGACGGCGACCTCGACCTCGCCCTCGCCAACGGCGCCATCCCGGTCGTCGACCTGGAGAAGGACGCCCAGCGGATCCAGGTGCTCGCGAACCTCGGCGGAGACGGCGCGGCCTGGCGCTTCGCCGACGCCGGGGGCGCCGTCGGAGCGCACCGGCTCCCGCGCGTCGTGGGCCGCGGCCTGGCCGCGGCCGACTTCGACAACGACGGCGACCTCGACCTGGCGGTGAGCTCGATCGGGGGGCGGCTCCTGCTGCTCCGCAACGAGGGCAGCGCGGGGCACTGGCTGGAGGTGCGGCTCGCTGCCTTCTCGCCGGGAGCGATGGTGACGGCGGTGCTGCCCGACGGGCGCAGGCTCGTCCGGCGCGTCCTGGCCGGCAGCAGCTACCTCTCCTCGGAGGACCCGCGCGTGCACTTCGGGCTCGGCCGCGCGGACCGGGTGCGCGAGCTCGTCGTGCGCTTCCCCGACGGCAGGCGGGCCCGCCTCGCGAACGTCGCCGCCGACCGCGTCGTCCTCGTCGGGCGGGCGCCGCGGTAGCGGCCCTACGACATTGAACTCACGGCGGGAAGGCTGTAGCTTCCCCCGTAAATCCGAGCCAAGGAGGGCTACAGGGTGAAGAGATTCGGAGCGGTACTCATGCTCGCCGCGCTCGCGGTCGGTCTGTCGGTCGGCGGCGCATCGGCGACGAGCGGGGGGGCCCGGCAGTCGGCGGACGTCTGCTTCCTGCTCCCGGACCCGAAGACATCGGTGCGCTGGGAGACCCAGGACCGGCCGGCGTTCATCGCCGCGGCCAAGAAGGCCAAGATCTCCTACGTGATCACCAACGCCGACGGTGATCCCCAGAAGCAGCGCTCGCAGGCCGACCAGTGCCTCGCAGGCGGTGCGAAGGTCGTCATCCTCGTCTCCCTCGACTTCGGCTCCTCGATCGCGATCGAGAAGGCCGCCAAGGCGCGGGGGGCGAAGGTCATCGAGTACGACCGCCAGGTCGTGGGCGGCATCGGCGACATCTACATCTCCTTCGACGGCTTCCGCGTCGGCGTGCTGCAGGGCACGGGCGTCGTGCGAGGGCTGAAGGCGAACGGCAAGTACAGCCAGAAGCCGGTCGTCGCCGAGCTGAACGGGGGCCCGACCGACAACAACTCGTACCTGTTCAAGCGCGGGTACGACTCGGTCCTCAACCCCCTGTACAAGAACGGCACCTTCGTCAAGGGCCCGGACCAGTTCGTGCCCGGCTGGGACAACCAGAAGGCGCGAACGATCTTCGAGCAGATGCTCGTCAAGACCGGGAACAAGATCGACGCCGTCGCGGCGGCCAACGACGGCCTCGCGAACGCCGTCGTCACCGCGCTGAAGGCGAAGAAGCTGCAGCCGATCCCGCTCTCCGGGCAGGACGCCACGGAGCTGGGCGTGCAGAACATCATCTCCGGCTGGCAGACGATGACCGTGTGGAAGGACACGCGGAAGCTCGCCGCGGCCTCGGTCGAGGCGGCGGTCGCCTACCTGAACGGCAAGAAGCCGAAGACGACCGGGACGGTGCCGAACAAGGGCAAGCGGACGCCCGCGTTCATCATCCCGCCGCAGTACATCGACAAGTCCAACTACACGGTGCTCTTCAAGGCCAACTACTTGAAGAAGAGCAACGTCTGTCGGGGCGAGTTCGCGAAGTACTGCAAGTAGGACACGGGTACGGTGAGGGCGCTCTTCGGAGCGCCCTCACCGCCCGACGACGGAGGCCGAGCAACGTGACCCAAGCCCTCGCCGAGACAAGACCGACGACCGTCATCACCCCGCTGCTCGAGACGCGGGGCGTGTCGAAGAGCTTCGGCCCCGTGCAGGCCCTGATCGACGTCGATTTCGAGGTCCGCGCCGGCGAGGTGATGGCGCTCGTGGGGGACAACGGGGCAGGCAAGTCGACGCTGATCAAGTGCATCGCCGGCACGTACACGATGGACGCGGGTGAGGTCTGGTTCGACGGCAAGCAGGTCACGATCCACGGGCCGAAGGACGCCGCCCGGCTCGGGATCGAGGTCGTCTACCAGGATCTCGCGCTCTGCGACAACCTCGACGTCGTGCAGAACATGTACCTGGGCCGCGAGATCCACGACTGGCTCGGGCGCCTGAAGGAGGCGCCGATGGAGGCTCGCACCTCGGAGACCCTGCGGTCGCTGCGGGTGACGACGATCAGCTCGATCCGGCAGCCGGTGGCGAGCCTCTCCGGGGGCCAGCGGCAGTCGGTCGCGATCGGGCGCGCGGTCATGTGGAACTCCCGGGTGGTGATCCTGGACGAGCCGACGGCTGCGCTCGGGGTCGCCCAGACGGCCCAGGTGCTCGAGCTGGTGCGCCAGCTCGCCGACCAGGGGCTCGGGGTCGTCCTCATCTCGCACAACCTCCACGACGTCTTCGAGGTGGCCGACCGCATCACGGTGCTCCGGCTGGGGCGCAACGTCGCCGTCTTCGAACGGGCACAGACGACGCAGCAGGAGGTCGTCCACGCCATCACCGCCGGCGTCCCCACCAAGGTCGCGGGGATGGTGCCGGAGGACCCGGCGTGACGGCAGCCGACGCCGCCGCCGAGGCCGTCGCTCCGAGCAACTCGCTGCTCGAGATCGCCCGCCGGCGCTGGGAGGCGCTCAAGGCGGGAGACGTCGGGACGCTCCCGATCGTGGTCGGCCTCGCCGGCATCGTCGCGTTCTTCTACTGGAAGAACGAGAACTTCCTGACGGCCGGCAACTTCACCAACTTGATGACCCAGATGGCGGGGGTGACGACGATCGCCATCGGCGTCGTCTTCGTCCTCCTCCTCGGCGAGATCGATCTCTCGATCGCCTACGTCTCCGGCGTCGCCGGGGTGATCGTGGCCGAGCTGCAGATTCCGGACGGGAGCTGGCAGGTGAAGGGGATCGTCGCGATCGGCATCGCCGTGACCCTGACCGCGCTGATCGGGGCGCTGCAGGGCTCCTTCGTGGCCATCCTCGGCGTGCCGTCCTTCGTCGTCACCCTGGCCGGTCTGCTCTTCTGGCAGGGCGTGATCCTGTACGTGATCGGCCAGCAGGGCGTGATCATCATCGAGGACGCGACGATCAACAACGTCGCGAACTACTTCTTCTCCGACACGGCCGGGCTCGCGATCGCCGGCGGGGCGACCGGCCTCATCGCCGCCGGGACCCTGGCCGGCGTCCTCAGCCGGCGCCGCCACGGGATTCGCACCGACAACCTCCTGCTCGTCGCGGGCAAGCTCGTCTTCCTCGCCGCGGTCACCTTCGGAGCCGTGATCTGGGCCAACCAGGAGCGCGGCTTCCCGCTCGCCTTCCTGATCGTGATCATCTTCCTCGTCTTCTGGACGTGGGTGGCCGAGCGGACGACCTTCGGCCGGCACGTGTACGCGGTCGGGGGCAACGCCGAGGCGGCCCGCCGAGCGGGCATCAACATCCGCCGCATCCGCATCCAGGTGTTCATGATCTCCGGGCTCATGGCCGGGTTCGGGGGCGTCATCTTCGCCGCCCGCCTGAACTCGGTCGACCTGAACGCGGGCGGCGGCACCCTCCTCCTGGACGCGATCTCGGCGGCGGTGATCGGAGGCACGAGCCTCTTCGGCGGTCGCGGCCGCGTGCTCAGCGCGCTCATGGGCGCGCTCGTCATCTCGACCGTCGGCAACGGGATCGACCTGCTCGGCTACAGCTCCGCGATCAAGTTCATGGTCACGGGCGCGATCCTGCTTGCCGCCGTCACGCTCGACACCATCTCGCGCCGCCGGCTGGAGCAGGCGGGACGCTAGGGGCCGGCCGTGAAGACCTCGCTCGGGATCTGGGCCTTCGGCCCCATGGTCACGCGCTTCGTCCCCGGCGGCTACCAGCCCGAGCACGCCGGCGAGACGACGGCGCAACGAGTCCGGCGGGCGGTCGAGGGCCTGGGAGACCTGATCGACGGGTACGAGTTCCACTACCCGCAGGAGCTCTCCGAGGAGAACCTCGACGAGGTGCGCGCCGCGCTCGCCGGGCACGACGTCTACTGCATCGCCACCGGCCTCCACCTCGACCCGCTCTTCGGGCGCGGCGGTCTCGTCTCCCCCGATCCGACCGTGCGGGCCGAGGCGGTGCGACGCACGGTGGCCGCCGCCGACTTCGCCGGCCGGATCGGCGCCCACTTCATCGTCTGGCCGGGGATCGAGGGCTACAACTACCCCTTCCAGACGCCCTACCGGGAGAGCTGGGTGTGGTTCCTCGAGGGCGTGGGGCAGGCGGCCCAGACCTGCAAGGAGCACGGCGTCTTCCTCTTCCTCGAGCACAAGAACTCCGAGCCCGCGATGAAGATCCTGATGCGGAACGTGGGCATGACCCTGCACGTGATCCACACGCTGCGCGCGCAGGGGCTCGACAACGTCAAGGTCAACATGGACTGGCAGCACCTGCTCATGAACGGCGAGAGCCTGGCCGAGTACGCCGCGCTGCTCGCGGCGGAGGGCCTGCTCGGGCACCAGCACGCGAACTCCGGCTGGGGCACCTTCGACGACGACAACATGGTCGGCGCGACCGCGTTCATGGAGACCCTCGAGCTCGCCGTGGAGCTGCGCCGAGCGGGCTACGGCGAGCACGGCGAGCGGCTCGGCTTCGACCTCTACCCGTACACGGAAGACGCCGTCGAAGCCGTACGGCGGAGCGTCCTGCAGTGGCGCTTCATCGACTCCGTGGCCGCGCGGATCGACGACGCCGCGCTGCGCGAGGCGCAGCTGCGCAAGGACGCCGTGCGCGCCTACGAGCTCGTCTACACGGCGCTCGGCGGCGAGTGAGGGCCCTCGTCGGGCTCGACGTCGGGACGACCGGCGTCAAGGCGCTCGCGCTCACCCCGGAGGGCCGGGTGCTGGCGACCGCAGAGCGCGGCTACCCCCTCTCCACCCCCCGCCCCGGCTGGTCGGAGCAGGACCCCGAGGACTGGGTCCAGGCGGCGGAGAGGGCGCTCGCGGCGCTCGGCGTGGAGCCGGCGGGCATCGGCTTCTCCGGGCAGATGCACGGCCTGGTCTGCCTCGACGAGGCGGATCGCGTCCTGCGGCCCGCGATCCTCTGGAACGACCAGCGCACGGGCGCCGAGTGTGCCGAGCTGGAGGAGCGGGTCGGCCTCGAGCGGCTGCTCGCGCTGACCGGGAACCGGGCCCTGCCCGGCTTCACCGCGCCCAAGCTCCTCTGGCTGCGCCGCCACGAGCCGGAGGTGTACGGGCGAATCCGGCGGATCGTCCTCCCCAAGGACTACGTCCGCCTACGCCTGACCGGGGAGTGGGCGATCGACGCCGCAGACGCCTCCGGGACGCTCCTCTTCGACGTCGCGGGCCGGCGCTGGAGCGACGAGGTGCTCGCCGCTCTCGAGCTGCCGGGGGGGTGGCTCCCGCCGGTCTACGAGTCGACCGCGATCGCCGGCGCCGGCGACCAGCAGGCGGCGGCGCTCGGGGTGGGTGCGATCGAGCCGGGCACGCTCTCGGTCGTCCTCGGCACCTCGGGCGTCGTCCTCGCAACGCTTCCCGCCTACGCGCACGACCCTCTGGGCCGGGTCCATGCCTTCTGCCACGCGGTACCGGACCGGTGGGAGGCGATGGGGGTGATGCTCAGCGCCGCCGGCTCCCTGCGCTGGTTCCGGGACGCCTTCGCGCCCGAGGCGGGGTTCGACCGGCTGACCGCGGAGGCCGCGTGCTGGGAGCCGGGCGCGGAGGGCCTCGTCTTCCTCCCCTACCTCCAGGGCGAGCGGACACCGCACGCCGACCCCGACGCCCGGGGCGCCTTCGCCGGCCTCTCGCTGCGCCACGACCGCGGCGCGCTCGTGCGGGCGGTGCTGGAGGGAGTCGCCTACGGGCTGCGCGACTCCCTCGAGCTGCTGCGCGAGCTCGGGGTCGAGCCCGAGCGGGGGCGCGCGTCGGGCGGAGGCGCACGCAGCCACCTCTGGCTCGAGATCGTCGCCTCGGCGCTCGGCCTCCCGCTCGAGCTGACAGCGGTCGAGGAGGGCTCGGCCTTCGGGGCCGCGCTCCTCGCCGGCGTGGCCGTGGGCGCCTTCGCCGACGCACGCGAGGCGGTCGCGGCGTGCGTCGGGGTCCGTGAGACAGTCGAGCCGCGCCTCGAGTGGGCGCGCGCGTACGGGGAGGGGTACGCTCGCTTCCGCGCACTGTACCCGGCCCTACGAGGAGTGGAGGAGCGATGACGGCTCTGGACGGCAAGGTCGCTTTCATCACCGGCGCGAGCCGCGGCATCGGCGCCGCGGTCGCGCGCGCGCTCTCGGGCGAAGGCGTCCGGCTCGGGCTCGCCTCGCGGAGCGGCGACGACCTGGGGCTCCCGGACGCGCTCGGGCTCGCCTGCGACGTGCGCGACCGAGTGCAGGTCGAGGACGCCGTCGCGCAGACCGTGGCGCGCTTCGGGCGGCTCGACATCTGCGTCGCCAACGCCGGCGTCGGCTCGTACCACCCGCTCGCCGAGACACCGGTCGAGCACATCGAGGAGATGATCGACGTCAACCTCAAGGGCACGATCTACGCCATCCGCGCCTCGATCCCGCACCTGCTCGCGAGCGGAGAGGGTGACGTGATCACGATCGCCTCCGAGGCAGGCCGCCGCGGCCTGCCGGGCGAGGCCGTCTACTGCGCGTCCAAGTTCGGCCAGGTCGGGCTCACGCGCGCCCTCGACCACGAGCTGCGCGAGCACGGCGTCCGCTGCGCGAGCATCTGCCCGGGCGGCGTCGCCACGGACTTCGCCCTCGGCGAGGGCTACGGGCGCACGCCCGACGTGCTCGCCGGGATGATGTCGGCGGAGGACGTGGCCGCGGTCGTCCTCTTCACCCTCACCCGCCCGCGCAGCCACCGGATCCTGGAGACCGCGCTGCGCCCGATGACGGAGGCCTCATGGGGCTGATCCGCCTCGGCCTCCTCTCCACGGCCCACATCAACCGGCTCGTGATCCCCGCCGCGCGGGCGTCCGAGAAGGTCGAGCTGGTCGCCGTCGCCAGCCGCGACCAGCACCGCGCGGAGGAGTACGCCGCGCGCTGGGGGATCGAGCGCGCCTACGGCTCCTACGAGGCCCTGCTCGCCGATCCGGACGTGGACGCGGTCTACATCTCGCTGCCGAACCACCTCCACTGCGAGTGGTCGATCAGGGCCGTCGAGGCGGGCAAGCACGTCCTCTGCGAGAAGCCGCTGAGCCGGCGGGCGGCCGATGTCGAGCGGGTCTTCGACGCGGCCGAGCGCGCAGGCCGCCTCGTCACGGAAGCATTCATGTACCGCCACCATCCGCAGACGGCACGGCTCGTCGCGCTCGTCCGGGAGGGCGCGATCGGGGAGCTGCGGCTCGTCCGCTCCGCCTTCAGCTACGCGCTGTACGACCCCGAGAACATCCGCCTCCGTCCCGAGGCCGAAGGCGGCGGCCTCATGGACGTCGGCTGCTACTGCGTCAGCGCGTCGCGGCTGCTCGCCGGCGAGCCCGAGCGCGTCTTCGGGGAGGCCTACGTCGGTCCCAGCGGGACGGACTGGGTGTTCGCCGGTCTCATGCGCTTCCCGGGCGACGTGCTCGCGCTCTTCGACTGCGGCACCTCCCTGCCCGAACGGGACGAGCTGGAGGCGATCGGCACCGAGGGCTCGCTCTTCCTCGACGACCCCTGGCACTGCCGGGAGCCGGTGCTCGAGCTCAGGCGGGACGGAGGCATCGAGCGCATCGAGCTCGACCCCGCCGACCCCTACCGGCTCGAGCTCGAGAACCTGGCCGCCGCGATCCACGGCGAGGCGCCGCTCCTCCTCGGGCGCGAGGACGCAGTCGCCCAAGCGCGCACGCTCGAGGCGCTCCACCGCTCGGCGGAGGAGGGAACGCCGGTCCGCTTCTCCTAGCCCGAGACCTGGAAGTCGCCGTTCATCGTGCTCGCGTGCGGGTCGCACTGGAAGTGGTAGCTGCCCGCCTCCAGGGTGACCGTGAAGCTCTCCGTCCCCGTGCCCCCGACGTCGGTTGCGACATCGACCCCGGGCCCGGTGAGGTGGAAGTTGTGGATCGTGGACGGGTCGTCGACCTCGAGCGTGTACGTCCCGGGAGCGAGGGTCGTCACCGCTGCGCCGTCCTCCGTCGTCAGGGTGATGACGAAGGCATCAGGGCTGTCGGGCGAGCCGATGCGGCCGAGCAGCTTGGCCCCGGCTACAGGCGTGGTCTCGGTCGCAGTCGTCTCGGTCGTCATCGTCTCGGTCGCGGTCGTCTCCGTCCCTCCAGCCTCGCCGCCTCCTCCGCCGCAGCCGGCGAGCACGAGGGCGGCGGCGGCGAGGGTCGCGCCGAAGGCCAAGCGGATGATGGGCATCGGCTCCTCCTTGATCGCGGGTTCCGAGCGACCATACGCGCTCGGCGCGCCCGCGGTTCACTAAGGTGCGCGCGTGGAGGTCGCGCAGATCGCGCCCGGGCTCTGGCGCTGGACGGGCTGGCACGCCGAGTGGAAGGACGAGGTCGGCTGCGTCTACTGCGAGACCCAAGAAGGCGTCGTCCTGATCGACCCGCTCGTGCCCCCCGAGGACACCGAGCGCTTCTGGCGCGCGCTCGACCGGGACGTCGAGCGGGCCGGCGGCGGGGTGCACGTGCTCCTCACCGTCTTCTGGCACACGCGCGATACCGCCGCGCTGGTCGAGCGCTACGGGGCCCGTGTGTGGGCGCCCGCGCGGGGACGGGCTGCGGTGGCGCGGCGGGCGGGCGTCGTCACCGACCCCTTCCGGCCGGGCGGACGGCTCCCGGGCGGGGTCGAGGCCCACCCAACAGCCCGTGCGGGCGAGGTCGTGTACTGGCTCCCTCCCCACGGAGCCCTCGTGCCGGGCGACGTCCTCCTCGGCGACGGCGAAGGCGGCGTTCGGGTGTGCCCCGCCTCGTGGCTTCCGGGCACGACCAGCCGAGCCGCCCTCGCCGCCTCGCTCCGGCCGCTGCTCGAGCTGCCGGTGGAGAGGATCCTCGTCTCGCACGGACAGCCCGTGCTCGCGGGGGCTCGGGACGCCCTCGCCGCCGCCCTCGCCGCCGCGTAGACTCGCCCGGCGATGGTCTGGCTCTGGGTCCTGGCCGGCGCCGCTCTCCTCGTCGCGGCGCTCGCGGTGCTCGGCTACAACCGCCTGGTCCGCCTGCGCAACGAGGTGGACACGGGCTGGGCGAACATCGAGGTTCAGCTCCAGCGCCGAGCCGACCTGATCCCCAACCTGGTCGAGGTCGTGCGGGGCTACGCGACGCACGAGCGCGAGCTCTTCGAGGAGGTGACCCGAGCGCGGGCTGCGCTCCGGGACGCGGGCACCCCGGCTGCGGCGGCGGAGGCGAACGCGAGCCTGACCGGCGCCCTGGGACGCCTGCTCGCGGTCGCGGAGGCCTATCCCGAGCTGCAGGCGGCCGAGGGGTTCCGCCAGCTCCAAGACGACCTGACCGACACCGAGGACAAGATCGCGGCCGCCCGGCGCTACTACAACGCGACCGTAATGCGCTTCAACACGGCGATCCAGAGCCTTCCCTGGGTGCTCGTCGCCCGCTCGCTCGGCTTCCGGGCGCGCGAGCTCTTCGCCGCGCAGGGGGACACCGACGTCCCGCAGGTCACATTCTCCGCACCCGCGTGACGCTCCAAGAGCAGATCCGCTCGAACCGGCTGCGAAGCGCGATCGTCCTGCTCGGCTTCCTGCTCCTGCTCCTCGCCGTCGCAGGACTGCTCGGCGCCGCGCTCGACCTCTCCTTGGCCGTCGTCGCCCTCGCCGGCGCGGGCATCTACGTGCTCTACGCCCTGCTCCGCTCCCGCAGCATGGTCGCGCGCCTGACCGGAGCGCGGGAGGTCGGTCCCGACGAGCTGAAGCCGCTGCGCCGGCTGCTCGAGAACGTCTCCATCGCCGCCGGCCTTCCCGTGACCCCCGAGCTGCGCTTGGTCGACGATCCCGCGCCGAACGCCTTCGCCGCGGGGCTTCGCCCCGAGCGCAGCTACGTGGGGGTGACGACGGGCCTCCTGCGCACGATGCCCAAGCGGGAGCTGGAGGCGGTGCTCGGGCACGAGATCGCGCACATTCGCCACCGCGACACGTACCTGATGACGATGGCGGCGATCTTCGCCGGCGTCATCGCCGTCCTCGCCGACCTCGGCTTCCGGGCGCTCGTCTACGGCGGTGGCCGGCGCCGGGGCAGCACGGCCCTCGTCGCCGCCGTCGCGCTGGTCGGCCTGCTCCTCGCCCCCTACGCCGCCCTGCTCCTCCGGATGACCCTCTCCCGCCGGCGGGAGTTCCTCGCCGACGCGGGCTCGGCGGAGCTGCTCGGGGATCCCGAGGCGATGGCGCTCGCCCTCCGCCGGCTGGAGCTCGACCCGACCTCGGTTCGGTATGCCGACGTCGCGGTGGCCCACCTCTGGATCGAGAGCCCGGCCGCCCGCGTGGAGACCGAGCGCCGCGGGGTGCTCGCGCTCTCGAGCCTGTTCGAGACGCATCCTCCCCTCCCCGCCCGCATCGCCGCCCTCGAGGAGGCGGGCGGGTTCACGCTCCCCGCGGAGCTACCGCCCGACGCCCCCTTCGCGCACGAGCTCGGCCTTCCCTGAGCGGCCGCCGCCGGCGCGAGGGTGTGAAAACACTTCAGTTTGCGCCCACAATGGGTCGATAATGCGGAAGCCGTGAAGTTGCTGACCCTCGGCCGCCGCAGAGCCGCCACGACCCGGGCCGCCGTCGGGCCGGTCGAGGCTGCGCTCGCCCCCGCCTTCACCGAGGGCAGCTGGGACGTTCCCACCCGCTTCAACTTCACGCGCGACGTGGTGGAGGCGCTCGCGACCGACCCGAAGCGGCAGGCGGCGGTCTGCGTAGGCCGGGACGGCATCATCGAGCCGCGCACCTTCCTCCAGCTCGCCGAGGGCGCCGAGCGCTGGGCGCTCCTGCTGCGCGAGCACGGCGTGCGGCCAGGCGACCGGGTCTGCCTGCTCGTCGGCCGCTGCCCCGACTGGCTCGAGGTCGTGCTGGCGGCGATCAAGGTCGGCGCCGTCTCCGTGTCTTGTCCGGAGACGCTCCCGGCGGACGCAGTCGACGCACGCCTGGCGCGCGCCGACCCGCGGCTCGTCGTCGCCGGGGACGCGGCCGAGGACGCGCTCGCGCAGGCAGCGGCACGGCCACCGATCCTGCGGGTCGAGGACGTCCGGGGGCTCGCCTACGCGAAGCCCGAGCCCTCGCCGGCGCACGACACAGCCGCGCGGGACCTCGCCTTCGTGCTCTTCACCCCGGGCACCGCGGGCGAACCGAAGGCCGTCGCGCACACGCACGGGGCCGTCTTTGCCGCCCGCGTCCCGGCCGAGCACTGGCTCGACGCCGGTCCACGCGACCTCGTCTGGTCGACGGAGGAGACGGGCGCGCCGTCCGCGGTCTGGAACCTCCTGCTCGGGCCCTGGTCGCGGGGAGCCGTGAGCGTGCTCCACGACGGCCCCTTCGACCCGCTCGAGCGCCTCGACCTCATCCGTCGCCTGGGCGTCACCATCCTCTGCCAGACGCCCGCCGAGTACCGGGCCCTGGCCGAGAGCGGGCAGCTCGCCCGCTACCGCCCGGCACGGCTCCGGCGCCTCGTCTCGAGCGGCGACCGCCTCGCCCCGGACCTCGTCGCCGCCTTCGAGGAGGCATGGGGGCTGACCATCCACGACGGCTACGGGCAGGCGGAGACCGGGATCGTCGCCGGGCACGGACCAGGCGCCGGGCTCCGCAGCGGCTCGGTCGGGCTTCCGCTCCCCGGCTTCGAGCTCGCCGTGATCGACGAGGGAGGCGAGCGGCTCCCGCCCGGAATCGAGGGCGACCTCGCGATCAGAGGCCGGCCACCCTCCCTCTTCGCCGGCTACTGGGAGGCGCCGGAGGAGACGAAGGCCGCCTTCCGCGGGGACTGGTACCTGACCGGGGACGTCGCCGCCGCCGACACGGACGGCTACCTGTGGCTCCTCGGCCGAGCTCACGACGTCATCACCAGCGCAGGTCGCAGGTTCGGCCCGGCCGAGATCGAGGAAGCGCTCGCCGGACACCCGGCGGTCGCGCAGGCAGGAGTCGTCGGCATGCGCGATCTCGAGCGCGGCGGACAGCTCGTACGCGCGCTGGTCGTGCTTCGGCCGCAGACGGAGGCCTCCGACCGGCTCGCAGCCGAGATCCGCGAGCACGTCCGCCACGTGCTCCCGGCTCACCAAGTTCCGCGGGACATCGAGTTCGTGGACGAGCTGCCCCGGACGGCCGACGGCAGGCTCCGCCGGCTCGAGCTGCGCGAGCGTCCGCTCGCCGGGACGATGCCGGTGTGGCCGGCCGTCCCGCCGCCGACGTGGACGCTCGAGCCGGAGTCACCCCCTGAGCCCGAGCCCCAGCACGAGCCTGAGCCCGAGCCCGAGCAGCACGAGGGGTTCGCAGCGCCCGAGCCTGGCCCGGCAGCGGCGACGAGGAGCGCGGGGCTCGAGCCGCTGCCCTCACCCGAAGCGCCTGTCTTGCCTGCACCGGCCGTCGCGCCCGAGCCGCCGCCCGAGCCGGCGAGCGCCGCCGACCCCGATCGAGCTTCCGAGCCGGCACCCGAACCGGCACCCGAGCCGGCGAGCGCGGTCGAGGTCGAGCCGGCCGTGCAGCCCGACCGGGCATCCGAAGCCCCGCCTCCGCCCGAGGCGCCTGTCTTGCCTGCGCCGGCCGTCGCGCCCGAGGCCCCGCCCGAGCCGGCGAGCGCCGCCGAGCCCGATCGAGCATCCGAGCCGGCACCCGAGCCGGCGAGCGCGGTCGAGGTCGAGCCGGCCGTGGAGCCCGACCGGGCCTCCGAGCCGCCGCCCGCGCCTGTCCTCGAAGCCGCTTCGGCGGAGCCCGCGCCTCTAGCCTCGAAAGCGCCGACCGAGCCTGCCGCCGACCCGGAGGCCGTCGTCGAGCCAGAGGGTCCCGCGCCTACCGCCGAGACAGGGCCCCCGAAGGCAGCGGCGTCCGCGCCGCCGCGCGTTCCCGAGCCGCTGCCCGAGTACATCGTCCCGCCGCGCGAGACCCCTGCGCCCGTGCCCGAGCCCGAGCGGGTTCCCGAGCCCGACCTCTCGGCCGAGCCGCTTCCGGACTACATCGTCGATCCCGAGCGCTCATCCGGCCGCCAGGGACGGCAGCCAGGCGACCGGCTCGTCTCCCCGGAGACGCCGCCGGATCCGCTGGCCGGGCTCAAGCGTCCGTCCGGCGTCCACCTCCCCACCGTGACGGAGAGGCCCGCACCGGCGGCGAACGCCGCGGCGCGGGCGGAGCGCGAGGCGCCGCCTGCCGGGCGGCCCCGTCCCGACCCCGGGCTTGCCTCCCGCCCGCGGAGAGGTCGCTCGGCGAGCGAGCCCGGCGACGAGCTCGAGGGGACGGACTGGTTGCAGGGGCTGTCCATGCGCCTCAGCGCCTACAGCCTGGCCGAGGACGCTCAGAGCCCGCCGGCTGCTGCGGGCGACGGCGACGCGCCCGAAGGCGACGAGCCCGGCTCCGAGTAACGCATGTGAGGCTCGCGGCGCGGGCCGACGATCGTCCGGAGGGCGTAGAGCGAGGTCGTGGCCGTGATGTAGAGGGTGCGCCAGTCTTCCCCGCCCCAGGCGAGGTTGGACGCGATCTCGGGGAGGCGAACCGTGCCCAGGTGCTCGCCCTCCGGCGAGATCACCCAGAGCCCGCCCGGGCCCGTGACCCAGACGTTCCCGCGCTCGTCGCAGCGCATCCCGTCCACCACGCCCTCTCCAGCCCTGCCGGAGCCGATGCCCTCGAAGAAGAGCCGCCCGTTCGAGAGGGAGCCGTCCGCATGCACATCCCAGACCTTGATGTGCGCCCGCGGGGTGTCGTCCACGTACAGGAGCGACTCGTCCGGCGAGAAGCAGAGCCCGTTCGGCATCGAGAGCTCGTCTCGGTCCACGACCAGCTCGAGGTCGCCGCCCCCGGGAGGGACCCGGTAGACGCCCTGGAAGCCGAGCCGGCGCTTGCGTGGATGGCCGTGCGCGGGCATGCGGCCGTACCAGGGGTCGGAGAAGTAGATCGCGCCGCTCGAGTGGACGCAGAGGTCGTTCGGGCTGTTCAGCTCCTCGCCCTCGAACTCCTGCGCGAGGATCTCGCGCGTCCCGTCCGGGCGCTCCCGCACGACGCAGCTCGTCACGTGCTCGCACACGAGCAGGTTCAGGTCGGCGTCGTAGGTCATCCCGTTGCCCTTGTAGGAGTAGTGCCGGACCTCCCCCACCGCGCCGTCCGGCGTATACCTGCGACGGACGTCCGCGGCCAGGTCCGAGAAGAGCAGGTGGTGCTCGGTCGGGTGCCAGACGGGCCCCTCCGTGAACCCGAACCCCGTGGCCACCCGCTCGGCTCGAGAGCCCCGCTCGACGAGCTCGTAGATCGTCTCCGACCTCGCCTCGATGCCGAGGCCGGCCGCTCCGCTCGCCATCGCGCTACTCGACCTCGGCGTGGATTCGCTGCTTCGCCTCGCGGAGGAAGCCCCCTCGGCGCCCGGCGCGCACGGCGAGGATCTCCGCCAGGATCGAGACCGCGGTCTCCTCTTGCGTCTCGGCGCCGATGTCGAGCCCGCAGGGGCCCATGATCCGCTCCCACTGCTCCTCGGAGACGCCCGCCTCGAGCAAGCGCTCCCGGCGGCGCTCCTGGTTGCGGCGGGAGCCGAGCGCGCCGATGTAGAACGCTTCGGTCGCCAGCGCGCCGATCAGAGCAGGCTCGTCGAACTTGTCGTCGTGGGTGAGGACGACGATCGCCGTCTGGTGGTCCGGCTGGACCCGTGCGAGCGCCTCGTCCGGCCAGGCCACGATCAGCTCGTCCGCCGAGGGGATGCGCTCCCGGGTCGCGAACTTCGCCCGCGCGTCGGCGACGATCGCGGTCCAGCCGAGCAGCTTGGCGCCGCGGCAGAGCGCCTCGGCCGTATCCACGGCGCCGTAGACGAAGAGCCGGGGCGGGGGGCCGTACCACTCGGCGAAGACCTTCGTCCCGTCGCCGAGTTCGAGCAGGCGGTTCCGTCCCCGCCGGATCAGCTCGTCGAACCGCTCCGCAGCCTCCGCGAGCGCGGCGGACGCGTCGCCCGTGCGCTCCCCGTCCTCGAGCACGAGGAGCTTGGAACCGACCGCGTCGCCCTCCACGACGGTGAAGAGGATCCCGCGCTCCCCGGACTCGCGGAGCCGGGCGAGCCGCTCGAGCAGGCTCACTCGACCCGCTCCACGAAGACGTCGATCTCGCCCCCGCAGGGGAGGCCGACGCTCCAGGCCTCGTCGTCGGAGATCCCGTAGGTGAGCAGCTTCGGCTCGCCGGTCGCGAGCACCTGCTGGGCGTTCTCGAAGACGTCGCTCTCGACGCAGCCGCCGGAGACCGAGCCGCACATCTTCCCGGACTCCGAGATGGCGAGGCTCGAGCCGATCGGCCTCGGCGCGGAGCGGCGCGCGGCCACGACGGTGGCGACGACGACCTTCTCGCCCTCCTTCCGCCAGCGCTCGACCTCGGGCAGGATCTCCTTCACGCGGCATGCCTCCTTTCGATGCCGGCGAGCACCGCCGCCAGCTCCTCGAGACTCCTGAGATTATGGCCGGAGAGGAACCGGTCGACGAAGGGAAGCGCCGCGCGCATCCCGCCGGCGAGCGGCTGGTACTCGGGACTCCCCTTGAGCGGGTTCACCCAGACGACCGCGTAGGCCGCGCGGGCGAGCTTGGCCATCTCCCTCCCCACGAGGCCGGGGTCGTCGCGCTCCCATCCGTCGGAGACCACGACCACGACCGCGCCGCGCGAGAGCGCGCGCCGGCCGTAGACGGCGTTGAACTCGGCCAGCGAGGCGCCGATGCGCGTACCGCTCCCCCAATCGACCGCGGCCTCGGTCGCACGGGCCAGCGCAGCCTCGGGGTCGCGCGTGGCCAGGTCGGGGGTGAGCCGCGTGAGGCGCGTCCCGAAGGCGAAGCCCTCCACCCCCCGCCCGCTGCCGACGAGGGCGTGCAGGAAGAGCAGGAGGGCGCGGGCGTAGGCGTCCATCGAGCCGGAGACGTCGCAGAGCACGACGAGCTTGCGCGGGACCTCCTTGCGCGACTTCCACGGCTGCTCGACCGGGTCACCCCCGGAACGCAGCGAGCGCCGGAGCATCCGGCGCAGGTCGAGCCGGTCGCCGCGCGGGTCGGGCGAGCGGCGCCTGGACGTCCGGCGCGGCCGCGAGCGGGCGATGGCGTCCATCAGCCGGCGCACGCGCTCGAACTCCTCGGCCGTCAGCTCGGCGAAGTCCTTCTCCCGGAGGAGCTCGTGGGCCGAGGCCCCGAGCTCGGCCGGCTCGCCGGCGACGTCACCGTCGTCCCCCTCGCGCCCCGTCGTGAGGGTGTCCCGGAGGGCGCGCTCGGCGAGCCGCTGCCTCTGCTGCCGCTCGCGAGCGAGCGGCGCGACCGGCCCGCGCAGGAACCAGGCGGTGAACGCGCGGTCGAACAGCTCCAGCTCGTCGCGGCGGGAGACGAGGGTCTGCCGGAGGGTGAAGTAGACGTCCTCCTGGCGCGTCAGGTCGACCGCGGCGAGCCCCCGGACCGCATCCGCCACCCGGCCGGGCCCGACCTCGATCCCGACCTCGCGCAGCACGCGGCCGAAGGTGACAACGTGCCGGACGATCGCCGTGCCCTGCATGCGCTACCGCTTGGCGCCGGCCGCGCGCGCTTCCTCGACGAGGCCGGCCAGGGTCTCGTCGCGCACGGCCTCGATGTCCTCGCGGTACTTGAGCACGGAGCCGAGGGTCTGCTCGACGACCTCGGCGTCGATCTCCTCGCGCCCGAGCGCGGCGAGGGCCTGTGCCCAGTCGATCGTCTCCGCGACACCCGGCGGCTTGGCCAGGTCGAGAGCGCGCAGCCCACGGACGAACGCGGCCGCCTCCTTTGCGAGCTGCTCCGGGATCCCGGGGACGCGGAGGCGGACGATCTCGACCTCGCGCTCGAGCGACGGGTGCCCGATCCAGTGGTAGAGCGCGCGCCGCTTGAGCGCGTCGTGCAGCTCGCGTGTCCGGTTCGAGGTGAGCACGACGGCCGGCTTGCGCCGCGCCCTGATCGTGCCCAGCTCGGGGATCGTGATCTGGAAGTCCGAGAGCACCTCGAGCAGGAACGCCTCGAACTCCTCGTCCGCGCGATCGACCTCGTCGATCAGGAGCACGACCGCCTCCTCGGTGTCGATCGCCTCGAGCAGCGGGCGGCGGATGAGGAACTCGGGGCCGAAGAGCTCCTCCTCGGAGACCGTGCCCTCCTGGGCGGCCCGGATGTGGAGGAGCTGGCGCGGGTAGTTCCACTCGTAGACGGCATGCGAGACGTCGAGCCCCTCGTAGCACTGGAGCCGGATCAGCCGTGCGCCGAGCGCGGTCGCGAGCGCCTTCGCCGCCTCCGTCTTGCCCACCCCGGCCTCGCCCTCGAGCAGCACCGGCTTCTCCAGGGCGAGCGAGAGGAAGAGCGCGGTCGCGAGCCCGCGGTCGGGGAGGTAGTCGGCCGCACGGAGCGCAGCCTCCAGCTCGTCGATCGTCCGGTAGCTCACGGCCGCAGGGTACCTGCGGCCTCTCCGAGCACTACGGACCGCTGTCATGCTCGTTCCTTGCTACCTCGCGCGCGAAGCCGGACTAGACTCGCTCACCCCGAAGCTCGAGTGGGTCGCCGCGCTGTGAGCAACACCTTCCACGGTTCTCGATTCTCCGGCCGCACCGCACTGGTCACGGGCGCCGCGAGCGGCATCGGCCGCGCGGTCGCCGTCCGCCTGCGCGACGAGGGCGCGGCAGTGGCATCGCTCGACCTGGCGCCCGCTGTCCTGGAGGACGTCCTCACCCTCTCCGGTGACGTTTCCGACTCGGCCCAGGTGCACGCCGCGGTCGCACGGACGGAGGCGGAGCTCGGACGGATCGACGTGCTGGTCTGCTCGGCCGGGATCCCCGGAGCCTCAGTGCGTTCGTTCGAGACAACGGACGAGGAGTGGAAGCGCGTGCTCGCGATCAACGCGGACGGCGTCTTCTTCTGCAACCGCGCCGTGCTCCCGGGGATGATCGCGCGGGGCTACGGGCGCATCGTGAACGTCGCCTCCATCGCCGGGAAAGAAGGGAACCCGATGGCCGCCGCCTACTCGGCGTCGAAGGCCGCCGTGATCGCGCTGACCAAGGCGATCGGCAAGGACGTCGCGCGCACGGGGGTGCTCGTCAACTGCGTCGCCCCGGCGGTGATCGAGACCCCGATCCTGGAGGGGCTCTCGCAGGAGCACATCGACTACATGGTCGAGCGGATCCCGATGGGACGCATGGGCCGTCCCGAGGAGGTCGCCGCGCTCGTGTGCTGGCTCGCGAGCGAGGAGTGCTCCTTCTCGACGGGTGCGGTCTACGACATCTCCGGCGGGAGGGCGGTGTACTGATGCGCCCAGCTCGCCCGAGCGGGTCGGACGGGGTCGACCAAGGCGTGATCGG
>DATMAP010000162.1:0-19779 GCA_035559835.1 Gaiellaceae bacterium
CGGTGCGGCCGCGGAAGCCTGCTGCGCGAACGCGAGCGCGCCGACGAGGGTGGCGAGCGCCGCCGCCGACGCCGGGCCGCGGGCGAGGTGCGCCTCCACGTCCGCGGTCGCGCGCTCGAGGACGTCCTCGGGCGCGCCCGCCGCGCGGAGGAGCGGCTCGAGCGCCACCTCCGGGATCCCGAAGTCCCCGAGCCTGCCGCTCGGATCCTCCTCGATCGCCCGCCGGAACGCGTCGTCCCGGTAGATCCGCTGCACGAGCTCCGCCATCCGGTCGCGCTGCCGCTCGGCCGCTGCCGCGAGCTCGTCGAAGCCCGCGCCCCTGAGCGCGCCCAGCGCGTCCCTCTCCAGCCCCGCCGCGAGCTCCGCGTCCCGCTCCAGCCGCTCGGCCAGGGCCGCCGCCGTGCTCTCCCCACTCATCGCCGCGCCTCCTCTCATGGCCTCCATCCGACAAGACGCCGCCCGGGCGCGCGATCTTCCGGCGCTGCGGCCCGGCCGTGCAACAGCCGGGGTCAGGTCCCCATCGTTGCACGCACCGAAGACCGGAGCCGCGCAACAGCCGGGGTCAGGTCCCGACTGTTGCGCGGAGGCGGGCCGCGCCCGGGTCAGGTCTCGGCGTGCTCGCGGGCGGCCCCGGAGAGGTGGGCCTTGAGGCGGAGGATCGCCTTCGTGTGCAGCTGCGAGACGCGCGACTCGGTCACCCCCAGCACCTCCCCGATCTCGCGCAGCGTCAGCTCCTCGTAGTAGTAGAGGGTGACGACGAGCTTCTCGCGTTCGGGCAGGGAGGAGATCGCCTCCGCAAGGGCCTCCTTGACCTCGGTCTCCTCGAGCGTCACCTCCGGACTCGGCCCCGTCTCGTCCTCGATCGTGTCGATGAGGCTGATCTGGTCGCCGGTCCCGGACGGCGACCAGAGCTCGTCCAGCGCGGCGACGGAGGAGCGCGAGATCTCGAGCAGGCTCGCGTCCAGCTCCTCGGGGGAGACGCCGAGCCTGCGCGCGATCTCCTCGTCCGTCGGCGCGCGTATCAGCTCCTTCTCGAGCGCCGCGATCGCCCGCTCGATCTGCCGCGCCCGCGTGCGAACGGAGCGGGGCACCCAGTCCAGCGAGCGCAGCTCGTCGATGATCGCCCCCCGGATGCGCGCCATGGCGAACGTCTCGAACTTGATCTCCCGACTCGGGTCGTAGCGCTCGATCGCGCCGATCAGGCCGAGCAGCCCGTAGGAGACGAGGTCCTGCTCGTCCACGTGCGAGGGCAGGCTCGCGCTCACGCGGCCGGCCACGAACTTGACGAGCGGTGCGTAGCTCAGGATCAGCCGGTCGCGCAGCGCGCGGTCGCGCGAGCGGCGGTACTCGAGCCACATCGCCCGCATCTCGTCGGCCGCAGCCACGGGGAGAGAATACGCCGCCCGCAGGCGGACTCCTCAGCCGCGAGGCCGAAGCACGCGCCGGGCGAGGTCGCCCAGCCAGACAGCGAGCACGGCCGCCGCAAGCGCGATCACCCACGCGCGGCCGCCCTCGAGCGCGGAGAAGACGGCGATCAGGCCGAGGCCGGCCGAGAGCACCGCGAACAGGAGCCCGAGCGCTCGCCGCTGCACGGCCGGACGGTAGCGCGCCCACCGGCCTGGACACGGCTCCGCGCGGGTACCACAGTTCCGCCGAGTGAGCGCCGGGGCGACAGCGGCCCGCCGCGCGGTCGTTCGGGGCGGGCTGTGCGCGAAGGTCAACTACTTCCTGAGCCCGCTCCGCCGTACCGGCCCCAAGAGGCCTCCCGGCGGTGCTCGATGAGCTCGCGCGCGACCGCGAGGAGCGATCCCGCGACCGGGATCGCGAGCAACGCCCCGAACACCCCGGCCAGCTGCGCCCCGACGAGCACGGCGCAGAGGACGACGAGCGGCGAAAGCTGCACCGTCCTCCCGTAGACGAGCGGCTGCAGCACGTGGTTCTCGAACTGCTGGTAGGCGACGAAGAAGCCGATGACGATCAGCGCGCGCACCCAGTCCGTCTCGATGAAGACGACCGTCGTCACGACGATGGCGGCGATGGTGGCCCCGGCGAGCGGGATGAGGTCGAGGATCGCCACGAGGAGCCCGAGCGCGATGGCGAACTCGCTGCCGACCGCGTACAGGACGATCGTCGCGAGGACCCCGGCGACGAGGCTGATCAGGAGGTTCCCGGTGACGTACCCGGAGATCGTCCGGTAGATCTCGCCGCCCACCCGCTCGAAGCGCGGGCGAGTCTCGTCGGGGAGCAGGGCGAGGAGCCCGGAGACCGTGCGCGGCCCCTCGAGCAGCATGAAGTAGGTGAGGAAGATCACGGTGATCACGCCGACGACGGCGGTCACGACGCTGCGAACGACGTCGAGAGCGGGACCGCTGAGCCCGAGGATCCCGCCCACGCCCTGCTCTTGGATCGCGTCCTGGATGCGGTCGACGATCTGGTAGCGCTCCTGCAGCCAGCCGAACGGGCCTCGCCCGGCCGTCAGGTCGTCCACGAAGCCGGGCACCGCGTTCACGAAGTCGGTCACCTGCGTGACGACGGGCGGGATGACGAGGAAACCGAGGCCGCTGACGACCAGCAGGGCGACGACGAAGACGGCCGTTGCCGCGAGCGCGCGGGTCAGGCCGCGGCGCTCGAGCCACTCGACCGCGGGGTTCAGCGCAGCGGCGAGCAGCGCGGCGATGAGGATCCACGTCAGGACGCGCCAGGCGAGGAGCACGAGCATGAGCGCGAGCCCAACGAGCACGCCCAGCGCGAGGACGCCCAGCACGGTCCGCGGGCGCACGGTGACGACGCGAGCCTCGGGGGTCGCCATGGCGGCGTGTTCTGCGCAGCGAGCGGAGTTCCTGGCGCGAGAGCCGGCGGTGGCCGCAACGGACACGTCCGCGGGCCAGAGCCCGGGAGAAGGAGCCCGAGCGCTCGCCGCTGCACGGCCGGACGGTAGCGCGCCCACCGGCCTGGACACGGCTCCGCGCGGGTGCCACAGTTCCGCCGAGTGAGCGCCGGGGCGACAGCGGCCCGCCGCGCGGTCGTTCGGGGCGCCTGCCCGCACGACTGCCCGGACACGTGCGCCTGGGAGGTCACGGTCGAGGGCGGGCAGGCGACGGAGCTGCGCGGGATCAGGGACCACCCCTTCACCCGCGGCGGGCTGTGCGCGAAGGTCAACCACTTCCTCGAGCGCGTGTACAGCCCCGAGCGGCTGCTCCACCCGCTACGCCGCACAGGCCCGAAGGGGAGCGGCGAGTTCGCCCGGGTTTCCTGGGACGAGGCGCTCGACGCCATCGCGGCGCGGCTGCGGGCGATCGTCGCCGAGAGCGGCGGCGAGGCGGTGCTCCCGTACAGCTACCTGGGCACTCAGGGCGTCGTCCAGGGCATGGCCATGGACCGCCGCTTCTTCGCGCGCCTGGGCGCCACCCAGCTCAGGCGGGACATCTGTGGCTCGACGCCCGCCGCGGGGATCACGGCCACGCTCGGCACGCGCGAGGGCCTGCTCCTGCCCGAGGAGCTCGTCCACAGCCGCTTCATCGTCCTCTGGGGCACGAACACGATCGTCACCAACCTGCACCTGTGGCCCTTCGTCCGGGAGGCGAAGGAGCGCGGGGCGACGGTCGTCGTCGTCGATCCCTGAAGACGCGCACCGCGCAGTCGGCCGACTGGCACGTGCGCCCCCTCCCCGGCACCGACGGCGCGCTCGCGCTCGGGATGATGCACGTGATCGTCGCCGAAGGCCTGCACGACGCCGACTACGTCGAGCGCCACACGGTCGGGTTCGAGCAGCTCCGGGAGCGGCTCGAGGAGTACCCGCCCGAGCGCTGCGCGGAGCTCACCGGCCTCGAGGCGCAGGAGATCGTCGACCTCGCCCGCGCCTACGCGACCACGAGACCGGCCGCGATCCGCACGCTCATCGGAATGGGGCACCACGGAAACGGCGCGATGACCGCCCGCACGATCGCCTGCCTCCCGGTCCTCGTGGGTGCGGCGAAGGAACGCGGGGGCGGGCTCGCCGGCACCACCGGCTACCTCTTCGGCGTGCTCGACCTCGGCAGGCTGGCGATGCCCGAGCTCCTGCGGGAGCCGACGCGCGAGGTGAACATGGTCCAGCTCGGCCGCGCCCTCACCGAGCTCGAGCCCCCGATCCGCGCGCTCGTCGTCTACAACTCGAACCCGGCCGCGATCGCGCCCAACCAGGAGCTCGTCCTGCAGGGCCTGCGCCGCGAGGATCTCTTCACGGTCGTCCTCGAGCAGTTCCTCACCGACACCGCGCGGCACGCCGACTACGTCCTGCCCGCGACGACGCAGGTCGAGCACCTCGATCTCGTCCCCTCCTGGGGGCACACGTACCTCACCCTCAACCGGCCCGCGATCGAGCCGCGGGGCGAGGCGCTGCCGAACTCGGAGGTCTTCAGGCGCCTGGCCCGGAGGCTCGGGTTCGAGGAGCCGTGCTTCCGGGACTCGGACGAGGACCTCGTGCGCCAGGCGCTCGCGAGCGGCCACCCCTTCCTCGCGGGCATCACCTACGAGCGGCTCTGCGAGGAGGGCTGGGCCAAGCTGGCAATCCCCGACGACTGGCGCCCTCACGGAGAGGGGGCGTTTGCGACGCCGTCCGGGCGCTGCGAGCTCTACTCGGAGGCGCTCGCCGCCGAGGGCCTCGATCCCCTGCCCGGATACACCGCACCGCTCGAGGTTCAGGAGCACGGCGACCGCTATCCGCTGCGGCTCTTGACGACGAAGTCGGCGCTCCACTTCCTGAACTCGAGCTACGCCAACCTGCCCCGCCACCTGCGCGCGGAGAAGGAGCCGCTGCTCGACCTCCACTCCGACGACGCCGCCCTGCGCGGGATCTCCGACGGCGACGAGGCGCGGGTCTTCAACGACCGCGGTGAGCTCACGCTCCGCGCGCGCGTCGGCGACCGCGTGCGGCCGGGCGTGGTCGCCGTTCCGTCCGGGTGGTGGGCCTCGCGCAGCCCCGGCGGCCGGTCCGCGAACGCGCTCACCCGTGACGGCCTCGCCGACTGGGGTGGCGGCGGCGACTTCCACGACACCCTCGTCGAGGTCGCCCGCGCCGGCTGAGCCTCGCCTACGCCCGAGGAGCGCCCGGCTACACTCGGTGCCGCAACCCAGGGGAGTAGCTCAACTGGCAGAGCACCGGTCTCCAAAACCGGGGGTTGCAGGTTCGAGTCCTGTCTCCCCTGCTGCAGGCGACGCTGCCCGAGGGCGCGCCGCTACCCTTTTCCCCTGCAGGGAGCCGGATGGATCCGCCGGGGCTTTCGCTTCCCCTCCCCCGAGCCTCGGCTGTGAGCCGCCACCGACTCCCTGCGAGCGATGGGGGGAGTCTGCCGCGTCGCAGCGCGACGTTCAAGCGCCCGGGCCGCACCCGCGCTCCACGTCCGTCGCCGGCCCGGACCTCCTGACCGCGATGCGGCATGCTCCGCGCGTGCAGGGAACGGAGATCAGGCTCGCGGAGCTCGTCTGCTCGATCTCGCTCGCCACCGACCTGGGGACGGGCCAGCCGCTCGAGCATGCCTTGCGGACGTGCGTCCTCGCCCAGCGCGCGGGCGACGCGCTCGCGCTGGAGCCGAGCGAACGGCGCGAGCTCTACTACGTCTCGCTGCTGCGCTTCCTCGGCTGCACCTACGGCGCCGCGGAGGATGCGAGGTTCTCCGGAGGAAGCGAGCTCGACCTGTACGCGGGCTTCGCGCCCGTGCTCATGGGGAAGCAGACCGAGGCGCTCGGCTGGCTCCTGCGCAACCTCGGCCGGGGCCAGCCGGCCCGGCGGCGCGCGGCCCTCGTCCTCTCGGCGCTCAAGGACACGGACGGCGTGGAGCGCTCGCTCGCCGAGCACTGCGAGGCCGGCCAGCGCCTCGCCCGCCGGATGGGCCTGGCCGAGGGCGTGGTGGCCGCGCTCGGGCTCGCCTTCGAGCGCTGGGACGGCAAGGGGTACCCGAACCGCGTGCCCGGAGACGAGCTCCCCGCATCGGTTCGGATCAGCCTCGTCGCCCGGGACGTCGAGCTGCTGGAGCGGATCGGCGGCCAGGAGCTCGTGCGCGAGACGCTCTCGAAGCGCTCGGGGCGCGCGTACGACCCGCGGGTCGTGGAGGTCTTCCTCGAGTCCGCGCCGCGGTGGCAAGCGGAGCTCGGCTCGGCGTGGGAAGCGGCCCTCGCCGCCGAGCCCTTCCCGCACGCGGTCGTCGCGGCCGACCGGCTGGAGACCGCGCTCGAGGCATTCGCCGACTTCGTCGACCTCAAGTCGCCGTTCCTGCGCGGGCACTCCGCGGGCGTCGCGCGCATCGTCGCCGACGCCGCCATTGCGCTCGGGCTCGACGGCACGACACGCGCCCGCGTCCGGCGAGCGGCTCTCGTCCACGATCTTGGACGTGTCGGCGTCTCCAGCGGGATCTGGGATCGCCCCGGCCCGCTCTCCACCGAGGAGTGGGAGCGCGTCCGGCTGCACCCGTACTACACCGAGCGCATCCTCGCCCGCTCGGCTCTGTGGCCCGAGCTCGGGTCGGCGTGCGCGCACCACGAGCGCCTCGACGGGTCCGGCTACCACCGAGGCAGCACGGCGGCCCTGCTCTCCGCCGAGGATCGGCTCCTCGCCGCCGCGGACGCGTTCCAGGCGATGACGCAACGCCGGCCGCACCGCGAGGCGCTGACCCCAGAACAGGCGCTCGCGGAGCTCGTCCGAGACGCCGAGGCGGGGCAGCTCGACGCCCGCTGCGTGCGCGCGGTCGCGGAGGCGGCCGGGCAGGAGCGGCCGCCGCTGGAGGCATGGCCCGACGGCCTCACCGATCGCGAGGTCGAGGTGCTGCGACTGCTCGCGCGCGGCATGTCCACGAAGGAGGTGGCGACGGAGCTCGTGATCGCATCCAAGACCGTCGGACGCCACATCGAGAGCATCTACGCGAAGGCGGGCGTGCGCACGCGTGCCGGCGCCACCTTGTACGCGCTCGAGCGCGGCCTGGCGGAGTGATGGAAGTTGGGGAGAACGCCCCATGTGCGAGCCTCGGACGGCGCGCCACGATGAGCCGGTCGGAAGCGAGGAAAGGAGACCGGCGATGGCACGAGTCGAGTTCGAGCTCGAGTCGCCCCTGCGGCCGGAGGCCGTGATCTCGGGGCTCGTCGACTTCAGCGAGCGACGGCCCGAGCTGTGGCCGGCGATCGACCCGTCCGTGTACCGGGTGCACGCGGTCGGGGCCGACTGGGCCGAGGTCACCGAGGGATCGGCCGTCTTCGGGGGGATCTGGGCGCGGGAGCGCTACGACTGGTCGCAGCCGGGCATCGTGCGGGCCACGATCCAGGACTCCAACGTCTGGCATCCCGGCGGCACGTGGACGCTGCGGGCCGAGCCCGGCCCGGACGGCGGCAGCCGGCTCACGGTGATTCGAGACCGGCGCGCCAAGGGCGCCAGGGGACGCGTCCTCGAGGGCCTGTTGCGGGTGGCGGGCGCTCGGATGCTCGCCGCGGAGCTCGGGAAGGCACCGGCGCTCGGCCTCACGGACGAGCCCAACGAGTGAAAGGAGAGACATGCACGCGCGAGTCACACGCACGCTGACCGCACCGGAGAAGGTCGACGAGGCGGTCGCCTGGTTCGAGACGTCCGCATTGCCCCAGGCCAAGTCGATTCCCGGCTTCGCGGGCGCGCTCGAGCTCTACGACCGGGAGACCGGCGCGGGGCTCACGATCACCCTGTGGGACTCGGCCGAGGCGCGGGAGGCGAGCGAGAGCGCGGCTGCCGGCATCCGCAGCGAGGGCGAGTCCGCGCTCGACTTCGAGGTCGTCGGAGTGGAGCGCTACGAGGTCACGGCCTACGGCCTGTAGCGCGCGGCGCGATCGGCGACCAGGGGTGGGGCCCGGCTCGAGCGGGCCCCACGACGCTGTCCTATGCGGCCACGCTCGGCAGCCCGGCCAGGGCCATCGCCACCTCGTCCTCGGAGTACTCGTGGTCGACGAGCTTGCCCGCGAAGTGGTCGATGTACGCCTGCATGTCGAAGTGCCCGTGCCCGCAGAGGTTGAACAGGATCGCCTGCGACACGCCCTCCTCCCGGCACCGGATCGCCTCGTCCATCGCCGCCTTGACCGCGTGGTTCGCCTCCGGCGCCGGGAGGATGCCCTCGACGCGGGCGAACTCGACCCCCGCGGAGAACACCTCGGTTTGCGTGTAGGCGCGGGCTTCGATCAGGCCCAGCTCCTTCAGGTGGCTGACCATGGGCGCCATGCCGTGGTAACGCAGGCCGCCGGCGTGGAAGGGCGGCGGGACGAAGGTCGAGCCCAGGGTGTGCATCTTCACCAGCGGCGTCAGGTGGCCCGTGTCCCCGAAGTCGTAGGCGTAGAGGCCCTTCGTCAGGCTGGGGCAGGCAGCGGGCTCGACGGCGATCACGCGGATCGATGCGCCCTCGCGCAGCGCCTTGCCGATGAACGGGAAGGAGAGCCCCGAGAAGTTGGAGCCGCCGCCCGTGCAGCCGATGACGATGTCCGGATAGTCCTCGGCGAGGTCGAGCTGCAGGAGCGCCTCCTCGCCGATCACGGTCTGGTGCATGAGCACGTGGTTGAGCACCGAGCCGAGCGAGTACTTCGTGTCCTCGCGCGGGGCCGCCGCCTCGACCGCCTCCGAGATGGCGATCCCCAGGCTGCCGGTGGAGTCCGGGTGCTCGGCGAGGATCGCGCGGCCGGCGTGCGTCTCCTCGGACGGGCTCGCGACGACGCGGGCGCCGAAGGCTTCGATCAGCCCGCGCCGGTAGGGCTTCTGGTCGTAGGAGACCTTGACCATGTAGACGTCGACCTCGAGCCCGAAGACGGCGCCGGCGAAGGCCAGCGCCGAGCCCCACTGGCCCGCTCCGGTCTCGGTCGTGAGGCGCTTCACGCCTTCGGCTTTGTTGTAGTAGGCCTGCGCCACCGCCGTGTTCGGCTTGTGCGAGCCGGTGGGCGAGACGCCCTCGTACTTGTAGTAGATGCGGGCGGGGGTACCGAGCGCGCGCTCCAGGCGGCGCGCGCGGAAGAGGGGCGTCGGTCGCCACTGCCGGTAGACCGATCGCACCTCCTCGGGGATGGCGACGAAGCGGTCGGTCGAGACCTCTTGGAGGATGATCGCCATCGGGAAGAGCGGGGCGAGGTCGTTGGGGCCGACCGGCTGGCCAGTGCCGGGATGGAGCACCGGTGGAAGCGGCTCGGGGAGGTCGGCCGCGAGGTTGTACCACGCCTCCGGCAGACGGTTCTCGTCGAGGACGTACTTCACCTGATCGCTCATGCGCTCCTCCCTTGCTCGGACGTCCGCCAGTCTCGCGCACGTGGCCTTGGAGGGCAAGCGGGTACGGCGCTGGCCGCCGGGGCGCCCGCCTCGCCACCCCCGGTGCCACCGGTGTCAGACACCGATCTCTGTCAAGGGTCAACCGTGTCAAGTTCGCACCAATTCCTCCACAGGCAGAGACCGCTCCTGCACTGGCGCTCCCGCGTCGGACACGTCCTTTCGCGCCGCGGTCTGCCGCGCCGGATCGGAGCAACGTCCGACTGCGGTGTCTGACACCGGGTGAAGACACCGGGTGAAGACACCGGGTGAAGCGGCGCGGCGTGCAGCGCCGGTGGAGCACCGTGGCGGTAGGCTCCCGCGGCGATGGCGGTCCTCACGACGCAGGTGGATCGCGACTCCGCGGCCTTCCGCATCCGCCGTGAGCGGATGGAGGCCCTGGTTGCGGAGCTCCGCGAGCGCACGGCGCTCGTCGCGCGCGGCGGCGGTGAGCAGGCGGTCGAGCGCCACCGCGCCCGGGGCAAGCTGACCGCGCGCGAGCGCATCGACCTCCTCTGCGACCCGGGCACCGCCTTCCTCGAGCTGAACGCGCTCGCCGCCTGGGACCTCTACGACGGTCAGGCGCCGTCCGCGGGCATCGTCACCGGGATCGGGGTGGTCGAGGGCCGCCAGTGCGTGATCGTCGCCAACGACGCCACCGTCAAAGGCGGCTCCTACTTCCCGCTCACGGTGAAGAAGCACCTGCGCGCGCAGGAGGTCGCCCGCCAGAACCGCCTTCCCTGCCTCTACCTCGTCGACTCGGGGGGCGCGTTCCTCCCGCTCCAGGCCGAGGTCTTCCCCGACCGCGACCACTTCGGCCGGATCTTCTTCAACCAGGCGCGCCTCTCGGCAGCCGGGATCCCGCAGATCGCGGTCGTCATGGGCTCCTGCACGGCGGGAGGCGCCTACGTCCCCGCCATGTCGGACGAGACGATCATCGTCCGCGGCACGGGGACGATCTTCATCGGCGGCCCCCCGCTCGTGAAGGCGGCGACCGGCCAGGAGGTGACCGCGGAGGAGCTGGGCGGCGCCGACGTGCACGCGCGGCGCTCCGGCGTCGCCGACCACTACGCCACCTCGGACGAGCACGCGCTCGCGATCGCGCGCGAGATCGTTCGCCACCTGGACCCGCCGCCTCCCTGCCCCTGGGAGCTGACCGAGCCGGAGCCGCCTGCCCTCGACCCCGCCGACCTGTACGGGCTCGTGCCCGAGGACTTCCGGCACGAGCTCGACGTGCGCGAGGTGATCGGCCGCCTCGTGGACGGCTCCCGCTTCCACGAGTTCAAGCAGCTCTACGGCGAGACCCTGGTCTGCGGCTTCGCCCGGATCGAGGGCTACCCGGTGGCGATCCTGGCGAACCAGGGCGTCCTCTTCGCCGAGTCCTCCCAGAAGGGCGCCCACTTCGTCGAGCTCGCCTGCAAGCGCCGGATCCCGCTCGTCTTCCTGCAGAACATCACCGGCTTCATGGTCGGGAAGGAGTACGAGGAGAGGGGGATCGCCCGGGACGGCGCGAAGCTCGTCATGGCCGTCGCGTGCGCCGAGGTTCCCAAGTTCACGGTCGTCCTCGGAGGCTCCTTCGGCGCCGGCAACTACGCGATGTGCGGGCGCGCGTACGAGCCGCGCCAGCTCTGGATGTGGCCGAACGCGCGGATCTCGGTCATGGGCGGCGAGCAGGCCGCCACCGTGCTGAGCATGGTCGGCGACGCCGACCCGGAGGCGATCCGCGCCGCCTACGAGGCCGAGGGCAGCCCCTACTTCTCCACCGCCCGCCTCTGGGACGACGGGATCATCGACCCGCTCGACACGCGCCGCGTCCTCGCGCTCGGGCTGGCGGCGGCCGCCAACGCCCCCGTCCCGGAGACGACGTTCGGCGTGTTCCGCATGTAGCCGCGAAGCCGTAGGCTTCGTGTATGCACACGATCGAGCTCACCGACGAGGAGCTGCGGCTCGTCGTCTCGGCCGTCCGCTCCTACCTCGACGACTTCGGGCACGAGGAGGCCGATCTCCTGCGGAAGCTGAAGGAGCTGCTCGCGAAGCTCCAGGCTGCGTGATCGTCCGCATCCTGATCTGGAGCCTGTTCGACTCGAAGTCGACGATCGACGAGCTGCGCGAGGCGCTCCCCGCGCTCGCGCCCCCGAGCGCCTGGATCTGGAACGAGGCGAGCGAGCGCTTCGGCGCGCTCGTGCTGGACGAGGACGTCCCCGAGGCCGTCCTCGAGGCGCGCGCGCTGATCGGACGCGAGCCCGACGTGTACGAGGAGTTCGACGCGCTGGACCTCTAGCCGAGCACAGTGGCGCACCAGCCGTCGAGCTCGGCGCGCTCGGCTGCGGTGAGGGTGCGCAGCGGCGCGCGCACGTCCTCGCGCACGGGCAGCCCCCGCAGCGCCAGGATCCGCTTGAGCGCCGCTTGGCGCGGGAAGCGCTCGACGAAGGAGCGCAGCTCCCCGAGCCGGGCCGCGCCCTCCGGCGTCGGGTCGCGCACGACGGCGGCCACCTCGGCCGGGAAGGCGGAGGCGAGCGCCGAGACCGCCCCGACGGCCCCTGCCGCCATCCCCTCGGCGATGAGCGCCTCCGGGCCGACGAAGACGTCGAGCCCGGGCAGGAGGTAGCGCCGGAAGGCGTCGAACGGAGTGTCCGACACCTTGAGCCCGGCCAGGTTCGGCGCTTCCTCGCGCAGGCGCTCGATGACGGCCGGGGCGACCGGGTAGCCCGTCGTCGTTGCGAACTCGTAGACGTAGAAGGGAAGGGGCGCGCACGCGGCCGCGGCGGCGAGGAAGTGCGCGTGCTGCGCCCGCTCGTCGAGCTTGAAGTACGGCGGCCCGATGACGACGACGGCGTCCGCTCCCGCCTCGGCGGCGTGCGCGGCGAGCGCCACCGTGTCGGCGGTCGTTTGCGCGCCGCAGTGCACGGCCACCTGGAGCCGCCCGCTCGCCGCCTCGAGGAAGAGCTCGGCCACGCGCCGGCGCTCCTCCGGGCGCAGGAGGATCCCCTCGCCAGCCGTCCCGAGCACGAGCACGCCGTCGAGCCCAGCCGCGGCGAAGAAGCCGACGAGGGGCTCGAAGGCCGTCTCGTCGAGGTGCGCCCCGCCGTCGCACAGGGGGGTCACCGAGGCGGCGAGCGCGCCGCGCAGGGGTGCCATCAGCTTGCCAGCCCGCTTTCGCGCAGACGCTCGACGGCGCCCGCGACGCGGCGCGCCCGTGTCTCGGGCCGCTTCGCCTCCTCGATCCACTCCACGTAGGCGCGCCGGTGCGAGGGTGGGAGCGCGGCGAAGGCTGCTCGGGCCGCCGCGTCGGCCTCGAGCGCGCGCCGCAGGTCACCCGGGACGCCGGACGCCTGCGCGCTCCTCCCCGGGCGCCCGGACCCGGGGGCAAACTGCCTCGCGGCCATGGCCGAAACCATATGGTGTTCCGTCGATGGCAGGGTTGCGAACGGAGCGGGACGGCCACGTCCTCCGCGTGACGCTGGCGCGCCCCGAGCGGCGGAACGCCTTCGACGCCGCGCTCATCGCCGACCTGCACGCGGCCTTCACGGACGTCGCCGACGCCCGCGCAGTCGTCCTCTCCGGCGAGGGGCCGAGCTTCTGCGCCGGCGCGGACGTCGAGTGGCAGCGCGCCTCCATCGACCTCACCTACGAGGAGAACGTCGAGGATGCGCTCCGCCTCTACCGGATGCTGGAGGCGATCGACGCCTGCCCGGCGCCCGTCGTCTGCTCGGTCCACGGGCACGCGCTCGGGGGCGGCTCCGGGCTCGTCGCGTGCGCCGACGTCGTCGTCGCCCGGCCCGATGCCGTCTTCGGCTTCACCGAGGTGCGCCTCGGCATCGTGCCCGCGGTCATCTCACCCTTCGTTCTGCGCCGGATCGGGGAGCAGGCGCGCCGCTACTTCCTCACCGGCGAGCGCTTCGATGCGGCGACTGCGCTCCGCATCGGCTTGATCTCGGAGGTGGCCGAGGACGCGGACGCGGCCTGCGAGGCGATCGTCGAGGCGATCCTCGCCGCCGGGCCCGAGGCCGTGCGCGAGGCAAAGCGGCTCGTGCGCGAGCGTCCGGCGGGTGTCGAGACGGCCCGGATCGCGGCCGCCCGCCGGACGAGCGCGGAAGGGCAGGAGGGCCTGCGCGCCTTCCTCGAGCGTCGCTCGCCCGCCTGGGCCGCCCACCGCGAGCGCGGGTAGCCGCCTCTTGCAGAGGGGGCGCCGGCGCAGCCCTCGCCCCTAAGCTCCGCGGCATGGCGATCGGCCGGCTGCTCGTGGCGAACCGCGGCGAGATCGCGGTCCGCGTCTTCCGTACCTGCCGCCGGCTGGGGATCGGCACGGTTGCGGTCGTCGCGCCCGACGACCGCGGCTCCCTGCACGCACGCTCCGCCGACGCGGTGGTCGAGATCGCAAGCTACCTCCACCCCGAGGAGCACATCCGCGCCGCGCGCTCCGCCGGCGCCGACGCGATCCACCCGGGCTATGGGTTCCTGGCCGAGAGCGCAGACTTCGCGGAGGCGGTCGAGGCCGCCGGCCTGATCTGGGTCGGCCCGCCCCCCGAAGCCCTGCGGCTCGGCGGGGACAAGCTGGCGGCCAAGCGCGTCGCGCGGGAGGCGGGCGTGCCCGTCCTCCCCGACGGGACGCCGGAGGAGATCGGCTTCCCGCTCCTCGTCAAGGCGGCCGCAGGCGGCGGCGGACGCGGGATGCGCGTCGTGCGCTCGGCCGCGGAGCTGGAGGCGGCCCTGGCCGCGGCCGGCCGCGAGGCCGCGGGCGCGTTCGGGGACGGAACGCTCTACTGCGAGCGCTACCTGGAGCGGCCCCGCCACGTCGAGGTTCAGCTCCTCGGCGACGCGCACGGGACGGTGCTCGCGCTCGGCGAGCGCGACTGCTCGGTGCAGCGCCGGCACCAGAAGGTGCTCGAGGAGTCGCCTGCCCCGGGGCTCGGCTCCGGCCTGCGCGCGGCGCTGCTCGAGGCCGCGGTCGCCTTCGGGCGGGCGATCGGGTATCGCAGCGCGGGCACGGTGGAGTTCGTGGTCGAGGGCGAGGAGTTCTTCTTCCTCGAGCTGAACGGCCGCATTCAGGTCGAGCACCCGGTCACGGAGGCCGTGACCGGGCTCGACCTCGTCGCCGAGCAGCTCCGCGTCGCAGCGGGAGAGGCTCTTGTGACAGATTGTCACAAGCTCGAGGGACATGCGGTCGAAGCGCGCCTGTACGCCGAGGATCCCCGCACGTTCCTCCCTCAGGCCGGCAGGATCACGCGGCTCGAGCTGCCAAGTGACACTTTGTCACTTGGCCGCGGGAGCGGCATCCGCGTCGACGCCGGCGTGGAGCAGGGAGACGAGGTCGGTCTGGCCTACGACCCGCTGCTCGCCAAGCTCGTCGCCCACGGGCGCGACCGCGCGGAGGCGCTCGACCTCCTGGCCAGGGCGCTCGCCGAGACCGAGGTCGCCGGCGTGACCACGAACCTCCCCTTCCTGCGCTGGCTCGTCGCGCATCCGGTCGTCCGCGCCGGGGAGGCGACGACCGCGTTCCTGACCGAGCATCCGCCCCTCTCCCCTGCTCCCCTGCGCCGGCCAGCCCACCCGTGGCGGCGCCCCTGGCGCCTCAATCTGCCCTCCCCGTCACCCGCGCCACCCCCGGCGGCGGACGGCGCCCGCCACCTCACCGCCCCGGGCGAGGGCGCGAGCGGGGTCACGGCGCCGATGCCCGGCACGGTCATCCGGGTCGAGGTCGAGCCGGGCACGTCCGTCGCCGCTCGCCAGCCGCTCGTGGTGCTCGAGGCGATGAAGATGGAGATCCCGGTGCACTCGCCCTTCGACGGGACTGTGACCGCGGTCCACGTCGCCGCCGGCGACCGGGTCGCGGGCGGGACCGTGCTGGTCGAGCTCGAGGGCTGAGCTACGCGGCCGCCTCGGGCGCAGCCTCTGCGAGCGCTCGAGCCGTGGCTGCCCGGTAGCGCCAAGCGACGAGCCCCGCGGCGACGGCAACGCCCGCGAGGCCCCAGAGGAGCGAGCCCGCGTCGCCGACCTGCGGCTTGACCGTCATGTCGTACACGATCAGCCAGAGCAGCACGAGATCGAGCCGCGCGAGGAAGACGAGCCGGAGCGTCCGCGCCCCCGCCTCCGGGGCCCCCGCCGCCTGCAGCTTCCCCACCCGCCCGGACTCCGGGCCGAGGAAGAGGAGGCCGACGAGGAAGGTGGTGGCGTAGAGCGCGAGCCCGATCACGATCCAGTCGTCGCCGAAGCCGTAGAAGTCCGACTCGAGCACGAGCAGGACGCCGGTCGCGAACGCGAGCAGCGACGCGGGAGTGAAGACGCGGTTCGCGATCCACTCGACGTCCCGGCCCAGCGTCGCCATCCGCGCCGGGTCGCCGGACGCCGAGGCGCGGATGGCGAAGAACTGGATCATCAGCGCGCCCCCGATCCAGGTCACGGCCATGGACACGTGGGCGAAGAGCAGGAAGGCGTACCACGACATCGGGCGGGATCTCCTTTCGGCTGCGGGTGGACGCGGCTCGGGCTCCCTTACCCCCGCACGCGCTCGAGCAGCCAGCCGACGGTCACGTTCACGAGCCAGACGGCGATGGTCGCGCCCACGTACGTCCAGAAGCCGTCGATCGTGAAGTCGGTCGCGATCCACTCGGCGAGCGCGAGCATGAGGACGTTGAGCGCGAAGTAGGAGAGCCCGAAGGTGACGATCACGAGCGGGAGCGTGAGGATGGCGAGGATCGGCTTGAGGACGGCGTTGCCCACCGTCACCACGAGCGCGCCGACGAGCAGCGGCCCCCAGCGCCCGATCTCGACGCCGCCGAACAGCCAGTCGACGACGATCAGAGCGAGGACGTTGATGCCCCAGCGGACGAGGACACGGACGACGGGGAGCACGGAGGCGCGAGCCTACCGTTCGCGTCGGCTGGACCGTCGCGGAGCCGACGCGCTTGCCGGCGACGGGCTCGCCGGCCCGCTCGAGCTCAGAAGAGCTTCTGGAGCTTCATCGCCGCGCCCATGTCGCCCTTGATCTTGAGCTTCCCGGTCATGTACGCGGTGGTCGCGTTCTGCTCTCCCGCCACGATCTTCTCGAAGGTCTCCGCGCTCGCGATCAACGTGCAGTCGGCCTCACCGGCGCCCTCGCTCACCTCGATCGCGCCGTCGGCGATCGCGACCGTCCACGTTCCGGCGCCTTCGATCTCGAAGACGTAGGTGCTCGTCATGCCCGCGATCCGGTCGGCGCTCACCCGCTCCGGCAGGCCCTCGAAGAACTCCTGCACGCTGCCCATCGTCTCGAACACTCCTCCTCGCGTCGGGGATGGCAGGAGCCTAGCGCGCGGCTACGATCCGCGCGGCGCGTGGACTTCGACCTCACCCCCGAGCAGGAGCTCGTCCGCGACACGGTGCGCTCCTTCGCGCGCGAGCGCGTCGCGCCCGTCGCCGCCGAGCTCGACCGCGAGGCGCGCTTCCCGTACGACCTGGTCGCAGAGCTCGGCGAGCTGGGCCTGATGGGGATCCCGGTCCCGGCGCGCTACGGGGGCGCGGGCGGCGACACCGTCTCCTACGCGCTCGCGATCGAGGAGCTGGCGCGGGTGGACTCCTCGGTCGCGATCACCGTGGCCGCGCACACCTCCCTCGGAACGATGCCGATCCTCCTCTTCGGAAGCGAGGAGCAGAAGGAGCGCTGGCTGCCCGACCTCGCCTCCGGCCGCAGGCTCGCCGCCTTCGGGCTGACCGAGCCCGGCGCCGGCTCGGACGCCGGGGCGACCCGGACGCGCGCCGAGCTGCGGGAGGGCTCCTGGGTCATCAACGGGACGAAGAGCTTCATCACCAACGCCGGCACCGAGCTGACCTGGGGCGTCACCATCACCGCTCTCACTGGGCCCGGCGAGATCTCCAACATCGTCGTCGAGAACGGGACGCCTGGCTACGGCATCTCTCCGCCGCTCAAGAAGCTCGGCTGGCGAGCCTCCGACACGCGCGAGCTGGCCTTCCAGGACTGCGCCGTGCCGGAGGGCAACCTGCTCGGCGAGCGCGGCGCAGGGCTGCGCCAGTTCCTGGAGGTGCTCGACGGCGGGCGCATCTCGGTCGCGGCGATGGGAGTCGGCCTGGCGCAGGGCGCCTACGAGCTCGCCCTCGCCTACGCGCGCGAGCGGGAGCAGTTCGGGCGGCCGATCGCGAGCTTCCAGGCCGTCCAGTTCAAGCTCGCGGACATGGCGACCGAGATCGAGGCCGGACGGGGGATGGTCTATCGGGCCGCCTGGCTGAAGGATCAGGGCCGCCCCTTCGGACGCGAGGCGGCGATGGCGAAGCTCTTCACGGGTGAGCTCTCGCATCGGGTCGTGAACGCCGCCCTGCTCCTGCACGGGGGCCTCGGATACATGGAGGAGGCGCCGATCTCGCGCTTCTACCGCGACCAGAAGATCCTCGAGATCGGTGAGGGCACGAATGAGGTGCAGCGGATGGTCATCGCTCGCCATCTCGGCCTCTAGCGCGCTCGCGGCGCTCGTGCTCGCCGCCCCGGCGGCGGCGCACGTGACCGCCTCGCCCGCCTTCCTGCCCGCCGGCGGAGAGGCGACCCTGACCCTGAGCGTGCCGAACGAGCGCGACGAGCCCATGACCGAGCTCGCAGTGACGGCGCCGCCGGGCGTTCGCCTCGTCCGCGCCCACCCGGCCGGCCCCTGGACGGCAGCGATCGAGGGCGAGACCGCGACGTGGAGCGGCGGCAGCGTCGAGCCGGGCGCGACTGGATCCTTCCTCCTCACGCTGGCCGCCCCGGCTGGGCCGGGCCCCGCCGAGCTGGCCGCCGAGCAGCGCTACCCGGGCGGCGAGACCGTCCGCTGGCCGGTCGCGCTGACCGTCACCCCGGGAGCCCCTCCGCGCGAGCACGTCTGGCGGGGCGTCCTCGTCGCCCTGCTCGGCCTCGCCGCCACCGTCGGCGTCGTCGCCTTCGCCTGGCGGCGGCGCTCGCTTCAAGAGAGATAGCGGCGCGCCCTGCTACGGTCGGGCTCCGTGATCTTCCGGCAGTTCGTCGACGACGACCTCGGGTGCGCCTCCTACCTCGTCGGGGACGAGCGCACCGGGCAGGCCGTCGTCGTCGATCCGGCCTTCGCGATCGAGCCCTACCTGGAGGAGGCCGAGCGCCAGCGCGTCCGGCTCGTCCGCGTGCTGGAGACGCACACGCACGCCGACCACCTCTCCGGACACGGGCGCCTCGCGCTCGAGCACGGGCTGCCGGTCTCGATCCACCCGGCGGCGGAGGCCGAGTACCCGCACGACCCGCTGGAGGACGGCGACGAGATCGTGCTCGGAGACGTCGTCCTGCGCGCGATCCATACGCCCGGCCACCGCCCGGAGCACACGTGCCTCGCGGTGCTCGACCGCGCACGCGCGGACGAGCCCTGGCTCGTGCTGACCGGTGACTCGCTCTTCGTCGGCGACGCCGCCCGGCCCGACCTCGCCGTCGAGGCGCGCGAGGGCGCCGAGGGTCTCTTCCGCTCGCTCCACCGGCTCCTCGAGCTCGGCGACGGCGTCGAGGTCTACCCGGGCCACGTCGCCGGCTCGCTCTGCGGCAAGGCGATGAGCTCCAAGGCCTCGACCACGATCGGCTTCGAGCGCCGCTTCAACCCGGTGCTCGCCTTCTCCGAGGTCGCCTCCTTCGTCGCCCACTCGGCCGCGATCGCCGTCCCCCGCCCACCCAACATGCACCGTATCGTCGAGCTCAACCGCGGCCCCTTCGTCGGCGCCCAGCCCGAGCCGCCGCTCCTGGCCGCGCCGCCGGAGGGCGTGCAAGTGCTCGACGTGCGGCCCGTCGAGGCCTTCGCGGCCGGCCACCTCCCGCGCGCGCTCAACGTCCCCGTCTCCGGCACGCGCTTCGCGACCAAGGCCGCCTTCGTCCTGCAGCCCGACACCCCCGTGGTCGTGGCCGCCTCCGGTGAGGAGGAGGCCGCCCGCGCGCTCCGGGGCCTGCGCTCGGTGGCGGTCCTCGACCTCGCCGGGGTCGTGCTCGACGGCGGCCCCGAGACGCTCGAGCTCGTTCAGCTCGCCGAGCTCGACGCGCTGCTCGCGGCTGGAGCCGAGCTGATCGACGTGCGCGAGAAGGACGAGCGCGACACGGGCTACATCCCCGGCAGCCGCAACATCCCCTACCGCCTGCTCGCGCTCGGGGAGACGGACCTCCCGCGCGACCGCCCGCTGGTGACGATCTGCGAGACCGGCCCGCGGGCGGCGATCGCAGCCAGCATCCTCGCCGCCCACGGCTTCGACGCGCGCGCCGTCGCGCAGGGCGGCATCGACGACTGGATCGCCGCCGGCAAGCCGGCCGTCGAGTTCCGCCGCTGCGGCACCTGACCTTGCTCTCCTCCCTCAGGCCGGCGGGCCGAGGCGCTCGACGGCGTAGCCTGCCTCGTGCAGGGCGGCCAGGAGCTCCTCGCAGTGGGCCTCGTCGCGCGTGGAGACGACGACCTCGACCTCGGTCTGGAGCGCGCTCCTCGTCGTCCCCTCGCGGCGGTGGTCGACGGAGACGACGTTCCCGCGCCCCCGAGCGACGA
>DATMAP010000163.1:0-3882 GCA_035559835.1 Gaiellaceae bacterium
CCCGAGAAGTCGCCCGAGATGACGGCGGCGACGCCGAGCGCCCACAGCGACCAGACGCCGGCGTGGCGGCGGAGCCGGCGCTGGGCGAAGTACTCCTCGCCGGCCTCGCGATAGGTGACGGCACCGACAGTCCGTTGTTGCTCCACAGCCTCCCTCCTGCTCGACCGTGCGAAACGAGGGGACGATCCTACGACCCCGGCCGGACGGGAGCAAGCGCCATCGGTGCGACCTGCCGCCCCACTTGCTCACCACTTGCTCTCCACGGCCGCCCGTCGTAGAGTCCTCCCTGCGCCGAGCACGGGGCGCCGGTAGGACGAAGCCCCCCGAGGAGCCCTACGCGGAAGCGGACGGTGCGTCGGGACGGTGGACGAAAGCGCTCCCGGCTCGGCGAATCCTCTTCCGGGAACGCTCGGCTTGTGCTTCGTGTCACGAGCACGCGACGCGCTCCTTTTTGTTTTGTCCAAATTGCGGAGAATTTCGTTTCCGCGGCGCTTGACTCGCCCGGACCGGGCCCGTAGAGTCGCGACTGCACCGAGCACGGAGCGTCCGAGGTCGATGGCTCTCCGATCGGCGGCCGGCGAAAGCTGGCGGTCAGTCGGAAGGCCGGACGAGGTCGCCACCGGCTCGGTGCTTTTCGTTGTCATACGTGGGGTTCGGCCTCGGACGCGGCCCGGAGCGTTGTCGGAGGCAGCCCCACGACTTCTTCTTCGCAAATTGCGGAGAATTTCGCTTTTGCGGCGCTTGACTCGCCCGGACCGGGCCCGTAGAGTCGCGACTGCACCGAGCACGGAGCGTCCGAGGTCGATGGCTCTCCGATCGGCAGCCGCTTCGGTGGCGGTCAGTCGGAAGGCCGGACGAGGTCGCCACCGGCTCGGTGCTTTCTCGTTCTTGCGTCCTGTCCGTCTCCGCCCGCGATACTCGCGTCGTGCGCCCGATGAGCCGCCGCCTCCTCGTCCTCGTCTGCGCGATCGTCTTCGTCGACGCCATGCTCTTCACCGCGCTGACGCCGCTCGTTCCGGGGTACGCGGAGGAGTTCGGCCTCTCGAAGACCGGGGCGGGCCTGCTCGTCGCCGCCTTCGGGGCCGGCGCGCTCGTCGGCGGCGTCCCCGGCGGGCTCGCCGCCGCCCGGCTCGGGCCCAAGCGCGCAGTGCTCGCCGGGCTGCTCCTGCTCGCTGCCGCCGCCTTCGCCTTCGCCTTCGCCGGGAGCCCGCTCGCCCTGGGCACCACCCGCCTCCTCCAAGGCGTGTCGAGCACGGTGACCTGGGCCGGCGCCCTCGCCTGGATCGCCGTCGCCACGCCGCGCGCGCGGCGCGGGCAGGTGCTCGGCACCGCCTTCGGCGCGGCCGTGTTCGGGGCGGTGCTCGGTCCCGTGTTCGGAGCGGTCGCCGAGCTGGCCGGCATTCGCGCCTCGTTCGCCGCCCTGGGCGGGCTCGCGCTCGCCTTCGCCCTCCTGGCCGGCCTGCAGCGCCCCCAGCCACCCGAGCCGGCTCGCGCGGGAGGGCTGCCGCGCGCGCTCCGCGACCCGCGCTTCCTGGGCGGGCTCTGGCTGAACACCTTGCCCGCGGTCCTCTTCGGCACCCTGGCAGTGCTCGCGCCCCTTGCGCTCCACGCGGGCGGCTGGTCGACCCTTGCCATCGGGCTCGTCTTCTTCTCGGCCGGCTCCGTCGAGGTCGTCCTCAACCCGCTGCTCGGCCGTCTCAGCGACCGGCGTGGCCCCTTGCTGCCGGTGCGGGTGACCCTCGCCGCCTCGGTCGCGGTCTCGGCCGCCTTGGCCGCGGCGAGCGCGCCCGCGCTCATCGCCGTGCTCGTCTGCGCGGCGGCGGTCACGTTCGGCGGCTTCTACACCCCGGGGATGACGCTCACCTCCCACCGAGCCGAGGCGACGGGGCTCGCGCAGGGGCTCGCGTTCGGGGTCATGAACAGCGCCTGGGCGCTCGGGAACATGGCCGGCCCGGCGCTCGCAGGAGCGCTCGCGAGCACGCTCGGCGACGCCGTGCCGTACCTGCTCTCCTCGGCGCTCTGTGCCCTGACCCTGCTCGCGACCCAGCGGATGGCTCGAGGAGCGGCGAGGCATGCGATCTGAGGACTGGGATCGGAAGTACGCCGAGCGCGAGCATCCTCGGGCGGATCCGAGCCCGCTGCTCGTCGCCGAGGTCGGCGACCTACCCCCCGGCCGCGCGCTCGATCTCGCCTGCGGGGAGGGCCGGAACGCCCTCTGGCTCGCTGCCCGCGGCTGGCAGGTCCGTGGGGTCGACTTCTCCTCCGTGGCGATCGCACGAGCACGGGAGCGGGCTGCCCGCGAGGGTCTCGCGGCCGACTTCGTCCTCGCCGACCTGCTCGAGTACGAGCCGGAGCCCGAGGCCTTCGACCTCGTCCTCGTCCTCTACCTCCAGCTCCCCGCGCCCGAGCGCCGGCTCGTCCTCGGCCGCGCAGCGAGCGCCGTCCGCCCCGGCGGCACCTTCCTCCTGCTCGCGCACGACCTGCGCAACCTGACCGAGGGCGTGGGCGGCCCGAGCGACCCGGCCGTCCTGACCACGCCCGAGGAGGTCGCCGCCGAGCTGCCCGGGCTCGAGCTCGAGAAGGCCGAGCGTGTCCTGCGCCCGGTGGAGGGGGCCGAGCGCCCCGCGATCGACACCCTCGTCAGGGCGAAGCAGCCAGGGCCCGGCGGAGCGAGGGCGGGAAGCGAGCGAGCACCCAGGCGGCGCCGAGCGGGCGGAGGCGGTAGTCGCGCCCGTTGACGAGCACGTAGTCGCCGCGGCAGGGGTCGAGCGGCAGGCCCGACTCCGCCGGATACCAGCGGTTGTGGCGCTCGATCAGGTCGTTGAGCTCGTCGAAGGAGGCGCGCTCCGCCGCCTCCCGCCAGCGGCGCGCGAACGCGCGTGCGTCGTTCCGGCACTCCTCCGCAAGGGCGTGCCAGGCTGCGGCCAGCTCCGCTTCCCGCTCGGCCGTCTGGCGCTCGATCTCGTGGAGGCGGACCATGTACGGCAGCGGCCCGCGAGCGGCGGCGAGGTAGACCTCGGCGCTCGGGCGGAAGTTGCGCGCCCGCAGCGGGAGCGGCCGGCCTCTGAGCGCGCTCGAGCGGAGGTCCTCCTCGAGCCCGGCGCGCTCGCGACGGTCGCGGGGCGTCTCCGGGAGGACGACCCCTTGGCGCAGGATGGCGTCGCGCTCTGCCTGCTCCACCAGCGTATTGAAGCTGAGCGCGACCGCGGCGCAGGCTAGCGGCCGAGCAGGCGGGCGAGCAGCGACCGGGTCGGCTCGGGCGACGCTCGGTCGCCTTCGCCCGCCGCAGTCTCCGGCTGCGCCGGGCGCGGTCCGCCGCGGACGGTCGCTCCCAGCAACACGTGCTCGCCGCGACGCGCGGCCAGGCGCTCGAGGTCGCCGCGGAGGGCTGCCCGCATCTCGTCCAGGTGGCTCTCTTCCCTCATCGGGCGAGACCGTTCCCGCCCGCCCGCGCGAGTCCTTCCCGCGCTGCCCTCAGCTTGGAGTGCCGAAGGCGACGACCCACACCGTGGCCTCGCCGCGACCCAGCAGGCCGCGGGCGTGGACAAGCGCGGCCCCGGCCTCGCGGAACTCTCCACCGAGCACGTTCGCCCGGTGCGAGGGGGAGCGCAGCCAGGCGGCCACGACGTCGCGCGCGCTGACTGCGCCCGCCGGCCCGGCGAAGAGGTTCTCGCCGAAGCGGGCGAAGCGGTAGCCGGAGGCGCGCACGGCGGCGGTCGGATCGGTCCCGCACGGAGCGTGCGAGACCTCGCCGCAGGCGGCCAGCCGCCGGCCCTTGAGCGCGGCGGCCCGGGCGAGCGAACGCGAAGCCGCGAGCCGGTCCTCGCCCGCTCGCGCCCGCGCCCAGTCGAGCAGGCAGGCGATCGCGCGCCGCTGCGCCGG
>DATMAP010000164.1:0-40641 GCA_035559835.1 Gaiellaceae bacterium
CTCCGCCGCCGGCGCACACGCCTCGATCGCCGTCCTCCCCGTCGACGCGGCCGGGAACTGGCCGATGGAGCTGACGGTGCGCGGGCTCGCCCCCGAGCCCGGGGGCCGGCCGTACGAGCTCTGGCTGACCAAGAGCGGGAAGCTGGCCGCGCTCTGCGGCAGCTTCCTGGCCGAGCCCGACGGCACCACCGTCGTCCTGCTGAACGCGCCCTACCGCCTGCGGGAGTTCGACGGCTGGGTCGTCGTCCGCGAGGGCACCGAGGAGCCGCTGCTGAGCACGTGACCGCCCTCACCGAGGGCGGGCGCGCCTGACCCGGACCCGCCGGAGCGCGCGCTATCGTCGTCTCGTGGCCCGTCCGCTCCGCACGCAGTACGAGGACTTCCTGCGCCACGTCTTCACCGCCGGCGTCCCCAAGCAGGACCGCACCGGCACGGGCACGGTGAGCGTGTTCGGCTACCAGATGCGCTTCGACCTCGCCGAGGGCTTCCCGCTCGTGACCACGAAGAAGGTGCACTTCCGCTCGGTCGCCTACGAGCTGCTCTGGTTCCTGCGCGGCGACTCGAACGTGCGCTGGCTGCAAGAGCACGGCGTCACGATCTGGGACGAGTGGGCCGACGAGGAGGGCGACCTCGGGCCGGTCTACGGCGTCCAGTGGCGGAGCTGGCCCGCGCCGGACGGCCGCACGATCGACCAGATCGCGGAGGCCGTCCGCCTCCTGCGCGAGGAGCCCGACTCGCGGCGCATCCTCGTCAGCGCCTGGAACGTGGCCGAGCTGCCGCGCATGGCGCTCGCACCGTGCCACGTCCTCTTCCAGCTCCACGTCTCCGGCGGGGAGCGGCTGAGCCTGCAGGTCTACCAGCGCAGCGCGGACGCCTTCCTCGGCGTGCCCTTCAACATCGCGAGCTACGCGCTCCTCACGCACCTGCTCGCGCAGCAGTGCGACCTCGTGCCCGGCGAGCTGATCTGGACGGGCGGGGACTGCCACATCTACGACAACCACCGCGAGCAGGTGGAGACCCAGCTCCGGCGCGAGCCGTTCCCCTACCCGCTGCTCCGGCTCCGCCGCCGTGCGCCCTCGATCTTCGAGTACGCGTTCGAGGACTTCGAGGTGCTCGAGTACCGGCACCACCCGGCGATCCGCGCCCCGGTCGCGGTGTGAGGATCGCGCTCGTCGCCGCCGTCGCGCGGGGCGGCGTGATCGGCCGTGGGGGCGCGCTCCCCTGGCACCTCCCGGAGGACCTGCGGCGCTTCCGGGAGCTGACCACGGGGCACGCCGTGGTCATGGGGAGGAAGACCTGGGACTCGCTGCCCGAGCGCTTCCGCCCTCTCCCCGGGCGACGGAACGTGGTAGTCACCCGCGACCCCTCCTGGAGCGCCGCCGGAGCCGAGCGGGCGGGCTCGCTGGAGGAGGCGCTCCGCCTGCTCGCGACCGAGCCCCGCGTGTTCGTGATCGGGGGCGCGGAGGTGTTCGCCCGAGCGCTCCCCCTCGCCGACGAGCTGTACCTGACCGAGCTCGACCTCGAGGTCGAGGGCGACACCGTCTTCCCGAGCTGGGACCGCGGCGCCTTCGTGGAGACGTCCCGTGAGCCCGGGACCTCGGCGGGCGGCGTCCCCTTCGCGTTCGTTGCCTACCGGCGGGTGCGAGCGCGGCCCGAGGCATCCGGCGCCTGAGCGAGGCGCGGTCAGCTCCCGGCCAGCTCGAGAACGGCGTCGCGGAAGACCTGCGTGTGCCGGTCGACGTCGTCCTCCGTCGTCGCCGGGGACATGAGGGCCATGTTGTGGAAGGGCGTGAGCAGGATCCCCCGGTTGAGCGCGTACAGGTGCAGGTAGCGCTCGAGCTCGAAGTCCGTCATGGCGTGCGCTTCCGAGCCGGTGCGCGGAGGACGGGGGCCGAACAGGTACTCGGCCCGGCAGCCGAGACGGGTCACGTGCCACGGCAGCCCGGCCTCGGCGATCGCCGCCTCGACGCCCGCGGTCCAGCGCTCGGCGAGCGGGATCATGTGCGCGAACGCCTCCTCGGTCAGGACCTCGGTCAGCGTCGCCCGCATCGCCGCCAGCGAGAGCGCGTTGGCGGCCAGCGTCCCGCCGACGCCGCCGACGTCCACGTCCTCCAGCGCGATCCTCCCCGCGAGCCGCGCGGCCAGCTCCGCCGAGAACCCGTACGCAGCCGCGGGCACGCCGCTCCCGATCGGCTTGCCGATGGTGACGAGGTCGGGCTCGAGGCCATGCGCGGCCGTGTACCCGCCCGGCCCGCAGCAGATCGTGTGCGTCTCGTCGATCGCGAGCAGGGTGCGGTGAGCGCGGGTCAGCTCGCGCAGGGCCTCGTGGAAGCCGGGCTCCGGGTGGACGATGCCGACGTTGGTGAGCGCCGGCTCGGTCAGGACGAGCGCGACCGCCTCGTCCGCGAGCGCGCGCTCGAGCCCGTCCACGTCGTTGAACTCGACCACGCGGGTCGTCAGGGCCGGGTCGACGGGGGGGCCGAGGTTGCCCGGCCGCGGCACGACCCGGCCGTCGGCGAGGGTCGCAAAGGTCTCGTCGACGGTGCCGTGGTAGCACCAGTTGAAGACCAGGATGATTGACCGGCCAGTCACATGCCGCGCGAGCCGGACCGCGAACCGGTTCGCGTCGGTCGCCGTCAGAGCGAATTGCCAGGAAGAGACGCCAAAACGGCGCGTCAGCTCCTCGCCCACCCAGAGCGCGTCCTCGGTCGGGAGCATGAGCGTGCTGCCCTTGGCTGACTGGTCAGTCATAGCCTGCACCGCGGGGGCTGGGGCGTGGCCCGTCATCGCGCCCGTGTCGCCGAGGCAGAAGTCGATGTACTCGTGGCCGTCGACGTCCACGAACCGGGCCCCCTTCGCCTCGCGCACGAACAGGGGGAAGCCGCCGGGCCACTTGCGCATCCAGTGCATGGGGACGCCCTCGAAGAGCGTCCGCCTCGCTCGCTCGGCGAGCTCGCGCGAGCGGGGATGCGTCTCCGCGAAGCGGCGCTCCTCCCGCGCGAGCAGGTCGGCAGGCGCCGGCACTACGCCCGCCGGATACCGAGCACGCGGGCCTGCCAGGAGCCGCTGGGCGCCTGAACCTCGACCACGTCGCCGACGGCCGCGCCCAGGAGCGCGCGCCCGAGGGGCGAATCGGGAGAGACGCCTCCCACGGCGGAGATCTCGATCTCCATCGTCTCACCGTCCTCGTCGGCGATCTCGACCAGCGAGCCGACGCCGACGTGCTCGTCGGTGTCGTGCTCGACGGTAACGGCGTGGCGGAGGCGCTCCTTGAGCAGCTGGATCCTCCGCTCGAGCAGCGCCTGCTCGTTCTTGGCCGCGTGGTATTCGAAGTTCTCGTTCAGGTCGCCGAACTCGCGCGCGTGCTTGATCGCCTCGGCGACCGCCCGCCGGCGTGGGCCCTCCAACTCGGCCAGCTCGGCCTCGAGGGCGGCCCGCTGGGCGGCGGTCAGGTACTCGGTGCGGGGCTCGCTCATGAACGGGAAGGCTAGCCCGTACGTAGAAAGCCGTCCGCACGCTCGGGGTCGGAACCGATGCGCGGAGCAGGCAGGCAGCTCAGCATCGGAGGCGACAAAGGAGGTGCGAGATGAAGCGGATCGTTCTCGGATACGACGCCTCTCCCGCCTCGGAGCGGGCGCTCGAGCGGACCGCGGAGCTGGCGGCCGCCTTCCACGTGCCCGTGGTCGTGGCCAGCGTCGCCCCCGTGTACGAGTTCGCCGTCCGGGGCGTCGGCACGCACTACGAGCCGGCCGACCCGCCCGCGCTGCACACGAAGATGGCCCAGGACGGCGCCGCGAAGCTGGCCGAGCGCGGCATCGAGGCAGAGCCCGTGACCGGCATCGGCCACACCGCGGAGACGCTGGTCGAGCTGGCGGACGCGAAGGAGGCCGACCTGATCGTGGTCGGGATGAGCTCGCGGGACATCATCACCCGCTTCTTCGGCGGCGTCTCGGACGAGGTCGCCCACGAGGCGCACTGCGACGTCCTGCTCGTGCGCTGAGGCAAGGGTGAGACAAGGGGGTCAGGTCCCGTTTGTTGCACCCCCGGGGTGCAACAAACGGGACCTGACCCCATGTTGCGGACCGACCCCATGGTGCGGGTGACCCTTGGGTGCAACAGGTCGCGCTCGCTGCATTAGGCTTCCCGCTCACCGATCCGATAGCCGGGAACAAAGGAGGACAGGGGTGGCGACCGACTTGGAGCGCTTCGTCGAGGCCGAGGGGCGCGCGGACCTGGTCAAGGAGGTCCGGGAGCGGATCGACGCCGAGGGCGTCACGTACGTCTACTACCAGTTCGTCTCCGTCACCGGGCGCGTGATGGGCAAGGGCGTTCCGGCGCCGCACTGGGAGCGGATCGCGGAGAAGGGCTTCCAGCTCGTCTACGGCTCGACCGCGAACCTCTTCACCGACCGGCACGGCGACTACATCGGCTACGGGCCGGAGGCCTGGGAGCTGGTCGGCATCCCGGAGCCCGAGACGTTCGCCGTGCTCCCCTGGGACCGGCGCGTCGCGCGCGTGTGGTGCACGTGCTTCCGCAACCGCGAGGACCGCGAGGACCCCGGCGCGTTCCTGACCTCCGACTGCCGTGGCAACCTGCGCCGGATCCAGGAGGAGCTGGAGCAGCGCACCGGACTCCACCTCCGCGCCGGCATGGAGCCCGAGATGATGTGGCTCAAGCTCTCCCCGGACGGGACGCCCTCGGTCGAGGGCCTGACCAAGCCCTACTGCTACCACATCGACCAGTTCTCCGAGCTGCAGCCGATCATCCACAAGATGGTCGAGTACGGCCAGGCGCTCGGCCTGGACATGATCCAGGGCGATCACGAGGACGCGCCCGGCCAGATCGAGCTGAACTTCGGCTTCGACCGGGCCGAGCGCACGGCGGACAACCTCTCCACGTTTCGCCAGATCGCGAAGCAGGTCGGCCGGGAGCTGGGAGCCTTCCCCTGCTTCATGCCGAAGCCGTTCATGGGCGTGTCCGCCAACGGCTGCCACACGAACATCTCCCTCTGGCGCGGCGACGAGAACGTCTTCCTGCCCGACACCGAGGACGTGCACATGCCGAGCCAGATCGGCCTGCACGCGGTCGGCGGCATCCTCGAGCACCTGCGGGCGCTGACCTGCATCACCGCGCCGACCGTGAACTCCTACCGGCGCTTCTGGGAGACGGGCTTCTGGGCGCCCGTGTTCGCCGACTGGGGCTTCCAGAACCGGACGACGGCGCTCCGCATCTCCTCTCCCGACCGCTTCGAGTACCGCTCGGTGGACGCCTCGGTGAACCCCTACCTCGCCCTCGCCGGGCTGATCAAGGTCATGGACGACGGCATCCAGCGCCAGCTCGACCCCGGCCCTCCGGAGGAGGGCAACATCTACGAGGCGATCGAGGCGGGCAAGGAGGTGAAGCGGGTGCCGATGACGCTCGGAGAGGCCCTCGACGCGCTCGAGGCCGACGAGGTCGTCCGCAGCGCCCTGCCCGGCGAGATGTACCGTGTCTTCATGCACTACAAGCGGGACGAGTGGGAGCGGTTCTGCGCGACCGTGTCCGACTGGGATCTGCGCGAGTACCTCGATGTCCTCCCCTGACGGGCGACTGAGAGGCGGCTGAGATGTGCGGGATCGCCGGCGTCATCTACCGCGACGGCGCTCACGCGGTGGGCGCGGACATGACGCGGATGCTGCAGTCGATGAAGCACCGCGGCCCCGACTCGACCGGCTACGCGCTCTACCGGCCGCCGAGCGAGCTGATCGTGATGCGGTACAAGCTCGCCGACGCGAACGACCCGCGCGACTTCGAGTTCATGGAGCGGTTGCGCCGTTCGAAGCTGGAGGTGGAGGCGCGACTGGCCGAGCTGGGAGCGCAGATCGTCGAGGCCGAGGACGAGACCGAATACGCCTTCCGCGTCGCCTTCCGCTACGACGGCGACCTGAAGACGATCGCCGACTACGTCGAGGACGTGCCCCGCTGCGAGGTCCTCTCGCTGGGCCGCTCGCTCGAGATCGTCAAGGATCTCGGGGACGCCGAGACGGTCTCCCGTCAGTACGGCCTGGAGAGCTTCCAGGGCACGCACGCGATCGGGCACGTGCGCATGGCGACCGAGTCGGACGTGGACATCTCCGGCGCGCACCCGTACTGGGCCTACCCCTTCTCCGACGTCGCCGTCGTGCACAACGGGCAGCTCACCAACTACTGGCAGTGGAAGCGCCGCTTGGAGCGCGCGGGGCACCGCTTCCAGTCCATGTGCGACTCGGAGATCATCGCCGTCTACCTGGCGGAAAAGCTGGCGAACGGCTACTCCTTCGAGGACGCGATGCAGGAGAGCCTCGACGACCTGGACGGCGTCTTCACCTACATCGCGGTCACCGCCGATGCGCTCGGCGTGGCCAAGGACGAGATGGCCGCGAAGCCCCTCGTGCTCTACGAGAGCGACGACCTCGTCGCGCTCGCCTCGGAGGAGATCGCGATCCGGGCGATCGTCGACCGCGAGATCGAGACGTACGATCCCTACGAGCGGCAGGTGCTGGTGTGGCAGCGGTAGGGGAGCAGCGTCTGCGCTACGACGCGCGCGGGCTGGCCGAGCCCGACGCCGTCGTGCCGAAGGTCTCGGAGATCGCCGGCGAGAAGGCGGTCTTCGACGCGAAGGAGCTCTCCACACGGCAGATCAACCTCGAGCTGCGCTGGCTCCTGTACGAGCAGGGCGTCAAGGACGTGACCGTGCTCAACCCCGGCGCCAAGCACTCGCTCGGGGTCGGGATCCTCACCCGCTGCAAGATCACCTTCGAGGGCTCGCTCGGCTACTTCGGCCTCGGCCTCATCGACGGGGTGGAGGCGCACGTGAAGGGGAGGGTCGGCTGGTCGGCCTGCGAGAACATGATGTCCGGCGTCGTCGTCATCGACGGCAACGCAGGCTCGCTCACCGGCGCCGCCATCCGCGGTGGCGACCTCGTGGTCAAGGGCCACGTGGGCGCCCGCACCGGGATCGACCAGAAGGGCGGCACGATCATCGTGCTCGGCAACGCCGGCTCGATGACCGGGTTCATGATGCAGCGCGGGCGGATGATCATCCTCGGCGACGTCGGCCCCGGCCTCGGCGACTCGATGTACGACGGGACGATCTACGTCGGCGGGAACGTGCGCTCGCTCGGGATCGACTGCGTGCCGGGCGAGTGGACGGACGCCGACACCGAGCTCGTCGAGCGCAAGTTCCGCATCTACGGGCTGGGCTCGCCGCCGGAGCTGCAGAAGTTCGTCTGCGGCAAGCAGCTCTACAACTACGACACCCTCGAGCCCTCCGAGCGGAAGCTGGTGATCTAGGTGGCCAAGCGAGACGAGACCGCACCCTCCAAGCAGAACGTCCTCGGGCGCAGCCGGATCTTCACCCCCGAGGTCCTGAACGACATCCACGTCAAAGCCGAGCTCGGCCGCTACCGGATGCGGGGCTTCTCGCTCTTCAAGCCGATTCCGCACTGGGACGAGCTGATGTTCCTGCCGGGGACCCTGACGCGCTTCGTGATCGAGGGCTACCGGGAGAAGTGCGAGACGAAGACGGTGCTCGGGGCGCGCTTCGCGCGCAAGCCGATCGAGCTGGACATCCCCATCTACATCACCGGGATGTCCTTCGGGGCGCTCAGCCTCGAGGCGAAGATGGCGCTGGCCAAGGGCGCCTCCATGGCCGGCACGGCCACCTGCTCGGGCGAGGGCGGGATGATCCCGCCCGAGCGCGACCTCTCGATCAAGTGGTACTACCAGCTCATCCAGAGCCGGTACGGGTTCAACCCGCACCACCTCATGCTCGCCGACGCCTGCGAGTTCTTCATCGGGCAGGGCTGCAAGGTCGGCCTGGGCGGCCACCTGATGGGACAGAAGGTCTCCGAGCAGGTGGCGGAGATGCGCTCGCTGCCCGCCGGGATCGACCAGCGCTCCCCGGCCCGGCACCCCGACTGGCTCGGCCCGGACGACCTCTCGCTCAAGGTCCAGGAGATCCGCGAGGCGACCGACTACCAGATCCCGATCCAGCTCAAGCTCGGCGCCGCCCGCGTCTACGACGACGTGCGCATGGCGGCCAAGTGCGGGCCGGACATCATCTACCTGGACGGGGCCGAGGGCTCGACGGGCGCGGGCCCGCACATCGCGACCGAGGAGACGGGGATCCCGCTCATGGCCGCCATCCCGGAGGCCCGGCGCGCGCTCGAGGACGTCGGGCTCGCCGACGAGATCGACCTCGTCGTCGCCGGCGGCATCCGCAACGGCGCCGACGTGGCCAAGTGCCTCGCGCTCGGCGCAGACGCGGTCGCGATCGGCACGACCGCGCTTGTCGCCCTCAACTGCAACAAGGAGATCCCCGGCGTCACCGACTACGAGGGCACGGTGGGCGTGCCCGCCGGGCAGTGCTACCACTGCCACACCGGCCGCTGCCCGGTCGGGATCACGACCCAGGACCCCGAGCTGCGCAAGCGGCTCGACGTGGACGAGGCGGCCGAGCGCGTCTACAACGTCCTCACGGCGATGACGATGGAGCTGCAGATGCTCGCGCGAGCCTGCGGGAAGACGAACGTGCACTCGCTCGAGCCGGAGGACCTGTGCGCGCTCACGGTCGAGGCCGCGGCGATGGCGAAGGTGCCCCTCGCGGGGACGACCTACATCCCGGGCGTGACCGAGGAGCGCACGCTGGCGGAGATCCGCCGCCTGCTCGAGCAGCGCCACTACGAGGAGGCGGTGCGCGACCGGGCCGAGCTCGAGTCGCTGCCCTACGCGGGAGAAGGCTCGTGAGCAAGCAGGAACGGCACATCACCATCGACGCGGAGGAGCTCGCCGGGCACCGCTTCCCCTACCAGGAGGACATCTCCTTGGTGGAGGACGTCGACCTCCTCGCCGCCACTCCCGGCGAGGACCTGAACTGGCTCGAGGACGTCACCCTGCTCGAGGAGGAGGGCGTCCCCGCCGTCTTCGACCGCTACAGCAATTCCTTCCTGAAGATCTACTTCCCCATCCCGCCCGGGCGCGAGGACGAGATCGCGCGCAAGGTGCTGATCACGCACCTGCAGTCGGGCAACTCGTACGGGATCCAGCTCAAGCGCCGGCACTGCAAGTTCCCGCAGCCGGAGCTCGGCCCCTGGGTGGAGGGCTCGCGCATGGTCGGCACGGACTGGACGCCGCCCGCGCTCGAGGGCTGGGAGAAGCCCGCCGGGCACTGAGCGTCGCCGCAACACGAGACCGCTCGGCAAGGCTCGTAGACTGCAGGTCGTGATCGCCGAGCTCATCGGGCGCCTCGAGCTGACCTGGACGAGCGGGCACCTATGCCGGCGATACCTGCTTGTGAGCGGGCTGGACGTCGGCAGGGCGCGCGAGCCACGGCTCGTGCCGCTCGGGCTCGAAGAGCGCTGAGGCATAGGGGCCCAGGGGACAAGTGGAGGGGACAGGCTCGCGCCAGGTGGCGATCCACCTCTCGGGCGCCTACCCCCTTCGGGCGCTCGATCGGCTGATCCGCGACCTCGCTCCGCTCATCTCCCTCGACCATCCCACCCGGGTCAGGGTCGACCTCTCGCGGCTCGTCGCGGTCGGGCCTGCCGCGCTTGCAGTGCTCACTGCTGTTCTTGCCCGCGGCCGAGCGCGGGGTCTCTATGCGCCCGGGAGCGTCTTGGTCATGCCGTCCTCTCGGGCCGTGAGCAACTACCTGAGGAGGATGGATCTCCTTCGACAGGTGCTGCCGGAGACGACCCACGACGAACCGTTCGTGCGCCGCGAGGCGGTGGGCTTTCGCCCGTGCCGTGCGTTCGCCAGCGCCCAAGAGTGCGCTGTTGTTGCGCGTGATCTTGCGGAAGCCCTCTCGGAGCTCGTGGAGACCGACGAGGCCGCGCGAGCTTCGATCCGGATCTGCCTCGACGAGCTCGCAGAGAACGTGATTCAACACGCTGCATCGCCGCTCGGAGGCTTTGCCGCCGCTCAGGGCTGGCGTCGCACACGGGAGCTCGAGATCGCCATCGTCGATCTCGGCATAGGTATCCGCGCAAGCCTCACGAAAAACCCTCGCTATGCCGACATCGATGGTGACGTGACCGCGATAGCAACCGCCCTCGAGCCCAGAGTCACGGCGACGCCAGAGCGGAACTCGGGTATCGGTCTGTTCGTCACGAGGTTGTTGCTTCGCGACAACGGCGGCGTGCTCTTGCTGCGCTCCGGCTCTGGCGAGGTGTACTCTGGCGCTGAAGACGGCGCACGCGAAACGCCGATCCGTTTCCCGGGAACGCTGGTCGCGCTTCGCGCGCGTACTGATCGACCACTGGACATCCGAGCGGTCTACGGGAGACTCGATGATGCTGACGACCACGAGGACAACCGTGATTCGGCTGGCTGAGGAGCTCGGCTCTGTGTTGAGCGGGCGATTCGAGGCCGAGGAGCTTCGGGCGCGTATCGAAGCCGAGCTTGCCGCAGGTGCCGAGGTCGTCGTCAGCTTCCAGGGTGTCGTGGCTATGTCCCCATCGTTTGCGGACGAGCTGTTCGCGAAGGTCTCGGAGGAAGCTTTCGAACGGGGACGGGTGCGCTTCGTCGATCTCGCCGAGGATCTTCTCGCCATCGCCCGGTTCGTCCGCGAAGGACGCGGCCGTCCGGCGTGACGGTGCGGCCGACGGCACAGCGCCCAGTCTGCTCCGCTCCACTGCACGTCCCGCGCCCGAGGAGGCGGTGCGCGACCGGGCCGAGCCCAAGTGGTGGAACGAGCTGTGGCTTTGGTAGGCCCACGCGACACGCCCAGCCTCGAGGCCGCGCTCGCCGCGGCGGGCTAGCCGCCGTCGGCGCCCGCTCGCAGCACGCGGAAGGCCCACACCCGCACCCGGACCTCCGGCTCGCCGAGCGGGAGCGCCTGGAACTCCTCTCCCCGCTCGACCAGCTTCCAGCGCCCCGCCCGCTCGAGCTCGGCGATCTTCTCCTCGAACCCGGGCGGCACCTGATCCGAGCGCAGGGTGAAGATCACGTGGCCACCCGCGCGGGTGACCCGGACGAGCTCGTCGAGACACGAGGCCGGGGCGTGGCCGACGGTGAGGACGCCGGCGGAGACGACCCCGTCGTAGCAGCCGGTTTCGTACGCGAGGGGATCGCCGAGCCGGGCCTGCCGCAGGTCGCCGTACACCCGCTTGCGCGCCGCCTCGGCCAGCATCCCCGGCGAGAGGTCGAGACCGTCCAGCCTGGTGAAGCCGGCCTCGGCGAGGGCGACGCCCAAAAGCCCGGTACCCGCCCCGGCGTCCAGGATGCGGTCGTCGGGCGCCAGCAGCCTGCGCGCCACCTCGACCACGGCGGCGGGGGACCGGTAGCCCATGTCCCGCCCGACCAGCTCGTCGTAGGCCCCCGCGATGCGGTCGTACTCTCGCTGCAGCTGGTCGAGGTCGCGGGCACCGTAGAGCCGCTCGAGGTCGACCCCCACGGGGCCGCGGTGCATCCGCACGAGCCACCAACCGACGAGGAGACAGACGCTCACGAGCACCGCAGAGGCCGCCCGCTCGCCGCCGACGTCGGCGATCCCTCCCGCGAGCAGCGGGCCGAGCGTCGAGGCGATGCCCCAGCCCAACATCACGAGGCCCAGGACCGAGCCGCGCCCGAGCCCGGACCGGTGTGCCCCGGCCGCGGCGAGCGGATAGATGATCGTGTCCATGGTCGACCAGAACGGCGCGCGCACGAGCACGAAGGCGACAGCTGCGAGGGTCGACCCGCTGCCGAGCAGGAACACGAAGGAGAGGCCGGCTCCGAGTGCGGCGAGCCCCCCGACGCGGAGCGTGGCCGCCCGGCTGCCGAGCCGGGCGACGACGCCGCTGACCACGGTGTAGACGGCGGAGGCGACTGAGAGCAGGAGCCCGATCTCGCCGGCCGAGACGTCGTTGGCGCGGAGCCGGAGGGGGACGAGCAGGTTCACGCCTCCTCCCACGAGGCCGATCAGCGCGATCAGCGCGATCCCCGCGAGCACGAGCTCGTCGCGCCGCGCGACTCGCAGGAGCTCGCCGAGGCTCTGCTTCGGAGGCGGGCCCGGCGGCCCGGGGGCGGCCACGAGGAGCGCCACGGTGACGAGCGCCGCCGCGACCGAGACCACGAGGAAGGAGGCGCCCGTGAAGTAGCGGTCGGCGAGCGCCCCGGCGAAGACCGGCCCGGTGGTGAAGCCGACCCCGGCGACCGGGGCTACGGCGCCGAGACCCCCGGCGCGGCGGTCGTCCGACAGGGAGTCCGAGAGCCACGCCGCGCCCGCCCCCCAGAGCGCCCCGAAGGCGACGCCGAAGGCGCCGCGCGCGAGCAGAAGCGACCAGAACGTGTCGGCGAGCCCCTGCCCCAGCGTGGCCAGGGTAAAGAGGACGGCCGAGGCGATCGTCACCTCCCGGGAGCCGAGGCGGTCGGCGAGCCAGCCGAGCGGGAAGGAGACGAGCAGCGCGGCGAAGCTCGAGGCCGACAGGATCGTCCCCGTCTCCACGCCGGTCAACCCGAGCTCCGCCGAGAACGTCGGCGCGAGCGGCACGATCGCGATCCAGACGATCGTCTCGAGCAGGATCAGCGCGTAGATGGGGACGACCGAGCGGCGCATGCGCGCCCTCCAGTCTCCCAGCCGCCACGCCCTCGCGGGAAGGGACGCGCGAGGTCCAGCGGCTCGTCGTCGCGCGCGGCGCTGGTCAGACGCCGCGCGGCGTGCGGTCGTCGAGTGCGACCCGCATCAGGTCGCGGATCGAGACGATCCCCACCAGCCGGCCCCCCTCGACCACCGGCAGGTGGCGGAAGCCGCCGTGGATCATCAGGGAGGCGGCGTGGTCGGTCGTATCCGTGGGCTCGATCGTGTCGGGGTGGCGGGTCATCCAGCGTGCGACCGGGGCGTCTCCGGCCTCGCCGGCGGCGACGGCCTTCATGATGTCGCGCTCGGTCAGGATCGCCGCGACCGCCTCCCCGTCCAAGACGACCACCGCCCCGACGCCCCGCTCGACCATCCGCTCCGCGGCCTCGCGCAGCGTCGCCTGGGCCGAGATGGTCAGCAGGCTCCGCGTCATGTGGTCGGCGACGAGCGCCATCGGCCGATTCTAGAGCGAACGGCGGTAGCGTTCACGCATGCCCGCGCTCGCCCCGAAGCTTCCCGCCCACGTGGACACGGTCGTCGTCGGAGCGGGCGTGCACGGCCTCTCGACGGCGCTCCACCTGGCCGAGCTGCGGGGCTCCGGCGACGGCGTGCTCGTCCTCGACCGGTCGCGCATCGGCGCGGGAGCGAGCGGGATCTCGGGCGGGATCGTCCGCAACTTCTACCTCTCCCCGGCGATGAACGAGCTGGTGCGGCGCTCGGTCGAGATCTTCGAGCTGGATCCGGAGCTGTTCGGCTTCCGGCAGGTCGGCTACGTCGCGGTCGTGCCCGAGGCCCAGGCAGCGGAGCTGGAGCGGATCGCGACGCAGCACGCCGAGGTCGGGTACGACTCGACGCTCGTGGTCGGGGCAGCGCAGGTGGACGCGCACCTGCGGAGCCTCTTCCCCGACTGGCGGGCGCACGGCTCGGCCGCGCTCCTGCACGAGGCCCGTAGCGGTTGGGCCGACCCGACCGCGACGCTCGCCGCCCTAGCCGGGATGGCGCGCGCGGCAGGGGTCGCGATCCGGGAGGGAGTCGAGGTCACCGGCTTCGACCGCGTGGGCGGCGCCGTGCGCTCGGTGGAGACAGACGCGGGACCGGTCGCCTGCGAGACGGTCGTGCTCGCGCCGGGGCCGTGGGCGCGCGACCTCTTCCGCCTGCTCGAGGCCCCGGAGGCGCTCTCGTTCCACTACTGGCTCGTGCGCGAGGGGGAGTACGTGCACGCCGAGGCCGCGCTCGAGCCCCGAGCGCCGGTCGTCCACCTCGACGCCGACGAGCCGCTGCCGGGCCTCGACCCGCCCTGGGGCATCTACTTCCGGCCGGGGCTCGGCCGGGGCGCCGCCGTGGGCGGCCTCCCCCTCCCGCTCGACCCGGAATGCGAGCTCGACCCCTACGGACCCTCGCACCCCACGCTGGGCACCACCTCGCGGGAGTTCGACGAGAGCGTGATCACCGCGCTCGGGTGGGCGCTCGGCCGCTTCGAGGGCGGCGTCGAGCGCTGGACCTGCTCCTCCTACGGCGCGCAGACCTGCTTCACCCCCGACTCCTACCCCGTGGTCGGCTTCCTGTGCGAGAACGCCTACGCCGTCTGCGACTCCAACCACGGCTTCAAGCTGCTCGCGCTGGGGCGGCTCGCCGCCGAGGAGCTCGCCGGCCGGACGCGGCCGGAGCTCGATCCCTTCCGCCACTCTCGGCTCGCCGCCGGCGCGCTGCACCCGGCCTCGGCGAGCCCCTACCCCTGGACGTAGCCGGCGCGGGCGAGCAGGCCCTCGACCCGAGCCCTCACGACCTCGCTCCCGAGCCCGCGGTAGAAGAGGGTCGTCCGCCGGCGGAGGACGTCCTCCGCGCTGCGCGCCCACTCGTGCGTGAGGGCGTAGGGCACCTGGGCGGCGAGGTCGGGGCCATCGGGGTGGAGGCGCTCGAGCAGGGACGGGTCCTCGGCGGCGGGCGCGAGGACCTCGGGCGCGAGGCTCCCGTACAGGTGGAGGAGGTGCGCGCGGACGTCGGGCTCGAGCTCCTCCGGCAGCTCGACCCGCTCGAGCCCGGCGGCGCCGGGGAGGGGCCAGGGACGGCGGTCGAGCCGGTGCAGGCCGAGCTCCGAGCGCAGCCGCCCGAGCGCCTCGAGCGCGATCCGGCGGTAGGTGGTCAGCTTGCCCCCGGCGACGTTGAGCATGCCGCCGGGGCTGCGGCTGAAGACCGTCTCGCGGCGGGCGCTCACGCTCTCGCCCTCGCCGGCGGGGAGGACGCGCAGCCCCGCGTACGCGGCTCGCACCCGGTCTGAAGCGAGGAGCGAGGGGTCGAGCGCGACCGCGGCCTCGGCGAGGATCTGCCCGACCTCCGCCGGCAGGGGGGCGACGTCGGCCGGGTCGCCCTCGTAGGGGGTGTCGGTCGTCCCGAGCAGGAGCATGCCCGACCAGGGGACGGCGAAGGTAACGCGCACCTCGTCCTGGACGATGGTCAGCGCGGCGCCCCACTCGCCGGGAGCAGGCACGAGGACGTGCGCCCCCCTGCTCAGCCGTACCGACGTCCCGGCTCCGGGGTCCTCGAGCCGGCGGATTCGGTCGACCCAGGGCCCCGCCGCGTTCACGACGCAGCGCGCCTCCACCTCGATCTCCTCGCCGTCGGCGCGCACCTCCGCGCCCGCGATGCGCCCCCGGGCAGAACGGAGCGCGACCACCTCGGCGCCGTTCACGACGCAGGCCCCGGCCTCCGCCGCCGCCCGCACGTTGGCGAGGCAGAGGCGGGCGTCGTTCGTCGTCGCATCGGCGTACAGCGCGCACGAGCGCAGCCCCTCCACCCGCAGGGGAGGGACGAGCTCCCGGGCCCGGGACGGGCCGACCAGCCAGTTGAGGCGGGAGCGGGCGAGCGCGGAGTAGACCACGATCCCGGCCTGGACCACCGCCGGCCGGTAGGGGCCGCCCGCGTACAGGGGGAGGAGGAACGGCAGGCGGCGCACGAGGTGCGGCGCCACCACCGCGCTCAGCAGCCGGCGCTCGTGGTGGGCCTCGCGCACGAGCCGCACGTCGCCGAGGCGGAGGTAGCGGAGGCCCCCGTGGATCAGCTTCGAGGAGGCGCTCGAGGTCGCCCCGCCGAAGTCGCCCGCCTCGACGAGCGCGACGGCGAGGCCGGCGCGGGCGGCGTGCGCTGCCACCGCGGCCCCGACGATCCCGCCTCCGACGACGAGCAGGTCGAAGCGGCGCCCGGCTAGCTCGTCGAGCGCCCGCGCGCGCGCTACACCCGGAGCGGGTTGGCCCACGCCTTCCTTCCGGCGGCGTCGGTGACCTCGATGCGGACGTGTCGGGCGGAGGCGGGCACGTCCAGGCGGGCATGGACGACGAGGCCGTCCCGATCGCAGTCCAGCTCGCGGCCGCCGTGCCGGTAGCCGAGCCGGCCGACGTTGACCGCCGCTCCCGTCGCCCGGCCCGAGACGAGCGTGACCGAGCGGCACGGGCTGCAGCGGACCTCGACCGCGTCCCCGTCGAGACGCACGTCGTAGAGCAGCGGGCCGGTCGAGGAGTAGAAGCTCCCGGTCGCGAGCGCCCCGAGGACGGCCGCGCGCGAGCGCTCCGGCGCCCGCACCCACGTCCACGCGAGATCCGAGTCGAAGCCGGGATGGTGGGAGTCGTCGGCGGCGATCGCCGGGCACAGGCGTCCGGCCTCGAGCAGCTCGTCCCAGTGGACGGCAGAGAGGCCGCGGCCGGTCTCGAGCTCGCAGCCCGCGTTGAAGACCTCGATCCCCGCGACGCTCTCCGGCAGCTCGAGCGCGCCCGCCGTCACCCCCGTCCAGTACGGGTGCGCGAGGTACGCGACGCCGCCGCGCGCCACGACCCAGTCCGCCGTCGTCGCCAGGTCGGCGTGCTCGCGGGCGAGGTCGCGTAGCTCCTGCTCCCCGGCGGCGACGCCGAAGGCGAGCACGTGCCCGTCGCGGGCGCCCGGGAGGATGCAGTTCAGCTCGACGCTCGCGATCGCGAGCAGGCGCTCGCTCGAGGGAGCCTCGGTGAGGCGCCAGTGGTCGGTGACGGCGAGCACGTCGTAGCCCGCCCGCTCGTAGTGCCGCGCGAGGCTCTTGGGGGCGAGCTCCCCGTCCGAGCGGGTCGTGTGCGCGTGCAGCGCGCAACGCAGCCACTGTCCCTGCGAAGCCCACGGATCGCCCATAGCGGGAGAGCCTACGCGGAGAGGCCGGTGCGAGCAGCCGGTAAAGGGGAGGGGAGCATGTGGAAGTCCGCATTGCAGGAGGAGCTCCCGGGGCATACGATCTGGCTCTTCCCATCCTGGAGGAGGTGAGATGGAGGACTACCAAGAGCAGGAGTACGAGTTCTGGCGCAGGCTCCAGGAGGAGCGGATCGACCGCGGCAGGCTCCTCAAGCGGGGGCTCGCAGCGGGTGCCGGCCTCACGATCTTCTCGCTCTCCGACCTCGCTCTCGCGACGCGACAGCGGGTGCTGAAGGATCCGCCGCTCCTCGGCCGGACGGTCTCGGTCCAGGAGCTCGTCGCCGAGGCGAGGAAGGAAGGTCGGCTGAACACGATCGCGCTCCCGCCCGACTGGGCGAACTACGGCGAGATCATGTCGACCTTCACGAAGAAGTACCGCATCCCGATCACGAACGACAACCCGGACGCCTCGTCGGCGCAGGAGAACCAGGCGGTTCGCTCGCTCAAGGGCGACCCGCGGGCTCCGGACGTGCTCGACGTCGGCCCCTCGTTCGCGATCGACGGCGCCAACGAGGGCCTCTACGCGCGGCACTACACGCGTAACTTCAAGAAGGTGCCGCGCGCGATGAAGGACGGGCGCGGCTACTGGCTCGCCGACTACTGGGGCGTCATCTCGTTCGGGGTCAACCGGGCGGTGGTCAGCAACGTCCCGCGGACGTTCGCCGACCTGCTCAAGCCCGAGTACCGAAACAAGGTCGCCTTGAACGGCAGCCCGCTCTCGTCGGGCTCCGCGGTGGCGGGCGTGTTCGCCGCGTCGCTCGCCAACGGGGGCTCCCTGAACGACATCGGGCCAGGGATCGACTTCTTCGCGCGGCTGAAGAGCGTCGGGAACTTCATCCCGGTGCAGGCCACCCCGCAGACGATCGCATCCGGGCAGACCCCGATCGTGCTCGACTGGGACTACCTCAACCTCGCGTACGTCAAGGAGTTCCCGAGCGCGAGGATCGCGGTCTCGGTGCCCACCGACGGGATCTACGGCGCGTACTACTGCCAGGCGATCAACGCCACCGCTCCGCACCCGTGGGCGGCGCGGCTCTGGCAGGAGTTCCTCTACTCGGACCAGGGACAGCTGCTCTGGCTGAAGGGGTTCGCGCACCCGGCGCTGTTCGCGGACCTCGTCCAGCGCAAGGTGATCCCGAAGAGCCTGCTCGCGGCGCTGCCGCCGGCGGGGCCGTACACCAAGGTCAAGTTCGCCAACCGCGGCCAGCTCGCAAAGGCGAAGGCGACGATCGCCAGCGACTGGCCGAAGAAGGTCGGTGCGTAGCCGCTGACCTCGGTCGCGCAAACGGAGGAGACGCTCCGGCCGGCACGAGCCGGCCGGGGCCTCTCCCTGGCCTGGCTCGGCGCGGCGCCGTTCCTCCTGTACGTGCTCGGCTTCCTGCTCCTGCCCGCGGGGCAGGTGCTCGTCGGCGCCTTCCGGGACCCGGAGGGTGGCTGGACGCTCGACAACCTCGCCACCCTCTTCGACGAGCCCTACCGCACCGCGTACCGGAACAGCATCGAGGTGAGCCTCGTCACCGCGCTCGCCGGCGGCTTCCTCGGCTTCATGATCGCCTACTCGGCGATCCGGGACGGGACTCCGCGCTGGCTCCGCTCCGTCTTCACCACCTTCTCCGGGGTCGCCGCCAACTTCGCCGGCATCCCCCTCGCCTTCGCCTTCATCGCCACCCTGGGGACGATCGGGATCGTCACGCAGCTCCTGGCGGACACGCTCGGCTGGGACCCGTACGACCACGGCTTCTCGCTCTTCTCCAAGACGGGCATCGAGCTCGCCTACCTGTACTTCCAGATCCCGCTCATGCTCCTCGTCATCTCGCCGGCGATCGACGGGCTCAAGCGCGAGTGGCGGGAGGCCGCCGCCAACCTGGGTGCGACCCCGGCCCAGTTCTGGCTCCACATCGGCCTGCCCGTGCTCATGCCCTCCCTCCTCGGCGCCGCCATCCTCCTCTTCGGCAACTCGTTCGCCGCGTACGCGACCGCCTACGGCCTCACGGCCGGCGGGGTGAGCCTCGTGCCGATCACCATCGGCTACCTCCTCTCCGGCGACGTGCTCTCGAACCCGCACCTCGGGCAGGCGCTCGCGCTCGGGATGTTCGTCGTCCTGGCGGTCATGATGCTGCTCTACGTCCCGCTCCAGCGGCGCGCATCGAGGTGGAGCCGATGAGGCGCTGGATCGCCCCGGGCGCGGTCGTCTGGCTCCTCGTCGGCGCCGCCTACTTCCTCGTCCCGCTCGTCGCCACCCTCCTCTTCAGCCTCAGGCGCAACGAGACCGGAACGTGCTGCACGCTCGCGAACTACGGGGTGATCCTCCACGACCCGCAGTTCTGGACGAACATCCGGGTCTCGTTCGTGCTCGCGCTCGAGACGATCGTCATCAGCCTCCTGCTGCTCGTGCCGACCGTGTACTGGGTCAACCTCAAGCTGCCGCGGCTGCGGCCCGTGATCGCCTTCCTCGCGGTCGTGCCCTTCGTCGTGCCGCCGATCGTGCTCGTCGTCGGCCTGCTCGACCTCTACCGCGGCACCCCCGACTGGTTCTACGCCGAGCCGTACGGTTTCCTCGTCGTGGCGTACGTGATCATCGCCTTCCCCTACATCTACTTCGCGCTCGACGCGGGCTTCCGGGCGATCGACATCCACACGCTGACGGAGGCGTCGCAGAGCCTGGGCGCGAGCTGGTGGACGACGATCACGCGGGTGATCCTGCCCAACGTCAAGGCGGCCGCGGTCGCGGGCGCGCTCCTGACCCTGGCGATCGTGATGGGCGAGTACACGATCGCCAGCCTGGGGGCGTTCGACACCTTCCCCGTCTACATCCAGTACATCGCCCAGAACAAGGCGTACCCGGCCGCCGCGCTGACGCTCCTCTCCTTCGGCATCACCTGGGCGGCGATGGTCGCGATCGCGCTCGGCGGGCGGCGGAGGCAGGCGGCGATCGTGGCAGGCGGGCGCTGATGGCTGCGGTCGAGCTGCAGGGGCTGCGTCGCGTCTTCGGGGAGGTGGTCGCGCTCGACGGCATCGACCTCTCGATCGCGAGCGGGGAGTTCCTCTCCCTGCTCGGGCCGTCGGGCTGCGGCAAGACGACCGCCCTCCGCCTGATCGCCGGCTTCGACCGGCCGACCGCGGGCCGGGTGCTCGTCGAGGGCAGGGACGTGACCTCGGTCCCGCCCAACCGGCGCGGGATGGGCATGGTCTTCCAGGCCTACAGCCTCTTCCCGAACATGACCGCGGAGCGCAACGTCGAGTTCGGGCTCCGGATCCGGAAGGAGAGCCGCTCGGCCCGGAGGAGCCGGGTCGCCGAGCTGCTCGAGCTCGTCGGGCTGAGCGAGGCCGCCAAGCGCTACCCCCATCAGCTCTCGGGGGGCATGCAGCAGCGCGTCGCGCTCGCGCGCGCGCTCGCGATCGAGCCGAGCGTGCTCCTGCTCGACGAGCCCCTCTCCGCGCTCGACGCGAAGGTCCGGGTCCAGCTCCGGGAGGAGATCCGCCGCATCCAGACCCGCCTCGGGATCACGACCATCTACGTCACGCACGACCAGGAGGAGGCGCTCTCGATCTCGGACCGCGTCGCCGTCCTCTCCCACGGCCGGATCGAGCAGATCGCGACGCCGGCGGAGATCTACGGCGCGCCCGCGACGCCCTTCGTGGCCGAGTTCGTCGGCACCATGAACCGCGTCGAGGCCACCGTGGCCGACGCCGAGCGAGGAGAGGTGGAGCTGGCCGGCACGCGGGTCGCGGTCGAGGCCGCGCGCGGGCGCCGCCGCGGTGAGCCCGTGCTCCTGCTCGTGCGCCCGGAGACGGTGGAGGTCGAGGCCGCCGTCGACGGCGCGGGGCTCGCGGGCGAGGTCGTGTCGCACACGTTCCTCGGCGCCGTGACGCGCGTCCGGGTGGCCGTCGGCGAGGTCGAGTGGAGCGCCGATCTCTCCAGCGAGCGGGCAGGCGCCCTGCCCGTCGGCGCGCGCGTGCAGCTCCGGTTCCCGGCGACGAGCGCACAGCTGCTCAGCCTCGACCGGGGCGGAGCGCCGCCCGCGGCGGGCCCGGACGGGCGCTAGCTGCGCGCCGCGACCACCGAGGCGCCGTCGAGGGTCGCGGTGTAGATCTCCTCCTGCAGCCTCGCCAGCCGCCGGGAGTCGGTCCAGAGCGGGTGCGCGAGGCCGCCCGCCGCCGCGAGGCCCTCGTAGTCGCCGTAGCCGCGCACGTTCGCCGCGGGCTGGGCCTCGTTCGAGGCGACCGAGGCGACGCGGGCCGGCCGCGCCCAGGTGCGGCCGCCGTCGGCCGACGCGGTGCAGGTGAAGACGGCCCGCTTGCGCGTGCGGTCCGCCCGGGTGTCGTAGTAGCAGGCCCACAGCCAGCCGGTGTCGGGGTCGACGGCCGACGCCGGCCAGAACTGGTCCGAGCGCCGCCTCCCGTCCGGCCCGTGGATCCGCGCCGGGCTCAGGATCCGGTCCAGCTCCGGCGTGAAGGCCACCGCCAGCACGTCGAACGCTCCCTTCGCGGTCGGGTCGGAGTAGGTCACGTACACGCGGCCCGAAAACGGCCCCGGTGACGTGTCCACCGAGACGACCGGGTTGTGCTGAACGCAGTTCGCCGGCTGGGCCGGGAGCAGGCGGCAGTCCGTGCGCGAGGCCGGACGGACCCCCGCCACGAGGCGGTCCGGGCCGAAGGTGGCACCGCCGTCGGCGGAGCGGTCGAGCGAGAGCCGCGACAGCCCCGCCCAGGCCACGTACACGGTCCCGTCGCGGGCGACGGCCACGCTCGGGTAGCCGACGAAGGTGTCGTCGTCGTTGACGGCGACCGGCGGAGACCAGGTGGCCGCCGCGTCGTCGGAATGACTGAGGAGGATGCGGATCGAGAAGGTCGACCGGCGCACCCAGGCGACGTACACGCGTCCCTCGTGCGGGCTCTGGGGCGAGTTGTCGACGGCGAGCGCGGGCTTGTCGTCGATGCCGCTCTGCGGGGGCGGCGAGATCGGCTCCGCCGGCGTCGTCCAGCCGCTCGCAGGCCCCGGTCGGGCGGCGACGAAGATGGCTCGCGCGCGCCCGAGCCGGACGAAGCCGTAGTACTGCCGCCCGTCGCGATCGATGCCGACGACGGGGTCGGCGGTCGTGCTCCCCGGCGGCGAGGCGGGTGGCAGCGGGGGCGCGGCGTCGGAGGTCCAGGTGCGGCCGCCGTCGGTCGAGCCGTACGCGCGCATCGTCGGCTCGGCCTCGCTGTTCGAGCCCGCGACGAGGATCTCGGAGTCGAGCGGGTGGATCGCGATGCTCGCCTCGCTCTGGGCTCCCCGCGCCTGCGAGACGGCGACGTTGACCCCGTGCGGCGCGGCCCCGCCCGCGCCGGAGGCAGAGCCGGCTCCGCCGGCGACGACGGCGGCTGCGGCGCAGCCGACCAAGCCGAGGACGAGCGCCGGCGCCGTTCGCGGCAGTCCGGTCACGGCGGGCCCCTGCGAGCGTGGAGCGTCGCCAGCAGCAGGTCCGGGCGGTCGCTGAAGATCCCGTCGACGCCCAAGGCGGCCAGCTCCCGCATGCGCGCGGGGTCGTTGACCGTGTACACGGTGGCGACGAGGCCGAGCGCGTGCGCCCTTGCGAGCCCGCGCCGCGTCACGCGCGGATCGTGGAAGCCGACGCCCCACGCGTACTCGGCCGCGCGCCGGATCGAGACGCCGAAGCCGACGTGCTGCAGCGTGCGCCGCCCGCGCACCTCGCGCAGCGCGCGCGGGTCGAAGGAGAGCACGACCGCGTCCTCGGGCAGGAGCCGCACGGTGCGCGCGACGACGTCGTGGCGGCGGTAGCGCCACGGCGTCTTCAGCTCGCACATGAGCCCGATCCGGCCGGCGAGCGCCTCCACCACCTCCTCCAGGAGAGGCTCGCCGCCGCGAGGAGGGTCGTGGCAGACGACGAGGGCGCCGTCGGGAGCCGCGTGCACGTCGAGCTCGACGTAGTCCGCCCCGAGCTCGATCGCGCGCTCGAACGCCGGCAGCGTGTTCTCGGGGAGCTCCCAGGAGGCGCCGCGATGGGCGATCACGAGCGTCACCCGAGCAACCGCCGGAGGAGTCCGACGTCGATCGCCTCCACGATCTCGTCCGCCCTGCGGAGGCGGTCCGGCGGGTGGGTGCCGAGCACCGCCACGCACCGCAGCCCTGCCGCCTTGGCGGAGGCGACGCCGGCCTCCGTGTCCTCGAAGGCGACGGCGTCGCGCGGGCGAAGGCCGGCGCCGAGCAGCTCGAGCGCGCGCACGTATCCGGCCGGGTCCGGCTTGCCGCGCTCGACGTCCTCGGCCGCCACGAGCACCGCCACGTGCCGGTCGAGCCCGGCCCCGGCGAGCACGGGCTCGATCTCGCGCCGGAACGCGCCCGAGACGACGGCGACGGGCACGCGCTCGGCCGCGTACGCGACCGCCTCCCGCACCGCGGGAGCCACCGTCGAGCCGTCGCCGGAACGCTCCAGGTAGCGGTCGATGCGCTCCTCGACGAGCGCGGCCAGCGCCTCCCCGTCGACCCCGAGCCAGGTGCGGATGATCGCGTCGTCCGACAGGCCGGCGAGCCGCTCGTAGTAGTCGGCGGCCGAGAGCGGGCGCCCCCGCGCGCCGAAGAGCTCCCGGTAGACGTCGCACAGGATCGGCTCGTCGCGGGAGAGCGTCCCGTTGAAGTCGAAGACGGCGGCGCGGGTGGCATGCATCCGGAGAGGCAACCCTACCGCCCGCTCCAGCCTAGTCTTCGCACCCATGCCGGCCACCGCCTTCGCGCTCGCGCTCGGTGCCGCGTTCCTCCACGCCTCCTGGAACCTGCTCCTCGCGCGGGCGCGCGACCCCGAGGCGGCGACCGCGGTCGCGCTCGTCGCGGCCGTGGCCGTCTTCGCTCCCGTCGCGGCCGCCACCTGGGAGCTCGACCGGCGCGTCTGGCCGTACCTCGCGGCGACGGCGGTCCTGGAGCTTGCCTACTTCGCCCTCTTGGGCGCCGCGTACCGGCGCGCCGAGCTCTCCTTCGTCTACCCGATCTCGCGCGGGCTGGCACCTGTGCTCGTCCTCGTCGTGGGCGCGGTCGCCCTGGGCTCCGGGGCGGGCGCCGTGCAGGCCGCAGGCGTCGTGCTCGTCGGAGCCGGCGTGCTCCTCGTCCGCGGGCTGGGAGGGCCGCGCGGGACAGCCGACGCCGCCCTCGCGCTCACGATCGCGTCCTGCATCGCCGCCTACACGCTCGTCGACGACCGCGGGATCCAGCACGCAGGCCCGATCCTCTACCTCGAGCTGGCGATGATCCCGGCCGCGCTCGGCTACGCAGGGGGGCTCCTCGCCCTCGGCGGGCGCCCGCGGATCCGGGCCGAGCTGCGGCCCGCGCCCGCCCTCGCCGGCATCCTCAGCTTCGTCGCCTACGTGCTCGTGCTGGAGGCGCTCGAGCGCTCCTCGCCGGCACCGGTCGCAGCCGTGCGCGAGACGAGCGTCGTCATCGCCACGGCCCTGGCCGCGCCGCTCCTCGGCGAGCGCGTCGCCCGCTCGCGGCTCGCCGGGGCGGCGCTCGTGGTGGCGGGGATCGCCCTGCTCGGGCTCTGAAGGACCGGGGGCCGAGGCGGCGAACGTCGTCGGGTGGTCCCCGACCTCTCGTTCCAGGAGGAGCTGCTGCGGATCCTGCTCGCGGCCGGTCTCGGCGCCGCCGTGGGCGTCGAGCGCGAGCTGAGCGAGCACGAAGCGGGCCTGCGCACGCACCTGCTCGTCGCCGTCGGATCCGCGCTCTTCACGCTCGTCTCCGCCTACGGGTTCGCCGACTTCTTCGCGCAGGGGAGCCGGCCGGTACCGGTCGACCCGACCCGGATCGCTGCCCAGATCGTCAGCGGCATCGGCTTCCTCGGCGCGGGCACGATCATCCGGCAGGGATCGGCGGTCCGGGGGCTGACGACGGCGGCGACGCTGTGGGTCGTGGCGGCGATCGGGATCGCGGCCGGTTCGGGCTACTACGCCGGAGCCGTGGCGACGACGATCGTGGTGATCATCGCGCTCGGCCCCGTGCGTGCCGTGACCAGGCGGCTGCGGCAACGGCAGCGCCCGCACGAGCCGGCGTAGCCCGCCGGTCGGTCGGGCCCGCGCGACTCACCCGAGCGAGACGACGACCGTCTTCGGCTCGGTGAAGGCCTCGCAGGGGAAGCGACCGCCGACGCGGCCGAGGCCCGAGCGGGACCCCGCCCGGCCGCCGAAGGGCAGGTGGCTCTCCCAGTAGTTGGTCGACTCGTTCACGTTCACCCAGCCGGCGCGCACGCGCTCGGCGAAGCGGAGCCCGCGCGCGAGATCGCGCGTCCAGACCGCGGTCAGGAGGCCGTAGGGGGAGGCGTTGGCGAGCGCGAGCGCCTCCTCCTCGGAGGCGATCCGGGTCACCGGCACGACCGGGCCGAAGGTCTCCTCGCGCGCGACCGCCATCTCCTCACCGACCCCGTCGAGGACGGTGGGCTGGAAGTAGAGGCGCGTGGGGAAGCCGTCCGCGCGGGCGCCGCCCGCGACCAGCCGGGCGCCGCGGGCGAGCGCGTCCTCGACGTGGCGCTCGGTCTTCGCCGCCGTGGGCTCGTTGTTCAGGGGCCCCATCGTCGTCGCCTCGTCGAAGGGATCGCCGAGCCGGACCTCGCGCGCGATCGCCGCGGACAGCGCGGCCAGGAACTCGTCGTGCACGCGCTCGTGCACGAGGAACCGCTCGCCGGCCGTGCAGCTCTGCCCCGCGCAGAGGAAGGCGGCGGAGAGGCTCGCCGCCGCGGCCGCTTCCACGTCCGCGTCCCCGAGCACGACGAAGGGGCCGTTCCCTCCCAGCTCGAGGAGGAGCGCCTTCCCAGCGGCACGCGCCGCGACCCGGTGGCCGGTGTCGATCGAGCCGATGAAGGCGACGGCGTGGGTTCCGGGGCTCGCCGCGATCTCGTCGCCCACGACCGGACCCGGCCCGGTGACGAGGTTGAAGACGCCCGGCGGCAGCTCCGCGTCGGCGACGCACTCGGCGAGGCAGACCGCGCAGACCGACGTCGTCGGGGCCGGCGTCCAGACGACCGCGTTGCCCGCGGCCAGCGCCGGCGCCAGCACCTCGGCGGGCATCGTGTACGGCCAGTTCCAGGGCGTGATCACGCCCACCACCCCGCGCGGGACGCGGTAGACGAGGACGCGCTTGGCCGCGTCCACCGACGGCGGCAGCGTCCCCTCGAGCCGGATCGCCTCCGCGGCTGCGTGCCGGAAGTAGGCGGCCAGCTCGTCCACCTCGTCGTAGGCCTCGGCCCGAAGCGGCTTGCCCTGGTCGAGCGTGAGCGTCCGGGCGAGGGCGTCGCGGCGCTCGGCGACGAGCGTGGCCACGCGCTCGAGGGCCTCCGCGCGCTCGAACGCCGAGCGCGCCGCCCACCCGGGCGCGGCCTCGTTCGCGGCCGCGATCGCCCGCCGGGCGTCCGCGCGCGTCCCCTGGGGGACGGTCCCGATCGCCTCCCCGGTCGCGGGGCTCTCGGCCGCAGCGCGCTCGCCGGACTCGCTCTCGACCCACTCGCCGGCGATCAGCATCGAGTAGTCGCGCACGTCGCAGGCGAATATACTCGTCGTATATCAGCGGCGCGCGCAGCGGTGGTGACGGGGAACGGCGCGAGAGCGAGCGGCCGCAGCGCCGAGCCGGTCATCCGCGCCCGCAGCGCCGAGCCGGTCATCCGCGCCCGCGGCGTGTGGAAGATCTTCGGGCCGGGCGCGGATCGGATCATCGGCACCCCCGACGCGGGGCTCTCCCGCCGCGAGCTGCGCGAGAAGACGGGCTGCATCGCGGCCGTGCGCGACGTCTCCTTCGACGTCTGGCCGGGCGAGGTGTTCGTGGTCATGGGCCTGTCCGGCTCCGGCAAGTCGACGCTCGTCCGCACGCTCATCCGCCTGATCGAGCCGACCGCGGGCGAGATCGAGATCGCCGGACGCGACGTGATGAAGGCCGGTCGCGCCGAGCTGCGCGAGCTGCGCCGCCACTCGGTGGCGATGGTGTTCCAGCACTTCGGCCTGCTCGCGCACCGGCGCGTGATCGACAACGTCGCCTTCGGGCTCGAGGTCCAGGGAGTGGGCAAGGCCGAGCGCCATGCCCGCGCCCACGAGGTCCTGCGCCTCGTCGGGCTCGAGGACGTCGCCAACCAGTTCCCCGACCAGCTCTCCGGCGGGATGCAGCAGCGCGTGGGGGTCGCCCGCGCCTTCGCGGTCGATCCCGACGTGATGCTCTACGACGAGCCGTTCAGCGCGCTCGATCCCCTCATCCGCCGCGACATGCAGGACGAGATCTGCCGGCTGCAGGCGGAGACGGGGAAGACGATGATCTTCATCACGCACGACCTCGCCGAGGCGCTCCGGCTCGGCGACCGGATCGCGATCATGCGCGACGGGGCGATCGTGCAGCTGGGCACGCCCGAGGAGCTGGTCGGCTCGCCCGCCGACGAGTACGTCGCCAACTTCACGCGCGACATCCCCCGCAGCCACGTCCTCACCCTGCGCTGGGTGATGCGCGAGCCCGGCCCGGACGAGCCGACCGACGGTCCGCGCCTGGACGTCGCCACCACCGTCCGCCGCGCCGTCCCGGTGATCGCGGCGAGCGAGAAGCCCGTCTGCGCGGTGGAGAACGGGCGCGTCGTCGGGCTCGTCGACCGGGACACGGTGCTGGCCGCGATCGCCGGCGAGGGGAGCGACTAGTGGCGTCCGTCGCCGCCGAGGCGATCCGCCCCGCGCCGGTCGCCGCCCACCGTCCCTGGTGGCGGAGCCGCGCGCTCCTCTCGGCCGCGATCGTCGCCGCCATGTACGTCGCCTACCGGGCGTGGGAGCTCCGCTACCCGTGGCCGCAGCGGCTGGAGTGGAGCTCGCTCCCCTTCCACCTCGACGACTTCCACATCTGGCTCTCCGACCAGCGGAACGCCGAGGACGCCAGCTTCGTGTTCGCCCTCTTCGACGGGTTCGCGACCTTCGTCGACGACCTGGTCGGGTGGTTCGAGCGGCTGCTGCGCTGGCTCACCTGGGCCGGGACGGCGACCGCGGGCACCCTGCTGGCGCTCCGCTTCGGAGGGCTGCGCGCCGCCGCCTGGGTCGTCGGCGGCTTCGCGTCCTTCGCGCTCATGGGGCTGTGGACGGAGAGCATGCAGACGCTCGCCCTGATGCTCGCGGCCGTCGCCCTCTCGCTCGCCGTGGGGATCCCGCTCGGGATCGCCGCCGGGCTCTCGGGCCGCGTCCAGCAGGCGATCACCCCGGTCCTCGACGCGATGCAGATCGTGCCCGCCTTCGCCTACCTGCTCCCGGTCGTGATCCTCTTCTCGGTCGGCCCGGGAGCGGCCGTCGTCTCGACCATGATCTACGCGATCCCGCCCGCGGTCAGGATCACGGCCCTCGGGATCCGGCGCGTGCCGGCGAACACGGTCGAGGCGGCCACCTCGATGGGAGCGACCCGGCCGCAGCTCCTGACCAAGGTGCAGCTGCCGCTGGCCCGCCGGATGCTGCTCCTCGGCGTCAACCAGACGATCCTGTTCGCGCTCTCGATGGTCGTCATCGCCGGCCTGATCGGCGGGGGCGGGCTCGGCGACGTGGTCACGAGCGGGCTCTACTCGAACCCGGCGCTCGCCATCCTCGCCGGCGCCGCGATCGTGATCATGGCGATGGCGCTCGACCGAGCGACGGAGGCGGCCGCCAACCGGACCGACCCCGCCGCCCGCCACCTCACCGGCGCGCTGCGCCGACGGCTCCGGCTGGCCACGGTCGCGACGGCCGCGGGGATCGCGGCCACCGTCTGGCTCGCCAAGGCCCTCGGGGCCGGCGCCGTCTACCCGGAGGGCTCGACCGCCCAGGCGTGGCTGCTCGTCAAGGTGCAGGGCGCGCTCGACTACGTCCAGGACCCGGCCACGTTCGTCTTCTCGATCACCGAGCCGACCGGGAACGCGCTGCTCGTGCACGGCCTGCAGCCGCTGCAGGCGTTCCTGCTCGGTACCCCCTGGTTCGTGACCGTGGGCGGGCTGACGGCCATCGCCCTCGTCATCGGCGGCCTGCGTCCCGCCCTGACCACGCTCGCCATGCTCGCCTCGATCGGGGTGATGGGCATGTGGGAGCCGGCGATGGATACGTTCTCGCAGGTGCTCGTGGCGACCGCGATCGCCGTCCTGATCGGCGTCGCGCTCGGCGTCCTGGCCGCGGAGAGCACGGCCGTCTCGCGCGTGCTGCGGCCGGTCAACGACGTGTTGCAGACGCTGCCGCAGCTCGTCTACATCATCCCCTTCATCTACCTGATGCCGGTCTCGATCGTGCCCGGCATCGTCGCCGGCGTCCTGTACGCGTTCCCCGTCGTCGTCCGCCTGGTCGAGCGCGGCGTGCGGGACGTCGCCCCGGAGTCGGTCGAGGCTGCGAGCGCGTTCGGCGCCACCCGGCGCCAGGTCCTGGCCAAGGTCAAGATCCCGCTCGCGGGCGACGCGATCATGCTCGGCGTCAACCAGGGGATCATCATGGTGCTGGCGGTGGTCGTGATCGGCGGGCTGGTCGGCTCAGGCGGGCTCGGCTACCTCGTCGCCGAGGGGCTCGTGCGGGGCGAGTTCGGGCAGGGCGTCGTCGCCTCGCTCGCCATCCTCGCGCTCGGCATCGCGCTCGACCGGGTCACCCAGGCAACGCAGGCGGTACGAAAGGAGGAGGTCGCGTGAGAGAGCAACGATCCGTGGAAGCGGAGAAGGAGGAGGTATCGATGTCGAGATTCGCCAGAGCCCGCTCGACGCTGGTGCTCGGCGCCGTGCTGGCAGCGACGGCCGGGCTCGTCTCGTCCGGGAGCGCGCTCGGCGGCGCAGGACAGTCGTGTGGCACCGTCACCCTGAACGAGCAGGCCTGGGCCGGCTCCACCGCGAACACCTACGTCGCCAAGTACGTGCTCGAGAAGCGGCTCGGCTGCAAGGTCAACATCACGAAGATCACCGAGATCCCCGTCTTCCAGGCGATGGCGGACGGCAAGGTGGACGCCGTGCTCGAGGACTGGCAGCACGTCGACCAGTACAAGCAGTACGTGACCAAGCAGAAGTCGGTCGTCCTCGTCGGCTCGAACGGGCTGATCGGGCACATCGGCTGGTTCATCCCCCGGTACCTCTTGAAGCAGTACCCGGAGTTCAAGACCTGGCGCGGCCTCAAGGGCAAGGAGTCCGTGTTCCGCAGCCCAGAGTCGGGCTCCCAGGGGATGTTCCTCGGCGGCGACCCGTCGTACGTGCAGAAGGACAAGGAGCTGATCCAGGCGCTGGGCCTGAACTTCAAGCACGTGACGGTGGGAGCCGAGCCCGCCGAGGTGGCGCGGTTTACGCAGCTGATCAAGCAGCGCAAGCCGGTCATCTTCTACTGGTGGACGCCGCAGTACCTGAACGCCAGCCTCGACCTGGTCGAGGTGAAGCTGCCGCCCCGCTTCAAGGGCTGCAAGGACGACGCGAGCGCAGGGGGCGACATCAAGCAGTACCGCTGCGCCTACGACGCCTACCCGCTGATGAAGCTGTTCGGCAAGAAGTTCGCGCAGAGCGGCTCGCCCGCGGTCAAGGTGCTGCGGAACTTCCGCTGGTCGAACGCCGACCAGAACCTCGTCGCCAAGTGGATCGCAGGCGACAAGGTGAAGCCCGACCTGGCAGCAGAGCGCTGGGTGAAGGCGAACGCGGCCAAGGTGAACGCCTGGCTGAAGTAGATGCAACCCGGGGTCGATGCAACACGGGGTCAGGTCCCGTTTGTTGCACGCACGCGTGCAACAAACGGGACCTGACCCCGTGTTGCATGCAACAAACGGGACCTGACCCCGTGTTGCAGACCCCACTGACCCCACTGTTTCGATGACCACCCCCCGCTGCGACCGAGACCGATGAGCACCTCACCGCTCCGCGTCCACCAGCCCGAGGCGGCGGAGGCGCAGTCGCTGGGCGACCGCGCCTACTACCGCATCCGCGAGCTGATCGTCACGCTCGAGCTCCCCCCGGGCTCGATCGTCAGCGAGCGCGAGCTGCAGGACCGGCTCGGCCTCGGGCGCACGCCGGTGCGGGAGGCCCTCCAGCGGCTCGAGCGCGAGTGCCTGGTCGAGGTCTACCCACGGCGCGGGATCTTCGTCGCGAACGTCAACGTCCTCGACCTCGCCGTCCTCTCCGAGGTCCGGCGTGCCGTCGAGAGCTTCGCCGCCCGCCTCGCCGCGGAACGGTCGACGGAGGCCGACCGCGAGCAGACCCGGGCCCTGATCGCCGAGCTGGAAGAGCTGACCGCGAGCGCGGACGAGCGGCGCCTGATCGAGCTCGACCAGCGCATCCACCGACACCTCTGGCGCTGTGCCCACAACCCCTTCCTGGAGGCCACGCTCGACGAGTACTACGTCCTCAGCCTGCGCATCTGGTTCCTCGCCCTCGGCCGGACGAGGCGCCTGGAGGAGGCCGTCCGCGAGCACCTCGAGCTCCTGGAGGCGGTCCTGCACGGCGACCCCGACCGGGCCGAGGCCGCGATGGCCCGGCACGTGACCGGCTTCGAGCGGGCGATCCGAGAGGTCCTCTAGGCGCTTTCCGGTTGCACTCTGATATGCACACTGATATATGAGGGCGAGCGCATGAGCCGAACGCAGCGCCTCCCCACCTCCGCGCACGCAGTCGTCATCGGCGCCGGGATCGTCGGCTCGAGCGTCGCCTACCACCTCGCCCGCCTGGGCTGGCGCGACCTCGTCCTCCTCGAGAAGGGCCCGCTCCCGAACGCCGGCGGCTCCACCGGGCATGCCTCCAACTTCATCTACCCCGTCGACCACTCGAAGGAGATGACGGCGCTGACGCTGGAGAGCATGCGCCAGTACAAGGAGCTGGGCGTCTTCACCGAGTCCGGCGGGATCGAGGTCGCCCGGACCGAGGAGCGCCTGCAGGAGCTCGCGCGGCGCGTGTCCTCGGCCAAGGCCTGGGGGGTCGAGCCCGTGTCCCTCGTCACCCCCGCCGAGGTGAAGGAGCTCGTCCCCTTCCTCGACGAGCGGGTGATCCTCGGCGGCTTCTACACGCCGAGCGTCGGGGTGGTCGACTCGCTGCGGGCCGGCACGCTGATGCGTGAGCAGGCCGTCGAGCTAGGTGCCCTGACCGTGGCCGCGCGCACCGAGGTGCTCGGGATCGACACCCGGCGGGGACGTATCGCCCGGGTGCGCACGACCGCCGGGGACATCGACACCGAGATCGTCGTCGTCGCCTGCGGCGTCTGGAGCCCGCGGCTGGCGCGGATGGCGGGGGCCTCCATCCCGCTCACGCCGGCCGTGCACCAGATGATCGACATCGGCCCCGTGCCCTGCTTCGAGCGCTGCACGCGGTCGATCGAGTTCCCGATCGTGCGCGACATGGACACGAACATGTACGAGCGCCAGGACGGGACCTCGCTCGAGATCGGCTCTTACGCGCACCGGCCGATCCTGTACGAGCCCGAGGACCTGCCCTCGGTCGAGGAGGCGGCGCTCTCCCCCACCGAGTTCCCGTTCACGCAGGAGGACTTCGCCCCGCAGCTCGAGCAGGCCCTCGAGCTGATGCCGGAGATCGTCGGCGACGAGCGCGTCGGGATCAAGTACGCGATCAACGGGATCCTCTCCCTCACCCCCGACGGCCTGCCGGTCCTGGGCGAGACGCCGGAGGTGAAGGGGCTCTGGTCGGCGGCCGCCGTCTGGGTCAAGGAGGGGCCGGGCGTGGGCAAGTCGCTCGCCGAGTGGATGGTCCACGGGGAGTCCGAGATCGACCTCCACTCCTCGGACGTCGCCCGCTTCCACGAGCACCAGAAGACCCGCTTCCACGTCAAGGCACGAGCCGCCGAGGGCTTCAACAAGACCTACGGGATCGTCCACCCGCTCGAGCAGTGGGAGTCGAACCGGCCGCTGCGCCTGTCGCCCTTCTACGAGCGGGAGCGGGCCCTGGGGGCGGTCTTCTTCGAGGCAGCCGGCTGGGAGCGTCCGCAGTGGTACGAGTCGAACGCGCCTCTGCTCGAGGAGTACGGCGACCGCGTCGCCCGCCGCGAGGCGGAGTGGGACGCCCGCTGGTGGTCGCCGATCATCACTGCCGAGCACCTGGCCATGCGCGACCGTGCCGCGATCTTCGACCTCTCCGCCTTCGCGATCTTCGACGTGACCGGCCCGGGCGCCCTCGACGCGCTCCAGCGGGTCTCGCTGCGGCAGATGGACGTCGCGCCCGGCCGCGTCGTCTACACCCCGTGGCTGACCCCGGGCGGGGGGTTCAAGGCCGACCTGACGGTCATGCGCCTCGGCGACGAGCACTTCCGCGTCGTCACCGGCGGCGCCCACGGGATGGCCGACCGCAAGTGGCTGCGCGACCACCTCCCCGAGGACGGCTCGGCGCAGCTCGCCGACCTGACCTCGTCCTGGTGCACGCTCGGGCTCTGGGGGCCGCGGGCGCGCGAGATCCTGGCGAGCCTCACGAGCGACGACGTCTCCCACGAGGGCTTCCCCTTCGCGACCTGCCGGACGATCGAGGTCGGTCCGCTCCGCGTCCTCGCCTCGCGCATCTCCTACGTGGGCGACCTCGGCTGGGAGCTGTACGTCCCGAGCGAGCAGGGGGCCCGGCTCTGGGACCTCGTTTGGGAGGCCGGCCGCCCGCACGGGCTGATCGCCGCCGGGATCGGGGTGTACGGCACGACCGGCCGCCTGGAGAAGTGCTACCGCGCCTACGGCGCCGAGCTGGAGAGCGAGTACACGGTGGTCGAGGCCGGGATGGCGCCGCCGCGGGTGAAGGACGAGGACTTCGTCGGCAAGGAGGCGCACCTCCGCCACCGCGAGGCCGAGCCCGCCGCGATCCTCTGCACGCTGACCGTGGACGACCACACCTCCTCGAGCGGCGTCGAGCGCTACCCGCTCGGGCGCGAGCCGGTCCTCACCCTCGCCGGCGAGCCGCTCGTGGACGCCAAGGGCCGTCGCTCGTACGTGACGAGCGCGGGAACCGGTCCCTCGGTGGGCAGGCACATCCTCCTCGCCTACCTGCCACCCGAGCACGCACAGGTCGGCGCCGAGCTCGCCGTCGAGTACCTGGGCGAGCGCTACCCGGTCACCGTCGCGGTGGCTGGCTCGACGCCGCTCTTCGACCCTGAGAACGTGCGCATCCGCTCGTGAACGTCCTCGTCTGCGTGAAGCGGGTGCCGATGACGGGCGGCACGATCGTGCTCACGCCCGACGGGCAGGCGATCGCGACGCAGCACCTCGGCTTCACGATCAGCCCACACGAGGAGTGCGGCGTCGAGGAGGCGGTGCGGATCGTCGAGCGGCACGGGGGCGAGTCGGTCGTGCTTACGCTCGGCCCGCCCGAGGCCGAGGAGCAGCTTCGCGACGCGCTGGCGCTGGGCATCGACCGCGCGATCCATCTCGTGACCGACGGAGAGGAGTGGGACGCGCAGGCGACCGCGGCCGCGATCGCAGCCGCGGTCGAGGCCGAGCGCGCGGCGGGGATCGAGTACGACCTCCTCCTCTTCGGCAACGAGTCCGCCGACGCCGGCGGCTACCAGGTCGGCGTCCGCGTCGCCCACAGGCTCGGGCTGCCCTGCGCGACCGGGCTCAAGAGCCTCGCCGTCGAGGGCGGCCGCATCCGCTGCGAGCAGGAGGCGCCGGGCGGACGCGACGTCTACGACCTGCCCCTGCCGGCGGTGGTGACGGTGAAGGAGGGCCTCAACCTCCCCCGCTACCCCTCCGTCCCTGGCCGGATGCGCGCGCAGCGCAAGCCGGTCGCCGCCTCGCGGCCGGCGCGTCCGGAGCCGCGGCTCGAGCGGCTGCGGCTGGTCGTCCCCGGGGGCCAGCGCAAGCAGGCCGAGATCCTCGGCCACGGGCCCGAGGCGGCGCCGCGCGTGGTCGAGGTACTCGAGCGGATCGGAGTCCTGACGTGACCGTGCTCGCCCTCGTCGAGCGCGGGCCGGAGGGCCCCGACGAGCTCTCGCTGCAGGCGCTCGCCTTCGCGCGCTCGCTCGCGCCCGGCGAGCCGCTGCACGCTCTCGCCCCCGTCCGGGGCGGAGAGGGGACGGAGCTCGCGGCGACGCTCGGCGAGCACGGCGTCTCGACCGTGCACCTCGCCGAGCACGAGGCCTTCGCCGCGCATGCGCCGGTCGCGCTCGCGAGGGCCGTCGTGGAGCTGGTCGAGCGCCTTGCTCCGGCGGCGGTCGTGGCCGCGGGGAGCGAGCGCGGCAACGAGGTGCTGGCGCACGTCGGCGCGCTCCTCGACCTGCCCCTGGCGACGAACTGCCTCGAGGCGGCGCTCGGCGAGCCCATGCGCCTGACCCGCCTGCGCTGGGGGGGCAGCCTGCTCGAGGAGGCGAGCCTGCACGGCTCGCCGAAGCTCCTGACCGTGGCGCCGCACGCCGTCCCCGCCGAGGCTGCGCCGGCGGCCGGCCCAGCCGTGGAGCGCTTCACCCCGTCGCTCACGGACGCCGATCTCGTGGTGCGCGTCGTCGAGCGGGTGCAGGCCGCGGCCGGCGGCATCTCCCTGGCCGACGCCAAGGTCGTCGTCTCCGCCGGCCGGGGCGCCGGCTCCGCCGAGGGCTTCGCGGTCATCGAGGAGCTGGCCGCCCTCCTCGGGGGCGCGGTCGGCTGCTCGCGCGCCGTGACCATGGCCGGCTGGCGGCCACACACGGACCAGGTCGGGCAGACCGGGACGAAGATCGCCCCGGACGTCTACATCGCCTGCGGGATCAGCGGAGCGACGCAACACCTGGCCGGCTGCAAGGGGGCGAAGACGCTCCTCGCGATCAACACCGACCCCGACGCGCCCATCCTCGCGAGCGCGGACTACGCGGTCATCGGCGACCTGCACGAGGTCGTCCCGGCGATCTCGGCCGAGATCCGGAAGGCGAGGGGGCGATAGCCGTCGTCCTGTCCGCGCTCGCCCTGGCGGCGATCGCGGCCGCGGCGCTGACGCTCGCCGCCCGCCGGGCCCTCTTGCTCGTCCGCCTCGTCCGGCTCGGTGCGCCGCTTGCGCGCCGCGACGACCTGCCGAAGCGGCTCCGGAACGAGGCGGTCGTCGTGCTCGGGCAGCGCAAGCTCCTCCAGCGGCTCGTCCCCGGCCTGATGCACGCCGCCATCTTCTGGGGGTTCCTCGTCCTCTTCCCGACCATCCTGCTCGCGCTCGTCCACGCCGCCGACCGGGAGCCCGGCCTGCCCGACGGCTCGGTGCTCGGCTGGCTCGACCGCCAGGGCTGGTTCGCCTTCCTCGTCGACCTCTTCGCCTGCCTCGTGCTCGCCGGGGTCGCGACCGCGTTTGCGATCCGCAAGGTGCAGCGGCCGCGGCGCTTCGAGGGCAGCCACCTGCGCGAAGCCGACCTCATCCTGGCGCTGATCGCCGGCATCGTGACGACGCTCCTCGCCTGGCACGCGAGCCAGATCGCCCTCGGGCTGAACGCCTGGCCGGCGGCCTGGTCGCCGGTCTCCGACGCGCTCTCCGGCGTGTTCGGCGACGGCACGGCGACGGAAGCCCTGGAGCGGGCGCTCGTCTGGGCGCACGTGCTCATCATCCTCTCCTTCCTCGTCTACCTGCCCTACTCCAAGCACCTGCACATCGTCACCGCGGCGGTCAACGTCTTCTTCGGACGGACGCGGGCGCGGGGCCGGCTGGAGCCGCTCCGCTTCGACCTCCCCGAGGAGGAGCTGCGCTTCGGCGCCGGGACGGCGGCGGAGCTGACCTGGAAGGAGATCCTGGACACGCTCTCCTGCACCGAGTGCGGCCGCTGCCAGGATGTCTGCCCGGCCTACGCGACCGGCAAGGAGCTGTCCCCCAAGCTCCTGATCATGGGCCTGCGCGACCACGTCCGCGCGGAGGGGCCGAAGCTCCTCGCCGACCCGGCCGCCGCGACCGCCCCGCTCGTGCCGGGAGCGGTCTCGGACGAGGTCGTCTGGGACTGCGTCACCTGCGGCGCGTGCGTGCACGAGTGCCCGGTCTCGATCGAGCACGTCGACCACATCGTCGACCTGCGCCGGCACCTGGTCATGGTCGAGTCGCGCTTCCCGGTCGAGGCCGACCCCATGCTCCGCGACGTCGAGCGGGCGGGGAACCCGTGGGGCAAGCCCCAGGCAGAGCGCGCCGCCTGGGCGGAGGGGCTCGGCCTCCGCGTGCTCGAGCCGGGCGACCCGGCGCCGGAGGTGCTCTACTGGGTGGGCTGCGCCGGCTCCTTCGACGAGCGCGCGCGGGTCTCCGCCCGCGCGACCGCCCGGCTCCTGCTCGCCGCCGGGCTCGAGGTCGCCATCCTCGGCCCACGCGAGTCCTGCACGGGCGACCCGGCCCGCCGGATGGGGAACGAGTACGTCTTCCAGTCGCTGGCCGAGCGGAACGTCGCCACGCTCGACGCCGCGGGCGCGACGAAGATCGTGACGAGCTGCCCGCACTGCTTCAACACGCTCGCGAACGAGTACCCCGACTTCGGGGGCCGCTACGAGGTCGTCCACCACACCGAGCTCCTGGCCGAGCTGGTGCGCGAGGGCAGGCTCCGGCCGAGGCCGGGCGCGCAGGCGATCACCTACCACGACTCCTGCTACCTGGCCCGGCACAACGACGTCCTCGCCGCCCCGCGCGAGCTGGTCGGCGCCGTGGGGCGGCCGCTCGAGATGGCCCGCTCCGGCAGGCGCACGTTCTGCTGCGGTGCGGGCGGCGCGCACATGTGGCTGGAGGAGCGCGGCTCGGCGATCAACGAGGAGCGCGTGCGGGAGGCCGCCGCGACCGGCGCCGAGACCCTCGCCGTCGCCTGCCCCTTCTGCACGATGATGCTCGACGACGGCGTCAAGCAGAGCGGCCGTGAGCTCCGCGTGGCCGACGTCTCGACCCTGCTCGCGGAGGCGCTGGAACGTCCATGAGGAGATCCGCCTACGACGTGGTGATCGTCGGGGGAGGCTCGGCGGGCTGCGTGCTCGCCAACCGCCTGAGCGCCGATCCGGCGACCCGCGTGCTCGTGCTCGAGGCCGGGCGGCGGGACTCGCTCTGGGACGTCTACATCCACATGCCCGCGGCGCTCTCCTTCCCGATCGGCAACCGCCGCTACGACTGGTGCTACGCGTCCGAGCCCGAGCCCTGCCTGCACGGCCGCCGCATCGCCCACGCACGCGGGAGGGTGCTGGGCGGCTCCAGCTCGATCAACGGGATGATCTTCCAGCGCGGCAACCCGCTCGACTACGAGCGCTGGGCGGCCGAGCCGGGGCTCGAGCGCTGGAGCTACGCGCACTGCCTGCCCTACTTCAAGCGCATGGAGACCTGCCTGGCGGGCGCGGACGAGTACCGCGGGGGCGAGGGGCCGCTCGTGGTCGAGCGTGGCCCGGCGACGAACCCGCTCTTCGCGGCCTTCTTCGCGGCGGTGCAGCAGGCCGGCTACACGCTCACGAGCGACGTCAACGGCTACCGCCAGGAGGGCTTCGCGCGCTTCGATCGCAACGTCCACCGGGGGCGCAGGCTGAGCGCCGCGCGCGCGTACCTGCACCCGGTGCTGCACCGGCCGAACCTGGAGGTGCGCTGCAGGTCGTTCGTCACGCGCATCCTCTTCGAAGGGACGCGCGCGGTCGGGGTCGAGGTCGCGCGGGGGCGGCGCGTCGAGCGGATCCGGGCGGGCGAGGTGATCCTCTGCGGCGGGGCGATCAACTCGCCGCAGCTTCTCCAGCTCTCGGGCGTCGGCGACCCGGAGCACCTGCGCTCGGTCGGGGTCGAGCCCCTCCACGAGCTCCGCGGCGTGGGCGAGAACCTGCAGGACCACCTGGAGGTGTACGTCCAGCACGCCTGCACGAAGCCGGTCTCGGTCGCGCCCGCGCTCAAGTGGCGCAACCGCCCCTGGGTCGGCTTCCAGTGGCTCCTCTTCCGCCGTGGGCCGGGCGCGACCAACCACTTCGAGGCTGGGGGGTTCGTCCGCTCCAACGACGAGGTCGCCTACCCGAACCTCATGTTCCACTTCCTCCCCCTCGCCATCCGCTACGACGGCACGCAGCCGGCCGGCGGGCACGGCTACCAGGTCCACGTGGGTCCGATGTACTCCGACGCGCGCGGCTGGGTGCGAATCACGTCCCCCGACCCGCGCGTCCACCCCGCGCTCCGGTTCAACTACCTCTCCACCGCGCAGGACCGGCGCGAGTGGGTGGAGGCGGTCCGCTGCGCGCGCCACCTCCTCGGGCAGCCCGCCTTCGCCGAGTACGACGGGGGCGAGCTGTCGCCCGGGCCCGGGGTCGAGACCGACGAGGAGATCCTGGACTGGGTGGCCCGCGACGCCGAGACGGCGCTCCACCCCTCCTGCACCTGCCGCATGGGTCTCGACGAGCTGGCCGTCGTCCATCCCGACACCCTGCGTGTGCACGGCCTCGACGGCCTCCGGGTCGTGGACGCCTCCGTCATGCCGTACGTGACGAACGCGAACATCTACGCCCCGGTGGTGATGATCGCGGAGAAGGCCGCCGACCTGATCCTGGGGAACGAGCCGCTCGCCCCCGAGCACGTGCCCTTCTACCGCGCGCCGGGCGGCTCGACCACGCCGTGATCCTCGCCATCGACGCCGGCACGACCGGCGTCACCTGCCTCGTCGTCGATCCCGAGCTCCGGCCCCGCGGGCGCGGCTACCGGGAGCTCCGGCAGCACTTCCCGCGTCCCGGCTGGGTCGAGCACGACCCGGAGGAGATCTGGACGTGCGTCCTCGCCGCGGCGGAGCAGGCCCTCTTCCAGGCGCGGATCGCGCCCGCCGACCTGCTCGGCCTCGGCCTCGCGAACCAGCGCGAGACGACCCTCGTCTGGGAGCGCCGCTCGGGACGGCCGCTGCAGCGGGCGATCGTCTGGCAGGACCGGCGGACGGCCGGCCGCTGCCGGGAGCTGCCGGCCGAGCTGATCCGGGAGCGGACGGGGCTCGTCCCCGACCCGTACTTCTCGGCGACGAAGCTCGAGTGGATCCTGGCCCGGACGGAGCTCCCGCAGGACACGCTCGCCTTCGGGACCGTCGACAGCTGGCTGGTCTGGAAGCTCACCGGCGGCTCGGTGCACGTCACCGACGCGACCAACGCCTCGCGGACGATGCTTGCCAGCCTCGAGACGCTCGACTGGGACGACGAGCTCTTGGCCCTGTTCGGGATCGAGCGCGCGCTCCTGCCGGAGATCGTCGCCTCGTCGGGGCCGGTCGGCGAGGGCAGGCTGCTCGGCGCGACCGTCCCGATCGCGGGCATCGCCGGCGACCAGCAGGCCGCGCTCTTCGGGCAGGGCTGCTTCACCTCCGGGGAGGCGAAGGCGACCTACGGGACGGGCAGCTTCGTCCTCGTCAACGTCGGCGACGACGCCGGCCCGGCCCCGCACGGCCTGCTCAAGACGGCCGCCGCGCGGGAGGCCTCCGCCGGCCCGCAGTACGCGCTCGAGGGCGCCGTGCTCGCCGCGGGCGCGGCGATCCAGTGGCTGCGAGACGGGCTCGGCCTCGTCGCCAGCGCGGCGGAGACGGAGCGGATCGCTCGCGAGGCCGGCTCGAGCGAGGGCGTCTTCTTCGTCCCGGCGCTCGCCGGCCTCGGCTCGCCGCACTGGGACCCCGAGGCGCGCGGCCTGATCACGGGGCTGACCCGGGGGACGACGCGCGCCCACCTCGTGCGCGCGGCGCTGGAGGCGATCGCGCTGCAGGTCGCCGACGTCCTCGACGCCCTGCCCCGGCCGATCCGCATCCTCCGCGCCGACGGCGGGGCCTCCGCGAACGGCTTCCTGATGCAGCTCCAAGCAGACCTGCTGGGCTGCCCCGTCGAGGTCGCGGCGGAGCCGGAGACGACCGCGCTCGGCGCGGCCGCCCTGGCCGGGCTCGCGCTGGGCGTCTGGCCAGACTCGGCCACGCTGGCGCGGCACCTCCGGCGCGGAGCGCGCTACGAGCCGGCCTCCGCTCGCGACGAGGTCGAGCAGCTCCGCGCGGGGTGGCGGGTCGCGCTGCGGCGG